>JALCNW010000005.1 GCA_022649305.1 Enterobacter sp.
GGTCAGTCGAACTGACGATCGATTCCTCAATGGTGATGGCAACGCAGGACTACGTCGACGATAAACTCGCGGAGCATGAGCAGTCGCGCCGCCATCCTGACGCCACGCTGAAAGAAAAGGGCTTCACACAGTTAAGCAGTGCGACCGACAGCACGTCTGAGGTGCTCGCTGCGACACCCAAAGCGGTCAGGACGGCGTATGACCTCGCCAAAGGGAAATACACGGCTCAGGACGCGACCACGGCGCAAAAGGGGATTGTCCAGCTCAGCAGTGCGACCGACAGCACGTCTGAGACCGTCGCAGCCACATCGAAAGCCGTCAAGACGGCGTATGATCTCGCTAAAGGGAAATATACGGCGCAGGACGCCACCACAAAGCAAAAGGGTATCGTCCAACTGAGCAGTGCGACCGACAGCACGTCTGAGACGCTCGGCGCGACGCCGAAAGCGGTGAAGGCGGTCAACGATGACCTGAGTACAGTTAAAAAAAATCTCGGTACCGCTGCAGGTGCTGATGTCGCAATCTCTGTTACCGATACGACGGCCAGCCGTCTGGTGCCTGTGGGGTGGATGGGGCTGGGTGCGGTGTCAGGCCCCAGTGTGACTGATGCGAATCAGCCTGACTACAACTGCTATTTCCGGATGAATGCACAGGGTATACATGGTCCGGTTTCGGGCGCACCTGCAAACATTCATCAGTTTCAGTATGACGTCAACGCTGGCCAGCAAATCGGATTTCGTGCCGGTGTGGTCAATGCTGCGATGTACCACCGTTCGAAGGTGAATGCTGTGTGGGGGAGCTGGCTGCAGGTATTCGACACAGAGCACCCGCCGACACCGGAGCAGGTCGGGGCGTTACCAAACTCAGGCACTTTGTTAAACAGCATTTTTGATATCACCTCAAGCAATATCTATGCGGCGCTGGGTGCAGGGGCTGATTCGCCTACGGTAGGGTTGCCAGCAAATTCAGGCAATACCCGTTTTGCCGTATTTGCGACCCTGATTTATACAGGGCAATACTGGGTGACGCTTATTTCACGTGACCAGAACTACACCGGTATGGTGAATACCGCCTTAAAATCGGTTACGTGGACGCAGGTCTATAACACGGCGAATAAACCCACTGCGTCAGATGTCGATGCGGTATCCGCGAGTAACGGCGGGGCCTTCAAAAAAGACGTTTCCTTCCAGGCGGGTCTTAATGTTCGAAGCTCTACCGGTATTTACGGCGGTGATGATGCGGCTGGATTCACCAGTAACAACCTGCTTCTCAAATCATGGTACGGCATCGGGTTTTACTGCACGCTGACGGCAGGCGATGGGCTGACGGGCTATATCAACACCCGTACCGGCCAGCTTGAAATGAAAGGCCAGATTATCCCCGGCAATTATTCGAATTTTGACGGGCGTTTTTATACTAAAACACTGGCTGAAAGCACATTCGCCCGGCTGGGTTTTGCCTACACGAAAGCGGAGAGTGACGCCCGGTACCAGAAAATCAGTACGGCATCCAGAGCGGTCAATGGCTGGTACAAAGATACGAACACCGGAATGATTTTCCAGTGGGGTAAGAACGCTTCCACTACGGTTGGAAATGCCACGGTGACATTCCCTGTCGCCTTCCCGAACGCCTGTCTGAACGTGCAAAACACCATTGTCAGGAATGCAGGCTCTGCCGGTGAAAGGCCATGGGGGTTTATCACCAGTTTTAATAATTCATCAGTGAATTTATCAGGTGATGCTTCAGGCTCATACTGGTTCGCAACGGGGTATTAATATGTCGGAACGTTTTTTTTATAGTGCTAAAACAAACGGATTCTATCCTTATTCCCTGCTGGAGGATTATAAGGGGGCGGGGAACTGGCCGGATGATGCGGTAGAGATATCAGAGCGATGGTATTTATATTTGCTGGAGGGTCAGGGAGCTGGAAAAATTATCTCTTCCAATGAATATGGTTCACCAGTGCTGTCTGTTCCTCCTGAACCGTCAGCTGAAGAGTTGATCGCGCGGGCAGAAGAAACGCGATCCGTGTTGATGAAGGAAGCGAATGCCAGAGTCACGCCGTTGCAGGATGCTGACGAGCTCGGGATAGCCACCGGGGAAGAGATGACCGAGCTCACCCGCTGGAAGCGTTACCGGGTGATGTTAAACCGACTCGATATCAGTGCTGCGCCATCGATAGAATGGCCTGAGTTACCCGCATGACCTGAGCCCTCCATCCGGAGGGCTTTTTGTTTGTTGTGCGAATGACAGACGGATGGTGATGAAGTGCGTGGAGAAAGGGCACAACAGAAAATGGTTGCACCCCAAACCACGGAGTTAAACGGATGAGCGACTATCATCACGGCGTCGAGGTCATCGAGATTAACGATGGCGTTCGCACTATTTCCACCGTCTCAACGGCCATCATCGGCATGGTCTGCACGGCCAGCGATGCTGACGAGAAAACCTTTCCCCTGAATGAGCCGGTGCTCATTACTAACGTGCAAAGCGCCATCGGTAAGGCGGGTAAAACCGGCACGCTGGCGACCTCCCTGCAGGCTATCGCTGACCAGAGCAAACCGGTCATTGTGGCCGTGCGTGTGGCCGAAGGTGTCGACGACCCCGACGACCCGGAGGCGGCACGCAAACAAACGATTTCCAATATCATCGGGACGACCGACGAGAACGGCAAATACACCGGCCTGAAAGCGCTGCTCACGGCGAAAACCGTCACCGGCGTTAAGCCGCGCATTCTCGGTGTGCCGGGGCTGGATTCTCAGGAAGTGGCGACCGCGCTTGCCTCAACCTGTCAGAGCCTGCGCGCCTTTGGGTATATCAGCGCGTGGGGCTGCAAAACCATTTCTGAGGCCATCGCCTATCGTAAGAATTTCAGCCAGCGCGAGCTGATGGTGATCTTCCCTGATTTTCTGGCGTGGGACACCACGGCGAAGGAAACCTCAACCGCCTGGGCGACGGCGCGCGCGCTCGGTCTGCGCGCCAAAATCGACCAGACGGTCGGCTGGCATAAAACCCTGTCAAACGTTGGCGTGAATGGTGTCACCGGCGTCAGCGCCTCGGTGTCGTGGGATTTGCAGGAGCCTGCCACCGACGCGAACCTGCTGAATCAGGCCGGTGTGACCACGCTAATTCGCAATGACGGCTTCAAGTTCTGGGGAAACCGCACCTGCTCGGATGACCCGCTTTTCCTGTTTGAGAACTACACCCGCACGGCGCAGGTACTGGCTGACACCATGGCGGAGGCGCACGCGTGGGCGATGGATAAACCCATTACCCCGACGCTTATTCGCGACATCGTGTCCGGTATCAATGCCAAATTCCGCGAGCTGAAAACTAACGGCTATATCGTCGATGGCGCGTGCTGGTACGACCCGGAGTCGAACGATACCGCGACCCTGAAAGTCGGAAAACTGTATATCGATTACGACTACACCCCCGTCCCGCCGCTGGAAAACCTGACCCTGCGCCAGCGCATCACCGATACCTATCTGGTGAACCTGTCGGAATCGGTCAACAGCTAAGGAGCTGAGAACATGGCATTACCCCGCAAGCTTAAATATCTGAACATGTTCAACGACGGCCTGAGCTACATGGGCGTCGTGGAATCCGTCACCCTGCCAAAGCTGACCCGCAAGCTTGAGAAATATCGCGGCGGCGGGATGCCGGGCTCGGTATCAGTCGACCTTGGTCTCGATGACGATGCGCTGTCGCTTGAGTGGACGCTCGGCGGTCTGCCTGACGTTGAACTGTGGGCGCAGTACGCCTCGCCGGGTGCTGACAGCGTCCCGCTGCGCTTTACCGGCTCTTATCAGCGCGACGACACCGGCGCGATTTCTGCCGTTGAGGTGGTGATGCGTGGCCGTCACAAAGAGTACGACGGCGGCGAGAACAAACAGGGCGAAAGCGGGACGACCAAAATGTCGACCGAGTGCGCCTATTACCAGCTCACGATCGATGGCCGTGAAGTCATCGAGATTGACGTCATCAACATGGTGCTGAAAGTCGACGGCGTCGACCGTCTGGCGGAGCATCGCAGGGCGATTGGCCTGTAACCCTCTGAACCGGTCAGCAGGGCTGGCCGGTCACTTAACTTTATTGAGAGAACACGATGAAAAACATCAATGAAACCGACGTTACCGAAACTGAAAACGTAAACCCGAACGTGGTGGTTTTTGATACCCCGCTGATGCGTGGCGAGCAGAAAATCGGGCAGGTGACGTTAACTAAGCCGAACGCGGGAACCCTGCGCGGCGTGTCGCTGGCCTCGCTGGCTAACTCTGACGTCGATGCGCTGATTAAGGTACTGCCGCGCATGACTTATCCCTCACTGACCGAGCACGAAATCATTCGCCTTGATGCGTCAGACCTGATTTTGCTCGCCGGTAAGGTGGTCGGTTTTTTGTCACCGGCTTCGGATCGTTAACCTTCCCTGAAAACCTGTCGGTCGACGACCTGATGGCGGATATCGCAGTGATATTCCACTGGCCGCCATCAGAGCTGTATTCCCTGAGCCTGACCGGGCTCCTGACATGGCGCGAGAAGGCGCTGCAACGTAGCGGAAACCATCATGAGCAATAACGTCAGACTTGAGGTGCTGCTGAACGCGGTCGACCGGGCAAGCCGACCGCTTAAGGCTATCCAGGCCGCCAGTAAATCCCTGTCTGGCGACATCCGCACTTCACAGAAATCCTTGCGCGAGCTCGATGCGCAGGCGTCCCGCATAGACGGATTCAGGAAAGCCAGCGCACAGCTCGCCGTCACCGGGCAGTCACTGCAAAAGGCTAAGCAGGAGGCGGCAGCACTCGCCGTCCAGTTTAAATATACGCAGACCCCGACACTGGCACAGGCGCGCGCGCTGGAGGCGGCGAAGAAATCCGCAGGAGACCTGCAGCTCAAATACAACGGCCTGCGCCAGTCCGTGCAGCGCCAGCGTACCGAGCTCGCGCAGGCGGGGATAAACACCCGCACACTGTCAGCCGATGAGCGCCGTCTGAAAGGCAGTATCAGCGAGACAACCGCACAGCTTAACCGTCAGCGTGACGCGCTGGCGCGGGTCAGTCAGCAACAGGCCAGACTGAGCGCGGTAAAAAAACGCTATGAGTCCGGGCAACAGCTCGCCGCCGGGGCGCGCAATGCCGGGATGGTCGGCGTGGGTGTGGCGACTGCCGGGCTTTACGGGGCGTCACGCTTTATCGCGCCGGGTGTCGGATTTGATAAGCAGATGTCAGGCACGCAGGCGATCCTCGGGCTTGATAAAAGCGACGACAAACTCGATGCCATTCGCAAACAGGCGCGTGACATCGGTGCGACCACGGCCTTTTCGCCGGGTGACGTGGCGCGCACGCAGACCACGCTCGCACGCTCAGGCTATAAAGCTGACGACGTGCTGGCGGCGACCGGTTCGACCGTCAACCTGAGCCTTGCGGCTGATGTCGATATTGCCGAAGCGGCCGACATCATTACCAACATGCAATCGGCGTTTAACCTTTCGACTACTGAGATTGAGCGCGTCGCGGATGTGATGACCAAAGGCTTTACGTCATCGAATACCGGTCTGGTCGAGCTGGGGGAGGCGATGAAGTACGTCGCGCCAATTGCGGAGGCCGCAGGCGCAAGTATTGAAGACACGACCGCCATGCTCGGCATTCTGGCTGATAACGGGATTAAAGGCTCGATGGCCGGGACCGGGGCAAGTGCCATTTTCAACCGCCTGCAGGCACCGATGGGTAAAGCCGTCGATGCGATTGCTGAATTAGGCGTGAAGACCCGCGATGGCAAAGGGAACATGCTGCCGGTCGAGAAAATCCTCAAGGATATTCACAAGTCCTTTGCGAAAAACAAACTCGGGACGGCGGAGCAGGGCGAGTACCTGAAAGTCATCTTTGGTGAGGAGGCGATGAAGGGGGCGATAAAACTGGTCGCCGCTGCCGGTGATGGCTCACTTGCCAGCAAGCGCCAGCAAATCGGGGATTCGAAGGGAACCACGGAACGGATTGCAAAAATCCAGACCGACAACCTCGACGGGGATTTAAAAAACCTCCAGTCGGCGTGGGAAGACCTGCAGATCGAGGTATTCGAGAAAGAAGACTCTGCGCTGCGACGCCTGACGGTTTCCGCGACCGATATGCTCGGCAAGGTCGCTGCCTGGGCGAAAGCAAATCCCGAACTGACCAAAACCCTTTTCACTGTTACCGCCGGTGCGGTGGCGCTGGTTGGCGTGCTCGGCGGGATTGGCCTGATTGCGTGGCCGGTTATTGCCGGGATTAATGGCATTATCGCCGCTGCCGTTCTGCTGAGTGTGGTTTTCACCACTTCGGGGAGTGCTATTGTCGCAGCGCTGGGGGCAATCAGTCTGCCTGTGGTGGCCGTGGTCGCGGCTATAGTTGCGGGTGCGCTGCTCATCCGTAAATACTGGGAGCCGCTGGGTGCATTTTTCTCGGGTGTCGGGGAGGGACTAAAAGCCGTCATCGCGCCGTTAAGTGAAATGTTCTCGCCACTTATACCGGTATTTGACGCCGTGACGGGCAAGCTGCGAGATATCTGGCAATGGTTTACAAATCTGATTGCGCCGGTAAAGGCGACGCAGGAATCGCTCGACCGCTGCAAAAATGTTGGCGTGGAGTTTGGTCGGGACCTTGCTAATGCGCTGATGGCCCCCGTCAAACTCTTCAATTTCCTCGGCGGAAAGGTTGACTGGCTGCTGGAAAAGCTTGGGGTTATCAAAAAGGAATCGAGCGACCTCGACCAGAACGCCGCGAAAACGGATAAGACCCCAAATGGCGGGTATATCCCGGCAACGGCGGCTTATGGCGGCTATCAGGCTTATCAGCCGGTGACGGCTCCTGCAGGCCGGTCTTACATCGACCAGAGCAAGCGGGAATATAATATCAATCTGTCAGGTAACACCGGAGCGGGTACTGACCTTGACCGTCAGCTGCGCGACGCCGTCGACAGAATTGACCGCGAAGAGCGGGCGCGCCAGCGCTCAAGTATGCGCCATGACGGATGAGGGCTAAAGCATGTTAATGGTACTGGGTTTATTTGTGTTTGAGCGCCGCACGCTGCCTTATCAGTCGATGCAGTACTCAAAGGATTACCGCTGGGCGTCAAATGACCGCATCGGCAAACCTCCTGCCTATCAGTTTCTCGGCGAAGGGGAAACCACGCGCACGCTCTCAGGCGTGCTTTATCCCGAAATCACCGGCGGCCGCCTGTCGCTGATGGCTGTCGAACTGATGGCCGACGAGGGCAGGGCATGGCCGCTGATTGACGGAACGGGCATGATCCACGGCATGTATGTCATCGACAAAGTGACCCGCACGGACAGCGAATTATTCAGCGACGGCGCGGCCAGAAAAATTGAGTTTAGCCTCTCGCTAAAACGGGTCGATGACTCGCTCGCGACCATATACGGCGACCTGAAAACGCAGGCCGACAATCTGGTGTCATCTGCCGGTAACTGGATCGGAGGGCTGGCTGGATGATTAGCGGGATTAACGTACAGGCCGGGGAACGGGTTGCCCCGGCGTTTATGCTCACGCTCGATGGCGACGATATCACCCAAAATTTCAGCGACCGGCTTATCGGGCTGACCATGACGGACAATCGCGGATTCGAGGCTGACCAGCTCGATATCGAGCTCGATGATACCGACGGACTGGTCGAGCTGCCGCCACGCGGGGCAAAGCTGACGCTGTGGCTGGGCTGGCAGGGCTCGGCCTTGCTGAACAAAGGGAGTTTCACGGTCGATGAAATCGAGCACCGGGGCGCACCTGATACGCTGACCATCAGGGGGCGCAGTGCCGATTTTCGCGGGACGCTGAACTCACGCCGTGAGCAGTCATGGCATGATACCAAGCTCGGAGTGATTGTTGAGACCATCGCGCAGCGTAACAAGCTGACGGCCAGCGTGGCCGATACGCTGAAAGCGATCGCAGTGCCGCACATCGACCAGTCGCAGGAATCCGACGTCGCGTTTTTGTCCAGGCTGGCGGAACGTAACGGTGCGTCTGTCGCAGTAAAAGCCGGGAAATTATTATTTCTCAAAGCCGGTGGCGCGATGACGGCCAGCGGCAAGCTCATCCCGCAAATGACCGTCGAGCGCGGCGACGGCGACCGGCATCAGTTCGCTATTGCTGATCGCGAGGCGTACACCGGCGTTACGGCGAAATGGCTGCACACCAAAGACCCGAAGCCGCAAAAGCAAAAGGTGAAGCTCAGGCGAAAGCCAAAGGTACAGCACCTGCGCGCGCTGCAGCATCCGAAAGCGACCAAAACCACGGCAAAGGCAAAAGCCAAAAAAGAGCAGGAAGCCCGCGAGGGTGAGTATATGGCCGGTGAGTCTGACAACGTGCTGGAGCTGACAACCATCTACGCGACAAAGGCGCAGGCCATGCGCGCCGCTCAGGCAAAGTGGGACAAGCTGCAGCGCGGCGTCGCGGAGTTTTCAATCTCGCTGGCTATTGGCAGGGCTGATTTATTTCCTGAAACGCCGGTGGCGGTGAAAGGCTTTAAGCGCGTTATAGACGAGCAGGCGTGGATAATCAGCCGGGTGGTTCATAGCCTCAACGGTAACGGTTATACGACGGGCTTAGAGCTTGAGGTTAAGGTTTCGGACGTGGAGTATGAAAGCGAAGAGATAACATAATAAAAGTTGTTTTATGTATTTGATATATAATGTTTTAATGGTTAAAATTGATGCATCAATAACGCTCTAAGGTGCTCGCCATGTTTCACTGTCCAAAATGCCATTACGCCGCCCACGCCCGCACTAGTCGCTATTTTTCCGACACGACAAAAGAGCGTTATCATCAGTGCACAAACATCAACTGCAGTTGCACGTTCGTCACCACTGAGACGGTCGAGCGTTTCATTGTATCGCCGGGTGAAGTAGTTCCAGCGCCGCAGCACCCGACGCAATCAGGACAACAACAAATTCACTGGATGTGACCAAGATAAAGCCCCGCAAATGCGGGGCTTTATCCTAATCTTCACGCTTTTTTTAAATTCTGGCATTCAAACTCTATTCCATCAGCCAATTTTTCCAAGCAATAAACCAAAAAATCAATATCCTTCGATGATATAACTACTCGTTGCCCTTCTTTATAAGTATCATCATCGGATTTCTGTATATATTTTGTGTCAACGATCCCTTCGTTATGTGCGAGTAAATGGCGTTTTTGGTAGAGAATGCCAAGACATTTGATCTCATTTTCAGATAACCAAGTTTCAAATCCTTTTTGAAACACGTTTTTCCATAGTTCATTGGATTGTGCTAGACGTTGAAACGCGTTGAAGGGAGGGGGTGCAAATTGCTCATACATTCCTTCGCAATATTTTTGAAAAGCAACTACTCCATCGCTAACGCAGGTCTCAATAAGTGATCTGCACATAAGTTCAGCCTCATCTTTCCCACTTGATTCAATTACAGCTCGCCTAACAACATCAATACTATTTTTTTTTGCATGAATCTTACGTAAGGAATCTCGGAATGTTCGTGTTACTGAATTGTGACCGCAAGCGGGGCAAAAATAGGCGCTACCAATAACAGCAAATCGTGAATTACATGCTTCGCACTGGATCTCAAGTTGCATTAAATCGGCAGCCTTAGCGGGGATAGTGAACGTCCTTTTCGGGCTTCCAGACACTTTCATTGACATTGAAATGAAGCTGTTTTTTAGTTGGCGTTGGTTAAACTGGTTAGCGCCCTCGCGAAGAGAATTATCAATTTTACCTTCAACAATAGCTAACGCTTCGGATTGTGCGTGTTCGATTTGTTGTAATGTAAACCACTGGTCGGAAGGTGCTTCATGTCTACAAAGTGGGCACCAAACAGATTCATCTTTAAAAATATTAGCCCAATCGTCTTTATTAACTTTAAAAACAAACTCACAGTTTTCGTTAGGACATTGCTTGTCTATATAGCCATTTTCATCAGTTTCTATTCCGACAGAAACAGACATCTCATTCATGCATTTAAGTTCTTGTATTAATTTTTCAAACATATCAGATAGCCTCATTGGAATTGTGATTTTACTAAAGTCTATGTTAGTCAAGTACTTAGTAATAATCTGCAACGTCAGTAGAGAAACTGACCTTTTCGTACTCATAAGAATATCGCTGCATAGTTTAGGAGTAAATCTTTCACAGTTCGTTTACTGAGGCTAAGTAGTAAAGGATATCATGTGTCAGTTTGATATTGTACAAATGATAAGCAAAGCCCCGCATTAACGGGGCTTCTTGTATCGATGTGGTCAATCTGTGGACAAGACCTGAAACAAATCCTTTTATTTCATTAAGTTGAAGCGTTTTAAAAAGCTCCTGCGGGAGCCTTCTTACCCTCTTAAAACACTTTCTTGTACGGCTTAATCGTGACGTTTGCGTATACACCAGCTGCGACATAAGGGTCGGCTTCGGCCCACGATTGTGCATCTTCGAGTGATTCAAATTCGGCAATGACAGTTGAACCGCTAAAACCTGCGGCACCAGGATCGTTGCTGTCAACAGCGGGCATCGGCCCTGCGGTCAGTAATTTTCCTTCGTCACGTAGCAGTTGCAGTCGTGCCAGATGGGCAGGGCGCACGGACTGTCTTTTTTCCAGGGAATCAGCAACATCTTCAGCGTAAATCACGTAAAGCACGGCGAAGCTCCTTAGCCATTAAAAGTGTTATTAACGTTATGTGAAAGTATCGATGACTGCAATGTAAAGATAACGACCTTGTTAAAACCTTAGCAATCTCGCGCCTTTTTTGCTCCGCCTTGAACTTTAAATGCAAGAAGATGGCGTGTCTTATTGAATATGATTGCTATTTGCATTTAAAATCAGTGCCTGGTTTTTTAACTGTAGCGATTATGACTTCGATGACTCTGGATTTACCTCGCCGCTTCCCCTGGCCGACGCTGCTGTCCGTCGTTATTCATGGCGCCGTGGTGGCGGCACTGCTTTTTACTTCGGTGCATCAGGTTATCGAAATGCCAGCGCCCTCGCAGCCGATCTCGGTGACCATGGTCACACCTGCCGATCTTGAGCCTCAGGTCGTTCCACCGCCGCCAGAGCCGGTTGTCGAGCCTGAACCAGAGCCTGAGCCAATTCCTGAGCCGCCTAAAGAAGCGCCGGTCGTGATTCACAAACCGGAACCGAAGCCAAAGCCTAAACCTAAGCCGGTTAAGAAAGTGGAAGAACGTCCTAAGCGTGAAGAGCGTCCGGTCGAGCCGCGTACGACACAGTCGGTGCAAAATACCGCGCCAGCGAAAACCGTGATGAATAACTCGCCGGCTACGGCAAAGCCTGTCATCAGCGCGCCTTCTGGCCCACGTGTACTCAGCCGTACTCAGCCAGTCTATCCGGCTCGCGCCCAGGCCCTGCGCATTGAGGGCCGTCTGCGAGTCAAATTTGATGTGACGGCAGAAGGAAGGGTAGAAAACGTTGAAGTGCTCTCTGCTCAACCGGCAAATATGTTTGAACGAGACGTCAAAACAGCGATGCGTAAATGGCGCTACGAGGCAGGGAAACCTGGCAAAGGCGTTATCGTTAACATCGTATTCCGCATGAATGGCGGGGCGCAGATGGAATAAATAGAAAAGCCTCCAAATGTGGAGGCTTTTTTTACACCTGAGGCAGCGGGCGAGGTGTGCCCTGATTGTCTACCGCAACATAGATGAACAAGGCTTCAGTCGCTTTATAACGCTGACCGATAGGTTCAGAAGCGACCTTTTTCACCCACACTTCAATATTAATCGATACCGATGTGTTACCGCGCTTGACGCAACGCGCGTAACAGCACACGACGTCGCCCACAGCGACAGGACGTAAAAACGTCATACCGTCGACTCTCACCGTCACGACACGTCCATGCGCGATTTCTTTTGCGAGGATTGCGCCGCCCATATCCATCTGTGACATTAACCATCCGCCGAAGATGTCTCCGTTAGCATTAGTGTCGGCAGGCATTGCAAGTGTGCGTAAAACCAGTTCGCCCTGAGGGGCGTCATTTGTTGTTGTCATTGTTATTTCACTCACAGAATAGCGGGCCAGAAGCGTCTGGCCCGAAAGAATCACTGCTTGTCGTCCTGGGGCATATGGCGATAGATATATACGCCGCTGAGCAAGGTGAAAATCAGCGTCAGCGCGGTCAGACCAAAGACTTTGAAATTGACCCAAATATTCTGTGGCATCCAGAAGGCAATATAGATGTTCGCTATCCCACAAAGAATGAAGAACACGGCCCAGGCAAGATTCAGGCGTGACCAGACTTCCTGCGGCAAGGTAATCTCTTTACCCAGCATGCGCTGGATAAGAGGCTTGTGCATCACCCACTGGCTGAAAAGCAGAGCCCCTGCAAACAGGCCATAAATGACCGTCACCTTCCATTTAATGAACTCATCATTGTGGAAGAAAACGGTTAGCCCGCCGAAAACCGCCACCAGAATAAAGGTGATCAGCGCCATTTTTTCGACTTTGCGATAGCGTATCCAGCTGTAGATCAACACTACGGCGGTCGCGACTATCAGTGCCGTCGTGGCGGCATAAATGTCGTACAGCTTATAAAATGCGAAAAAAACGACGAGGGGTAAAAAATCAAGAAACTGCTTCATTCTTCGATTCCATCTTCTGCGTTGGGCAGAGCAAAACGTTGTGCTCTGCCATCAGGAAAACTACTTGCGGATCAGCATATACAGGCGGAACAGATAGACCAGCAACACTGCGGAAAGCAGGTTACTGACCGTATTCGCCACCACTGCACCCACGTTTGGTGTGAGTATCGCAAAGTTAGGCGCAAACAGGAGCAACAGCGTTTTTGCCAGCAACCAGCTAATGACTGCCGGGGCGACCAGACGCATGTTCGACCATGCCAGTTTCACGCTACCGCGCATCGCCGCGAAGATCCCCATTTTATCCTGCACCAGCATGATCGGAGCAAAAGAAAGGACAATCGCCAGCAGCACGCCCGGCACCACAACCAGCATAATGCCCATTTGCACCAGCATGGTGGTCAAAAAGATCATGATAAACAGTTTTGGCAATACTGGCGCACTGGCACCGATAGCGCGAAGTGCGCTGATACGTTGCCCAGCTGAAACCATCTGAATCATCAACAGTACCCCACCTGCGAGAATCGCATTACCAATCAACCCAGAAAAGGTCGAGGCAGCAGAAGCGCGCAGCAAGATTTGTTGCTGTTCAGGCGTCATATTCTGAACAAGATCAAAAAGACCAACGCTTCCGGCGAGATGATCGCCCTGGCTGAGGGTCGCAATTTGATCATCACTCGGCGAAAACGCATGGCCAAGCACCACCGTGATAAACGCGCATAGCAAGGCGATCAGTAAAAAAGTAATGAACTGATTGCGGAAAAAATTCCCCGTGTCACGGTAGACGGACTTCGCCGTGATAGACATGCACTCTCCTTGAGTATTGCAGGTATTAATAAGCGGGCAATTGTACCCTGGATAACTCTGTCGTGGCAGCACCAACGCTTGTATGGAAAAGCATATCTTTGTAAAGCAAACCCAAACAATGAAATTTGACCTGGATTCGTTCCATTGCAACTCAATGAAGCATAGAAAATTAATCTGGATCAATGAATGTTAAATTACTGACTCTAATGTGATCTACGTTGGATCACTTGTTACTCATTTATGGGTATATTCTCCGCGCCAATAAAACCACAACGATGGAGCGGATATGAAAAAATTAGCGGTGGCAGCCCTTGTATTAAGCAGTCTCTCTGGCGGCGCGTATGCCCACGAAGCAGGCGAATTCTTCATTCGCGCGGGTTCGGCGACGGTGCGTCCGACAGAAGGTTCAGATAACGTATTAGGAAGTCTCGGTGGCTTTAACGTCAGCAATAACACGCAGTTAGGTTTGACATTCACTTATATGGCGACGGATAACATCGGCGTTGAGCTTCTGGCGGCAACACCTTTCCGTCATCGGGTAGGAACAGGACCGACGGGTGATATTGCAACGGTTCATCAACTTCCCCCAACGTTAATGGCGCAATGGTACTTCGGCGATTCCAGCAGTAAGGTGCGTCCGTACGTTGGCGCAGGTGTTAACTACACCACTTTCTTTGACGAGAAATTCAACGATACCGGTAAAGAAGCAGGGCTTACCGATCTCAGTCTGAAAGACTCATGGGGTGTAGCCGGACAGGTGGGGATGGACTATCTCATCAACCGTGACTGGCTGTTGAACATGTCTGTGTGGTACATGGATATCGACACCGATGTGCGCTTTAAAGCCGGTGGGGAGCAGCAGAGCGTGAGTACCCGTCTGGATCCGTGGGTGTTTATGTTCTCAGCGGGTTACCGCTTCTAATCATTTTGTTTTCCCCGATATAAATTGGTTAAAGTCGCGGCCAGTTTGTATCGGGGTGATATCCTTTTTATACCTAACGTCTTGTTTTGTTTTTTTACAGGGAATGGTCAACATGATCAGTCTTAAACCCGCGACGCACGATCGTCATATTGTTGAGAATTTGTTCCGATACTATGTTTACGATCTCGCCGAATCTGGCAAGTGGCCATGCGGGAGTGATGGGAACTACGGCTTTAACGCTTCGTTACTGGACCCTCACTGGAGCCGTGACGACCACTGGCCTTATCTGATTTATCATGGTGATGAACTCGCCGGTTTCTGCTTAATCCGACGCTATCCCAATCATCTTGAACTCTATGATATTGACCAGTTCTTTATCCTGCGCCGATTTAAAGGCATGGGGGTGGGCAAGGAGGCGTTTCGTCTGGCGGTGTCAATGAGACCGGGACTGTGGCAAACCAGAGTGATGCTCGAAAACACAGGCGCACTAACGTTCTGGCGATCGGTTATTGGTCAGTTCACTGGCGGAATTTTTGCAGAAAGTGTTCTGCCAGATGATGATTTACCGATGCATTTCATCCTGTATGAAGTTGATTAAGAGAAAACCGGACAACACAGTTTTCTCTTAAGATCCGCCTGCGTTATTGTGTCAGCTCAGGCATATGTTCAAGGGCAAACATCAGCACTTTTTCCCCATCAAGTGAAGCATACGGATAGCTCTCAATCACGGTTATAGGAAGTCCTTCTCCAATTTCCTTAACCAGTTCATCAAGCTTGTACTGTACATGCGGGGCGACCAGAAACGCGTCGAAAGCCGGGGCGACGCTGGCGAAATTATCCAGCCCAACGGCGCTTACCAGGACCTTAATTCCGCGAGCATCAGCAGCATGCTGCATTTTTTTCGCGAGTGAATTTGCTGTATTGCCAAACAGACAACAAATCAGTAATTTTTTCATCAGAATATCCTCATATAAACTAAGGATACAGTATTCCTGCCCCTGAAAAGAAAATGAGAGCCAACTCAACGTATTGGTTGTTTTTTATTCATTTCATTTGCTGAGGCAACGCCCGTTAAGGGGCGTTACCTGGTTGGCGTATTTACTTTTGAATCAGGTAGCGAATGGTGGGGCCATCTTGCTGAATGTCTAAAACGGTATAGCCGTGATTTTTCGCATCCAGTGGGATGTTATTAATCGATTGAGGACAATCGCTCACGACTTCAAGGATTTCACCTTTTTTGAGCTGCGGCAGCGCCTCAAGCGTGGCGACAGCCGGATAGGGGCACGGCTCGCCAACCATATCGAGACGATAATCGGGAACGATCTCTTTCATACGGCATTCTCCTGTGTTTCGGGTTTACGGGCTGCGCGACGGAAAAAACGTTTTTCCTGGGCAATAACCAATAAAAAAGCGACCAGTAGCAGGCCATAGGTCACCAGCAGTCCACCCAGAGGACCAAAGGTATTGAGCAGGTTAACTTTGTCCCAGCTGGTGGCTAAGGCAGGTGACAGATCATCCCAATAATACGCCAGGATGGTTGAGCCAATCACGTTGCCCAGACCGACCCACCAGTAATGTACCTGGCCTTCGACTGCGCGATACATCCACCCGGTTTCACACCCGCCAGCGAGCACAATGCCAAAACCAAACAGCAATCCGCCAAGCACGGCATTCGGACCCGCCCACATGATTTTGGGTTCGACACCCAGTTGCACGTAGCTAAATATGCCGATGGCACTGACGGCCATCCCGGCGATAATCGCTTTGGCCATCATGGTCCGCCCGGTTATCCACATATCGCGAAAAGCAGAGGTAAAACAGATCTGCGCGCGTTCAATCAGCAAACCAAAGCCTACGCCAAAGAGCATGGCCAGGCCCAGCTTAGGCTGATTCATCGCGGTACAAAGCGCCCAGGCTATCATGGTGAAAAATATCAGCATGCCAAGACGAAAACGACGACGCGCCTGATCTGGTTTTTGTGTCAGCGGTGATGCCGCGCTGACTTTGGTCATTTTGACGGGAATACGGAACATCGGTAGCAGGGTGAAACGCGCACCGAAATAAGAGCCAATGGCAGTCGCCACGGCAAAAAACCACGCGTGAAGCGAAAACTGCGGAATGCCGGTAAAGAAAGCGGCGAGATTGCAGCCCATGGCCAGGCGTGCGCCAAATCCAGCGATAATACCGCCTGTAATAGCCTGTGCGATGCGAATACGGCTTTTCGGCATGCGCAGTTTGACGTTATTCGCCCACAGCGCGGCCGCAAAACACCCGCCGAACATGCCGATGATCATCATGCCGTCGATGCGGGTGAGCGGCGAACCGTCCAGATGAATAAGTTTGAAGTAGCCCCATTCTTCAGCGTGGATGCCGCCGAGCTGCAAGAGCTGTCCACCCCAGCGGGTGAATTCGCCGGTAACTGCCCAGAATGTGCCAGTGATACCAAAATAGTAGGTAGAGAGGATCCCCGCAGCGATGACTGCAGGAACGGGTGACCAGAACTTAATCAGGTACGCCTGTTTGAAGTGTTGCCAGGACATGTTGAGGCCTCTGAACTCAGAAGGTGTTAATGCATTAAGAAGACCGGATGATACGCCGCAGAAGATATTTGAAAAGCGTGGAAGAGGGAAAAGCTCGAACAGATCAATTCTGAACTACCCCAAACAAAAAGTCAGGAGCGCGATAGCGGTAGACTGAGAAATGACGCCGTTCAGCGGATCTGCTGAACGGCGCAGATATTATGCGTGTCGCGTGGCGGCTTTCATCGCTGTGACAAACTCATGCAGCTCTGCCAGCATCTGCTCAGGCTTATCGACGTTCTTCTCAATGATTTTGACGATTGCAGAACCCGAAATCGCACCCGCGGCTTTGGCGTCAACGGCGGCGCTAACCTGATCTGGAGACGAAATACCAAACCCTTGCAAAGGAGGAGCTGCGTGATACTCAGCCAGTTTTTCCACCAGATGATGCAGCGGAACGGCAGCTTTATTTTCCGCGCCCGTCACGCCAGCACGGGAGAGCAGATAGGTATAGCCACGACCATGAGAGGCTATCTGACGCAGCAGTTCGTCATCGGCATTGGGTGGGCAAATGAAAATGGGAGCCACGTTATGGCGCATTGCAGCCTGACGAAACGGCGCGGACTCTTCAATCGGCACGTCAGCAATCAGGACGGAATCAACGCCAACGCGCGCACATTCGGCATAAAACTCATCGATTCCGCGGTTGAACACCAGGTTGGCATACATCAACAGGCCAATCGGGATCGCGGGATATTTTTGGCGAATCGTGGCTAACAGCTCAAAACACTGCGTTGGCGTTACGCCTGCGGCAAATGCGCGCAGCGTCGCACTTTGAATGGTAGGGCCATCGGCCAGTGGATCGGAGAACGGGATCCCCAGTTCCAGGGCATCAGCTCCGGCTTCAATCAGGGTATCGATAACCTTCAGTGATTGTTCAGGACCTGGGTCGCCAAGCGTGACGAAGGGAACAAACGCGCCTTCCTTGCGGGCTTTCAGTTCTGCAAATGCGTTATCGTAGCGTTCCATCAGATTTCCCCTCGAGCTTTAAGAATGTCATGAACGGTGAAGATATCTTTATCACCGCGACCGGAAAGGTTAACCACCAACAGCTGCTCTTTTTCCGGATTTTCTTTAATCATTTTCAACGCATGAGCCAATGCATGGGACGACTCCAGCGCCGGGATAATCCCTTCGCTACGACACAGCGTTTTGAAAGCTTCCAGCGCTTCGTCATCGGTGATCGAAACATAATCCGCACGCCCGATGCTATTCAGATGCGCATGCTGTGGCCCAACGGACGGGAAATCGAGCCCGGCAGAGATGGAGTAAGACTCCTCAATCTGACCTTCATCGGTTTGCATCATCGGTGATTTCATACCGAAATAAATCCCTACGCGACCATGTTTGAGTGGTGCGCCGTGTTCGCCGCTCTCAATGCCGTGACCCGCAGGCTCTACGCCAATTAAGCCAACGCTTGTGTCATCGATAAAGTCAGCAAACATGCCTATAGCATTGGAACCACCGCCGACGCAGGCGATAACCGCATCCGGCAGACGACCCTCTTTCTCAAGGATCTGCACTTTGGTTTCTTCGCCGATCATTCGCTGGAACTCACGCACGATAGTCGGGAAGGGGTGCGGGCCTGCCGCCGTACCCAACATATAGTGAGCGGTATCATAGCTGCCAGACCAGTCGCGCAGCGCTTCGTTACAGGCATCTTTAAGCGTAGAGGACCCACTGTGCACAGGGATCACTTCTGCGCCCATCAGTCGCATGCGGAACACGTTTGGCGACTGACGTTCGATATCTTTAGCACCCATGTAAATACGGCATTTCAGGCCGAGCAGCGCGCTGGCAAGCGCTGAGGCAACGCCGTGCTGACCCGCACCTGTTTCGGCGATGATTTCGGTTTTACCCATGCGTTTTGCCAACAGCGCCTGGCCGAGTACCTGGTTCGTTTTGTGCGCGCCACCGTGAAGCAAATCTTCACGCTTAAGATACAGCGTGGTTTTGGTGCCTTCGGTCAGGTTGCGGCATTTGGTCAACGCCGTTGGGCGGCCTGCATAATTCTTCAGCAGGTCGGTAAATTCGGCCTGGAACGCAGGATCTTTCTGAGCGCTAACGAATGCTTCTTCAAGCTGACGCAAAGCAGGCATCAGGATTTGCGGCACGTACATGCCACCGAACTCACCAAAATAGGGATTTAATAATGTTGTCATTTTCTCTTCCTTAATATGCGCGCAGCGTCTTGAATACCGAGGCCAGCTTGCTGGCATCTTTCATTCCCGGTTGGGACTCTACGCCTGAATTGAAATCGAGGCCTGCGCAGCCCGCTTTCGCGGCTTCAACGCAATTATCTGGACTTAAACCACCGGCAAGCAGGACGTTATCCAGTTTCTCACCGTTCAGCAGTGACCAGTCGAAACGTTCGCCGCTACCACCCTGGCCGTTATCCAGAACATATTTATCAACATGGTTAAGATTGCGAGCTGGCAGGGCATCCGCCACGCTTTGTGCTTTCCAGATTTGCACCTGCGGCGCGAGTTGCTGGCGTAGCTCGGCAATATAGTGCTGATCTTCGCTACCGTGGAGTTGAACGGCAGTCAGGGACAGGCTTTCGGCTTTGGACACAACCGCGTTAATCGGCGCATCACGGAACACGCCCACATAGCTGAGAGGTGCTCCCACCATCACGTCTTGTGCTTGTGCGTCTGAGACATAGCGCGGAGAAGACTCAACAAAAATCAATCCGCCATAAATTGCACCCGCTTCAAAAGCGGCGGCAGCGTCCTGGGCGCGGGTCAGCCCGCAGACTTTATTCTCGCCAAGCAGCACGCGGCGCACGGCAACATTCAGATCGTCATGCGACATCATCGCTGACCCAATCAAAAAGCCGTTGGCAAAGTGGCTCAGCTCGCGTACCTGCGCATATGTGTTAATGCCGGATTCGCTGATCACCGTGACGCCAGCACCCAGACGCGGAGCAAGCTGACGCGTGCGGTCCAGGTCGATGGAGAGATCGCGCAGGTCTCGGTTGTTGATCCCAACGACTTTTGCGTTCAATGCAATGGCACGTTCCAGCTCTTCTTCATTGCTCACTTCCGTCAGTACGCCCATATTCAGGCTGTGCGCGACGGCGCTAAGCTGGCGGTACTGCTCGTCGTCCAGCACGGACAGCATCAGCAGACAGGCATCGGCCTGATAAAAACGCGCCAGCCAGATTTGGTATGCATCAATAATAAAGTCTTTACACAGAATCGGCTGTGGCGCGATCCCGCTGACAATCGGCAGAAAATCGAAACTTCCCTGGAAGTATTTTTCATCGGTCAATACGGAGATGGCCGAAGCATGGTGTTTATAAACCCCGGCAATAGTTGCAGGGTCAAAATCGTCGCGGATCACGCCTTTAGAAGGAGAGGCTTTTTTACACTCCAGGATAAAGGCGGTACGGGCACCCTGCAGGGCATCGTAAAAACGGCGATTGCTGGGAACCACGTCATTCTGAAAACTGGCCAGCGGCTGTTGTGCTTTACGCGCTTCTACCCAGATGGCCTTATCGGCAACGATTTTCGCTAAAACGGTCTGCATTATTTACCCTCTTGCCGCAAGTGCGGTTACGCGGTCGTAAGCTGCGCCCGAGCGCAATACGTCCATCACTTTTTTCGCGTTGACCTGTAGGTCTTCTTCACCGTGCAAACGCATGAGCATTGCGACGTTGGCGGCCACAGCGGCCTCATGGGCGGCTTCACCTTTACCTTGTAGCAAGCGTGTCAGAATGTCACGGTTTTCTTCCGGCGTGCCGCCTGCCAACTGCTCCTGGCGATAAGGCGTCAGACCAAAGTCCGTGGCGTCGAGCTGGTAGCTTTGAATTTCACCGTCACGCAGTTCAGCAACCAGCGTTGGCGCATGCAGTGAGACTTCATCCATCCCGCCGCTATGAACAACGGCGGCGCGTTGATAGCCCAGCACGCGCAGCGTTTCCGCAATCGGTAGGACCAGCTCGGGGCTGTAGACACCAATTAGCGCCAGTGGAGGATGCGCCGGGTTGATCAGTGGACCTAACACGTTAAATAGAGTGCGTGTTTTTAACTGCTGGCGAACCGGCATGGCATGGCGGAAACCGGTGTGATATTTCGGCGCAAAGAGGAAACAGACGCCTAAATCATCCAGCGCTTCCCGTGAGCGTTCGGCGTTCATCTCCAGATTGATACCGAAGGCGGCCAGCAGATCAGAAGAGCCTGAACGGCTGGAGACGCTACGGTTGCCATGTTTCGCCACTTTCATTCCACACGCCGCCGCCACAAATGCGCTGGCGGTCGAAATGTTGATGCTATTGCTGCCATCACCGCCGGTTCCCACAATATCGGCAAACTGATAATCAGGACGGGGGAATGGTGCGGCGTTTTCCAGAAGCGCCGTTGCGGCTCCGGCAATTTCCTGCGGATGCTCACCGCGAACTTTCATGCTCACCAGCGCAGCTGCCAGCTGCTCAGGTTTAAGTTCACCACGCACTACGGCCGAGAAAAGCTGATGGCTTTCTTGCTGAGTCATGGTCTGAGCCTGATACAGTTTTTCCAGAATTGGCTGGATGGTGTTGGCCTGCTCCAGTTTCTGCAATGCCCAGTTTAGCGTTTGTTCCAGCAGGCGTGCGCCATTGGAGGTCAAAATGGATTCGGGATGGAACTGCAGGCCACATACGCGATCCGTGTCATGACGAACGGCCATCACCATGCCTTCAAAAGAGGCGTTGATCGTCAGGCCTGCCGGGATATTGCTGCCGACCAGCGAGTGATAACGAGCAACCGGAAGCGGATTCGGCAGGCCGGCAAACATCGCCTGGCCGTCATGCTCAATGCTTGAGGCTTTACCGTGCAGGATTTCTCCCGCCTGTCCAACATAACCGCCGTAGGCTTCAACAATCGCCTGATGGCCGAGACAAATTCCGATAATAGGCAGTTTGCCGCGCATACGCGTCAGCAGCTCAGGCATACAGCCCGCTTCGCTTGGTGCGCCAGGACCAGGAGACAGCATCAGCACCGGGTTTTGCATGGTTTCCAGACGTTCGATTAACGTTTGTGCGGGTACATGGTTACGGTAAATCACCACGTTATGGCCATTTGTACGCAGCTGATCTGCCAGGTTGTAAGTGAACGAGTCGATATTATCGAGCAGCAGAATGTCAGCCATCAGAAAATCTCCTGTGCGTGGTGTGCGGTGGCAATGGCGCGTAAAACCGCGCGAGCCTTACTGCGAGTTTCGTCAGCTTCAGACTGCGGAACAGAATCCAGAACAATACCCGCGCCCGCCTGGACAGTCGCAATACCGTCCTCAACGTAAGCGGAGCGAATTACGATGCAGGTATCCAGATCGCCGTGGGCGGTGAAGTAACCCACCGCGCCGCCGTAACTTCCACGACGACGGCCTTCGGCCTCGGCGATGAGTTGCATCGCGCGGACTTTCGGTGCGCCGCTCAGCGTGCCCATGTTCATACAGGCGCGGTAGGCGTGCAGCACGTCGAGATCGCTTCGCAGTTCACCTACCACGCGGGAAACCAGGTGCATGACAAACGAATAGCGGTCGACTTTAGTTAAATCAGCAACGTAGCGGGTACCGGGCGTACAAATGCGCGCCAGATCGTTACGTGCCAGATCCACCAGCATCAGGTGCTCGGAAAGCTCTTTGTGATCGGTACGCATCTCCAGCTCAATGCGGCTGTCGAGGTCGCGATCTAACGAGCCATCAGCATGACGACCGCGTGGGCGCGTTCCGGCAATAGGGTAGATTTCAATCTGACGATTTGTCGCGTCATACTTCAGCGAGCTTTCTGGCGATGCGCCAAACAGCGTGAACTCATTGTCCTGCATGAAGAACATGTACGGGCTTGGGTTACTCTTCTTCAGTACGTCGTAAGCTGCCAGCGGGGATGGGCAGGGCAGCGAGAATCGACGTGAAGGAACAACCTGGAAAATCTCACCGGCGCGAATCGCTTTTTGCATCTGGCGTACAACCGCGCCATACCGATCGTCAGTTTGATTACATTCGCACTGCATATGTGCGATGTGCTGCACCGGTAAGGTCGCAGGTTCTTCTGTCATCTGCTGTTTCAGCTGTTCAATTCGGTTGGCAAGACGCTGTTTTTCAGCCGCCATTGGAGTAAACAGGCTGGCCTGAATGCGGGTATTTTTTTTCTGGTGATCGATGACCAGCAGGGTTTCGGCAAGATAGAAACAGTAATCCGGGCAGCGGTTGCCTTGTTCTGTTTCGGGTAAATTTTCAAAACCGGCAACCAGGTCGTACGCAAAAAGACCGCCGAAGAACATGGCCTCGCGTTCGTGCTCAGGGACATCCACCAGGTTTTGCAGCAGACGAAATGCATCAAATACCGACAGGGAACGCAGGCGAGCATCTTCATCCAGCAGTTGACTGACCGGTGGGAAGTGTAAAATGCGTGTTTCAGGGCGACGCTCGGTTTCGATTCCTGACGGCAGCGCCGCGTCAAGAAGTGGCAGCAGCGCCGCACCGTTATCTGATAACGCCTGAATGGTGACAGTGTCACCTAAAGCGGTAATACGCAGCGCGCTGTCAACCAACAGCAGGCTCTTAAGATCGTCTTTGCTGTCGATATCAGCGGATTCAAGCAGCAGCGTGGCCGGGCGCGCGCCGCATAACTGATGAAACAGAGCAGTAGGATTGTGGCGATAAGCCGCTTCGCAGGTTAGCAACTCAAGGTTTGTTTTGGCGGTTTGCATATTGTTGTTCTCATTTATTCTGTTCATAAAAAAGCCCGCTTCATCGCGGGCCCGGTATCTGTTTGCATTTCGCAGACGAGTGACACTTGCCCGTTCTTCAGGAAGTGCGCCACCAGCCGTGCAGAGAAATACATGCTTTCATTTCCAGATACCTTCTTGAGTGAACTTGCGTACTAGTTAACTAGTTCGATGGCGTAATGTCAACCCTTGATTTCAGAATTTCACCACAAGCCGTTATCATAGCGCCTTTGAATATTGTAGACCTGTGACGGGAACCGCTTTGAGCGAGACAACATACGCCGTGATTTATGATTTACACAGCCATACTCAGGCTTCCGATGGGTTGTTAACGCCGGAAGCACTTGTTCACCGGGCTGTTGAGATGCGTGTCGGTACGCTGGCTATAACCGATCACGACACCACGGATGCCATTGCCGCCGCACGGGCCGAGATTGCCCGCAGCGAATTACCACTCAACCTGATTACTGGCGTTGAAATCTCCACGGTCTGGGAGAACCACGAAATCCACATTGTGGGGTTAAATATCGATATCGAAAACCCTGCATTATGTGCATTCCTGGAAGAACAAAAGGAGAGGCGAAATCAGCGCGCCGTGCTGATTGGGGAGCGGCTCGAGAAAGCATTGATTCCAGGTGCGCTGGAAGGGGCCCAACGTCTCGCAAAGGGGGGCGCCGTTACCCGTGGACACTTTGCCCGTTTCCTGGTGGAAGCAGGTAAAGCTAATAACTTTGCCGATGTGTTCAAAAAGTATCTGGCGCGCGGTAAAACCGGATACGTTCCGCCACAGTGGTGTACAATAGAACAAGCTATTGATGTCATTCATCATTCTGGTGGTAAAGCGGTATTAGCCCATCCCGGGCGGTACGGACTTTCTGCTAAATGGTTGAAAAGACTGCTGGCTCACTTTGCCGAACACGGTGGTGAAGCGATGGAAGTCTCCCAATGCCAGCAGGCGCCCAATGAGCGCAGCCAACTTGCGGCCTATGCGCGCCAGTTTGGTTTGCTTGCCTCGCAAGGCTCGGATTTTCATCAGCCTTGTGCGTGGATTGAACTGGGGCGAAAGCTCTGGTTACCCGCTGGCGTCGAGCCGGTTTGGCAGCTCTGGGAACAGCCACAGCAACAAATTGAAGAGAGGGAAGTATGAGTCAGTTTTTCTATATTCATCCGGATAACCCGCAGCCGCGGTTGATTAATCAGGCTGTGGAAATTGTTCGCAAGGGTGGCGTCATTGTTTACCCGACAGACTCCGGGTATGCGCTGGGCTGTAAGATTGAAGATAAAGGGGCGATGGAGCGTATTTGTCGCATTCGTCATCTGCCGGACGGTCACAACTTTACGCTGATGTGTCGCGATCTGTCGGAAATCTCAACTTACGCCTATGTCGATAACGTTTCGTTTCGCCTGATCAAAAACAACACGCCAGGCAACTATACTTTTATCCTGAAAGGCACCAAGGAAGTTCCACGTCGTCTGCTGCAGGAAAAGCGTAAAACCATTGGTATGCGTGTGCCGTCAAACCCGATTGCGCAAGCGCTTCTCGAAACGCTCGGCGAGCCAATGCTGTCGACGTCGTTAATGCTGCCTGGAAGTGAATTTACCGAATCCGATCCGGAAGAAATCAAGGACCGCCTGGAGAAACTGGTGGATTTGATTATTCACGGTGGCTACCTCGGTCAGCAACCAACTACCGTGGTTGACCTGACGGATGATGCCCCAGAAGTGATTCGTGAAGGCGTGGGCGACGTTAAGCCTTTCTTGTAAGGGTATAAGCAGATATACTACGCGGCCATCAAAATAGCGGAAAACCGCTTTTTTGACCCTAATTCGACGCCTGTGAAGGCGCACAGCTAAAATAAAAACACCTTTTAAATCAATGTGTTGAGTCGCTGTTACTTATGGCTGTCATCATGTTGTGTGACAGCTTTAACAGCGCTTTGTATCACTGCTTTTATGCACACCATTTTCGAGCCTGTGGCAGGCTTCATTATCAGGCATAAGCCTGATGAAATCGTCCAACGATTTTTCGCGTTACTTTGCTCCAAATCGGCAATAGATCTTCTGTTGTACAAAATCTGCGGAAGGGGGAGAAAGGTGGAACTGACGGGGATTTTTGAGACGTTTCAAGGGGAGGCCAGCATTGCTGCTGGCTTATTCTGGGGATGCTATTGAAAGTACAACACTGCTCCGGCGATAACGATTGATATCAATCCTAAAGCAGAGAAAGCGTACTCGACGATAAACCAGTTTTTGAGGTGAGGTGGCAGGTCTCTAATGAATGCAACATCATCATTTGTACTGTCAACTGAGCTTTTACCAAAGATCAAAGGGTTTACGATAAAGTTGATCTTCGCTGCATAACCTGAGCTAAACCCTATAGAATCGGCGTTATCGAAGATAATCGCTCCAGCAGGGAGAGAACCAAATTTTTCTTTATACAGCGTGCAGATCGCGGAGAAACGCTTTTTGTTGAGAAATGAGAGCAATGCGACCGCGATACCACAGCAGAGGCTTAACCCCGCGAATCCGCAGATGATTAGGTCTGATGACAAGTTGGTCATTTGTTGACCCAAAGCCATACACCACCAAGAAGTAGGGCAACAAAACCTACCGCCGAGCATACGAATTCAGCAATAAACCAGTATCTGATTTTTGCTGGTAGCCCTCTGATGAATGCAACATCATCACATTTGCTATACGCAGACTTTTTCCCGTAGATCAATGGATGGATGATGAAGTTTATTTTTGTTGAGTATCCTGCCGTGAAACCGATTACGTCGGCATCTTTTAACACTGCGGCAGCAAGTGGTAAAGAGCCAAACTCCGCTTCGTATAATCGACATACTTCAAGAAAACGCTTTTTGTTTAAAATAGAAATGACCACCATCGTTACGATAGCAACCATCATTACACCTGAAATGGTAAACAGAAAAATATCAGATGCTGAAATGGTCATTTCGTTACCTCATAAACCTTTTCTCCTAATTTTTCTCCGAGTTTTCCCCCTAACTCTCCCCCTCCATAACCAGCGGCTCCAGTGAAGATCACACCGCAGGCTAACATCCCAGCACCAGCAGCTTCTATAGTTAACGCTCCTAAAACAATAGAGCAAACAGCAGCAGAAGTACCACCAGATGCAAGAATACCAGCAGCAACCCCGCCGCCTATCCCCATACTAAAACTACCAACTTCGGTATAAGCAGTTTTCTCGCAGTCACTACCTACGGTACAGGCTTCATAAATTTTATCCAGCCTGTTCACACCATCAAGAGCAATACCGACATAGCCAGCCGTTTTCATCATTTTCACATACTTTGCAGCCCTCTCGATGAAGGTGGCGTAGCCCTCAATGTCAGCCACCCCCGTCTGATTCCAGCGGTGAGTGATAGAACTGGTCGAAAGTCCTAATGCCCGCTTGATGTCCGGGTAGTCCTGCAAGGCGAGTTTGTGACGGGTGAAATCAGTGAGGATACTATCGAGTTCGCTGAAAAGCTGCCGCCTCTCAACGTAGAACTGCTCGCTGATCAGTGATCCACTGGTAATGTACTGATTTTTGTATGCATGTTGGATTTGAGTCAGAACACTTTCGATCTTCTCAAAGTATTTCCCCGCCGCTTCAGCGGCGATTCCAGTAGTCGTACTGGCGCGGGAAGTAAACAGATCAATGGTGTCTTTGTTCTTATGCAGGAAGTTAGCTTCCTGGATTGTCAGCGGTTCTAACGCCGCATCGACTCGCGCTTTCGCGGCTTTCATGTGGGCGATTTGTTCGTCGTCCTGCTTTTCAGGATCAACCAGAAGCATAATCGAACCAGCTTTGTATTTTTCATCCGGGCCGTTCAGCGTAGCGAATAGTTCCTTTGCTCCCGCTGGTGGGGTGCCAGTGAATAGCAGACGTTGCCACGCTTCCGTAGTACCGCCATAAGGGAGAACGGCAAAACCTGCATCTATACCTGTTTTCTTTTTCGCTGCCTGTGCGTGTTGTTCAGTATCGGGTTCTGGCAGAAATGATGATGTTAGCGGTATTGCTGCCATATCTGAATGTTTTGATGAAGAGACAATTTCTTGTTCATAACAGTCAGGAATAGTAGGGATGAACCTGGCCTTACACGGGCAGGAACTGACGCTGTCCAGCGTTCCCGCCAGTCTTCTACCATCGTCCCATATATCAGATGTGCCCCCCAATATTTGATATGTCCCCGGATAATTGCCGCATGACACAAGGTCACCTTCTCGCGCCCCGGCGACACCATACCAACTTAGCGTTTCATCCCCGGTCAGTATTTTCCCTTTGCAGGTAGTCGGATCACCCACCCGTAGGTAAAAACCCATTGCCATAAATCCCTCTATTTTAGATGGATAAAGTTGAGGCGACTATTTTACATACAATTATTTCATGAGCAATAATGGTCGAACTAAAGTGAAATTGTATCAAAGGCTCGTTCACTCTTTCGGATAAGAGGATGTTCAAGAAACCGGGTTCATTATCACTGAGCCCTGGCCCAGATTATCAGCAGTTGGACTTAAACAAATGAAACGTGGAGAAGCATTCCTTTCGAAGTTCATGTATTATATCAGGTCACGTTTATGCGTGTGTCCTAATTGAGACTGTAGTGGCATAGTTAATTTGGCCACCTGAATAGAGGTGATATCATCGCCTCATAGTCAAAACAGGTGACATTATGAACGGACGTAACAGACGTAATTTTAGCCCCGAGTTTCGCCTCGAAGCTGCCCAGCTTGTACTCGATCAGCATTACACCGTTGCAGCCGCTGCTACGGCAATGAATGTCGGCAAATCCACGATGGATAAGTGGGTCCGGCAGTTGAAAGAAGAACGAGGAGGGAAATCACCCGTAGCGTCCCCCATGACACCTGAGCAGATTGAAATACGCGAGCTGAAGAAAAGACTTCAACGCGTTGAAATGGAGAGGGATATATTAAAAAAGGCTACCGCGCTCTTGATGTCAGACTCCCTGAACAGTTCTCATTAGTTGAGAAACTCAGGGCGCGGTTTCCTGTTGCCGTTATGTGCAACGTGTTTGGGGTTCATCGCAGCAGTTATAAATACTGGCGGCAGCCAAAAAAACCTGATGCCACGCGAGTGACATTACTCAGTCTTGTTCGTGAGAGTTATCGCGAAAGTAACGGCTCCGCAGGCGCACGTAATATTGCAGCGATGGTCACGAACAAAGGTGTAAAACTTAGCCGCTGGCGAGCAACAAAACTGATGAAAGAGCTTCGTCTCATCAGCTGTCAGCAGCCAGGTCATCGATATAAAAAGGCGTCTAAGGAACACGTTGAGACCCCCAATTATCTGGAACGCCAGTTTGCTGTAACAGAGCCGAATCAGGTCTGGTGCGGTGATGTGACTTATAGCTGGACGGGTAAACGCTGGGCTTATTTGGCCGTAGTGCTTGATCTGTTTTTCCCGTAAACCAGTTGGCTGGGCTATGTCATTTTTCCCGGATTCTGCATTGACAGTTAAAGCGCTGTCAATGGCCTGGGAAGCGCGAGGAAAGCCGACTAATTTACTGTATCACTCGGATCAAGGCAGCCACTATACCAGCAGGAATTTCAGGCAGTTACTGTGGCGGTATCAGATAAAGCAAAGCCTGAGTCGCCGGGGGAATTGCTGGGATAACAGCCCAATGGAACGGTTCTTCAGAAGCCTGAAAACAGAGTGGGTGCCGGATAATGGTTACGTGAATTTTAGCGAAGCCAGCACGGCAATAACGAATTACATCACAGGGTATTACAGCCAGCTCAGACCTCATCAATATAATGGTGGTTTGACGCCGAATGAATCAGAACGGTTGTTCTGGAAAAACTCTAAAACCGTGGCCAGTTTTGCTTGACCACTACACATCGTAATCAATGCACTCGGTAAGACTCATTCTGGAATAGGGTAGTTTAGTTCGAGTAGGCAGGTTCTCGGCGACCTTTAGAGCTTCCCTTATATGTGGTTTAGATATTTTATCGACGGGAATGTCACCAACAACGTGATAGAGCACGTCAAAGAATCGTTGATTTTCGTTAGCTGTCTGCTTACGCCACTTTTGACCTTTATCCTTTATATAGTCGCTCCATGTATCCAACAATCTAGGACTTTGTGCTGGCTCAATCTCAGCACTTGCTACTGTATCTTGCTCTGCTGACGCTTAGTTAACTGGCGGGACTGCATTTTGTAAAGCTGACCCCATCGAGTCAATGATCTGCTGGTATCGTGTAAGGTCACCAGAATAGAATGCTTCATAAGCCTGTAACATTAGGGCCTGATTCATATCTATCTGGCTGGCGACATGGTGAACCTGATCAAGGTCGGATTCATTAACTGTTAACATCTTCATTCTGAGTGCGGCAGTCATTATCCTGGCGGAAAAATCGTTACCGTTATACATATGTCCCATATGGTAATTGGCGTAGCCTTGCGCCTCGTTTGCAGTGTCTAAGGGTGATAAAGGTTCACCTGTAATCTGTTTGTGATACCTGCCTAATTCTGGTAACCGTTTAGCCTCTTCATGGCCACCTTTAAGCCAATTCAAAAGATATTCATCAAAGTCCTGCTTAGTGGCAGTGCGGTAGCCCTGTATTTTGCATTTGAACTCTTCGAGGCTCATCGTTCCATTCTGCACAAGGGGAATGAAAGGGCGGATCTGGTTCATTATCACTTCTGCTTACTTTCGGCTATCAATACCGAGACTTAAGCGCACAAAACTTGTTGAATCATTTAGTCTAAAGTTAGTGTAGTATGTGCGTCCACGAATCATTGTGTGTGACAGCTTGTGTGACACGTTGTTTGCCATGCTGTGTACCATGAAAGAGTTACAGATCAGTGAGTTAAGTTGAAGTTTTAGCTAACTCGTTATTTTAGAAAGTATACCAGACGCCTGTGAAGGCGACACCTGAAGGATGCTCAATGAGCGAGAAATTACAGAAAGTGCTGGCGCGTGCTGGTCATGGTTCACGTCGTGAAATCGAAACGATTATTGAAGCGGGTCGTGTCAGCGTAGACGGCAAAATTGCCAAGCTGGGCGATCGCGTGGAAGTCGTTGCTGGGATGAAGATCCGTCTTGACGGACATGTCATCTCGGTGAAAGAGTCCGCTGAACAGATTTGCCGCGTGCTGGCCTACTACAAACCGGAAGGTGAGCTATGTACCCGTAGCGACCCTGAAGGCCGCCCTACCGTGTTCGACCGCTTGCCAAAACTGCGCGGAGCGCGCTGGATTGCTGTGGGTCGACTGGACGTGAACACCTGTGGCCTGATGCTCTTCACCACCGACGGTGAACTGGCTAACCGCCTGATGCACCCGAGCCGTGAAGTGGAACGTGAGTACGCTGTTCGCGTATTCGGCGAGATTGATGAAAACAAACTCCGCGATCTGTCGCGCGGCGTTCAGCTTGAAGATGGTCCTGCAGCGTTTAAAACGATTAAGTTTACCGGCGGTGAAGGGATCAACCAGTGGTACAACGTGACGCTGACCGAAGGCCGTAACCGTGAGGTTCGTCGTCTGTGGGAAGCCGTTGGCGTTCAGGTTAGCCGTCTTATTCGTGTGCGTTACGGCGATATCCTGTTGCCTAAAGGGCTGCCGCGTGGCGGCTATACGGAACTGGATCTTACTCAAACCAACTACCTGCGCGAGCTGGTGGAATTGAAAGCAGAAACCACGACCAAAGTCGCGGTTGAAAAAGACCGTCGCCGCGTAAAAGCGAATCAGATTCGTCGTGCGGTGAAACGACACAGCCAGGTGAGCACAGGTCGTCGCTCTGGCAGTCGTAACAACAACGGCTAAAAAAATAAAACCCGGAAATTCCGGGTTTTTTCTTATCTAGTAGTCGATCCCGATTTGGGCTTTAATCCCGGCATCAAAGGCGTGCTTAACGGGGCGAAGTTCACTGACGGTATCCGCATAATCAAGAATATCCCTGTGGCATCCGCGTCCCGTGATGATAGCTGTCTGATGAGAAGGGCGGTTTTTCAGCGCGTCCAGCACCTCTTCCAGCGGAAGATAGTCATACGCGACCATATAGGTAATCTCGTCGAGCAGCACCATGTCGAGCTGCGGATCGGCCAGCATCCGCTTTCCGTGTTCCCACACGGCCAGACAGGCGGCGGTATCATTTTCCCGATTTTGCGTATCCCACGTGAAACCTGTCGCCATCACCTGAAACTCAACGCCGTGCGGCTCCAGTAAATTGCGTTCGCCGTTTGGCCACTCCCCTTTGATAAATTGCACGACGCCCACTTTCTGCCCGTGACCGACTGCGCGAGTGGCGGTACCAAAGGCTGCGGTGGTTTTTCCTTTGCCATTGCCGGTGAACACTATCACAATTCCACGTTCTTCCTGTGCTGCGGCCACGCGGGCATCAACCTGTTCTTTCAGGCGCTGCTGACGTTGCTGATGACGTTCTTCACTCATTGAGAAATTCCTGGCTTACGGCCCGGTTGGGCATCAAAAGTCATACCGGTTTTGCGGCGACTGTCGTCACCCATCAACCACAGATAAAGCGGCATAATATCCTCAGGCGTTTTGAGTTTTTGAGGATCTTCGCTGGGAAACGCGCTGGCGCGCATATCCGTGCGCGTACCGCCCGGATTGATGCAGTTCACGCGCAGATGGCGGCTTTGATACTCCTCGGCAAGGACCTGCATCATACCTTCGGTCGCGAATTTGGAAACCGCGTAAGCCCCCCAATTTGCCCGGCCCTGTCGGCCCACGCTTGATGAGGTAAAGACCAGTGAACCCGCATCGGACTGGAGTAATAAAGGAAGCAATGCCTGGGTGAGGAAAAAGGTGCCGTTGATGTTTACCTGCATTACCTGCTGCCAGACTTCAGGATCCTGCTCATCCATTGGGCGCACCTCACCGAGTAAACCGGCATTGTGTAAAACCCCATCGAGACGCGGATAATTAGCGGCGATACGTTGGGCCAACTCGACGCAGGAAGCCTGCGTGCAGGTTAACAAATCGAGCGTATACCATCGGGCGAGAGTGCCGCCCGCCTCTGCGATCTCTTGCACGACGTCGCGGAGTTTCTCCTCATTTCGCCCCAGCAAAACTACGCTTGCGCCATGCTGTGCGTAGGTCAGAGCGGCAGTACGACCAATACCGTTTGTGGCACCGGTGACCAGAATAATGCGGTTTTGTAGTAAATCTTTTTTCGGTTGATAGTGCACGGTGACTCCTGTGGCGTATTACACGCCTGGTGCGCCTGCTTTTCGGTTTTATGCCCGAAACAGCGCGAGATTTCAATCAGTCTACAGGAGACTTTGCTGTGAAATTAACAATTTGCAAATATTTCAACCACAATCAGTCATTCCTGAAAGCGGCTCGCATGTGTAATGTCACAAGCGAGACGCCTTGCGAAGGCTGTTGTACACTGGGCATGAAAGATTCGTGGTTAAATCAAGGTGGAACGCGTGGAATTACTTTCTGAATATGGTTTGTTTCTGGCCAAAATTGCGACGGTAGTGATCGCTATTGCAGCGGTCGCCATCCTGATCGTGAACCTGACGCAACGAAAGCGTCAGCGTGGCGAGTTACGCATTACTCGCTTAAGCGAGCAATATAAAGAGATGCAGGAAGACATGTCGGTGGCCTTGCTGGATGGGCATCAACAAAAGCTATGGCATAAGTCACAAAAGAAAAAGCTCAAGCTTGAGGCGAAAACGGCAAAAGCAAGAGCCAAAGAAGGGCACCAGGACACCGACAAACCGCGTGTCTACGTGCTGGACTTTAAGGGCAGTATGGATGCGCATGAAGTCTCCTCTTTGCGTGAAGAGGTCACTGCTGTGCTGGCGGTTGCTAAACCACAGGATCAGGTGGTTCTTCGTCTTGAGAGTCCCGGCGGCGTGGTTCACGGTTACGGACTGGCGTCGTCACAGCTACAGCGCCTGCGTGACAATCACATCCCTTTGACAATTGCCGTGGATAAAGTGGCTGCAAGTGGCGGATATATGATGGCCTGTGTGGCCGACAAAATCGTTGCCGCTCCGTTTGCTATTTTAGGTTCGATTGGTGTGGTCGCGCAGATCCCCAACTTTAACCGTTTCCTGAAAAATAAAGAGATTGATATTGAACTGCATACCGCAGGGCAGTACAAACGCACTCTGACGCTGCTGGGTGAAAATACCGAAGAAGGGAGGCAGAAATTCCGTGAAGATCTGGATGAAACCCATCACCTGTTTAAGGATTTCGTGAAGCGTATGCGTCCTTCACTGGATATTGATAAGGTCGCGACGGGTGAACACTGGTACGGAATTCAGGCTCAGGAGAAAGGTCTGGTAGACGAGGTCGGCACCAGCGACGACCTGTTGCTCGGCCTGATGAAAGGACGCGATCTGGTTGGTGTGCGTTATACACAGCGTAAAAGACTGCTGGACAGGTTTACTAACAGTGCGGCAGAAAGTGCTGACCGTCTTATGCTGCGTTGGCTACAGCGTGGGCAGAAGCCACTTCTCTAAGCGATAGACAAAAACGCGAGGCATCTGCCTCGCGTTTTGCTTTAATCAACTAAGTGATACTTTTCCGAGAGCGCATGCGCGAGATATTTAAACATGTTAAATACCGCGGTGCTTTTAGGCGTCGGGAGGCCTTGTTCATCGAGAAAGTATTCTCCGCTGAACACCAGCACACCGTTTCGTTGTTGAACACCGGTGGCTTCAATGCCCGCTAAGGTGTCTTCATGGTTGCGAATGAGTTTATTCGCTTCAATGAGCAGAGTCTCGCGGTCAATAGGTTGGGTCGTTTGCTGCATAATCCACTCCTTAAACAGTGACATTAGTCTACGCTTGACGTGCTTCGTGGGCAAATTTTCCCTGTTTATCGGGATGCTACGTTTCAGGGCTAAAGCTGGCGTGATTTGTTTTTGCATGCTAATAAAGTTGCGTAACAGATTTTATCAGGTACAGTGTGCGCTTTCGTCATTCTGGCAACAGAATTGCTTGACATTCGACCGAAAACTCGTCGCATAGTCATTTTGATGCAAGTAAAAATACCCGATAACTCAACTACCTGGGCGCGTTTGTTTTAACGTTCAGTCAGTAATAGGGGTTGATATCCCCTGGCAACGACGCAATATGAAAGGCTTGTCGCCAGCGGAAGGGAAATCAACGTGCGGCGTATTCCTGGAAGAATTAAATTAGGTAAAGGTGAATATGGGTAAAGCTCTCGTCATCGTTGAGTCCCCGGCAAAAGCCAAAACGATCAATAAATATCTGGGTAACGACTATGTGGTCAAATCCAGCGTTGGTCATATCCGCGATTTGCCGACCAGTGGCTCAGCCAGTAAAAAGAGCGCAGACTCTACCTCCACCAAAGGGGCTAAAAAGCCTAAAAAGGATGAACGTAGCGCGCTCGTTAATCGTATGGGTGTCGATCCATGGCACGAGTGGGAAGCACAGTACGAAGTGCTCCCAGGCAAAGAAAAAGTCGTAAACGAGCTGAAGCAGCTCGCAGAAAAAGCCGACCATATCTATCTCGCAACCGACCTTGACCGCGAAGGGGAAGCCATTGCCTGGCACCTGCGGGAAATTATCGGTGGCGATGAAACACGTTACAGCCGTGTCGTGTTTAACGAGATTACAAAGAATGCGATTCGCCAGGCTTTCGAAAAGCCGGGTGAACTGAATATTGACCGTGTTAATGCTCAACAGGCGCGTCGTTTTATGGACCGCGTTGTGGGTTACATGGTTTCTCCGCTGCTGTGGAAGAAAATTGCCCGCGGTCTTTCCGCTGGACGTGTACAGTCGGTAGCGGTGCGTTTGGTTGTCGAACGTGAACGTGAGATCAAAGCGTTTGTGCCAGAAGAGTTCTGGGAAATTGACGCTAACGTGACCACGCCAGGCGGCGATGCTCTGCCGCTTCAGGTGACGCACGAGAACGAAAAACCGTTCCGTCCCGTTAGCCGCGATCAGACGATGGCTGCGGTGGCTTTGCTTGAGAAGGCCCGTTATCAGGTGCTGGATCGCGAAGACAAACCGACCAGCAGTAAGCCTGGCGCGCCATTCATTACGTCAACTCTGCAACAGGCGGCAAGCACGCGTCTGGGCTTTGGCGTGAAGAAAACCATGATGATGGCACAGCGGCTGTATGAAGCGGGCTATATCACCTATATGCGTACGGACTCAACCAATCTGAGTCAGGACGCGGTGAGTATGGTTCGCGACTACATTAGCGACAATTTCGGTAAGAAGTATTTGCCGGAAAATGCCAATCAGTACGCCAGCAAAGAAAACTCTCAGGAAGCGCACGAAGCGATTCGTCCTTCCGATGTTTCCGTCGTGTCAGAATCCTTGGGCGACATGGAAACCGACGCGCAGAAGCTTTATCAGCTGATCTGGCGTCAGTTTGTCGCCTGTCAGATGAACCCAGCGAAGTATGATTCAACGACGCTGACGGTGGGTGCTGGAGACTTCCGCCTGAAAGCGCGTGGACGTATTTTGCGCTTTGACGGCTGGACCAAAGTCATGCCTGCTCTGCGCAAAGGTGATGAAGACCGTATCCTGCCTCCGGTAAACAAAGGCGATGAGCTTGCGTTGACCGAGCTGATGCCAGCTCAGCACTTTACCAAGCCGCCAGCGCGTTTCAGCGAGGCATCACTGGTTAAAGAGTTGGAAAAACGCGGTATCGGTCGTCCTTCTACCTATGCGTCGATTATTTCGACCATTCAGGATCGTGGCTATGTCCGCGCTGAGAACCGTCGTTTTTACGCAGAAAAAATGGGCGAGATCGTGACCGACCGTCTGGAAGGCAACTTCCGCGAGTTGATGAACTACGATTTCACCGCGCAGATGGAAGACCGTCTCGATCAGGTGGCTAATCACCAGGCCGAATGGAAAAAAGTGCTCGATAACTTCTTTAGCGATTTCACGCAGCAGCTTGAAAAAGCAGAGAAGGACCCTGAGGAAGGCGGCATGCTGCCGAATCAGATGGTGATGACCAGCATTGACTGTCCAACCTGTAGCCGTCCGATGGGTATTCGTACCGCGACTACTGGCGTCTTCCTCGGCTGTTCGGGTTATGCGTTAACGCCGAAAGAGCGCTGCAAAACCACCATTAACCTGGTACCTGAGAACGAAGTCCTCAACGTACTGGAAGGTGACGATGCAGAAACCAACGCCCTGCGCGCGAAGCGTCGTTGCCAGAAATGTGGCACCGCGATGGACAGCTACCTTATCGATCCGAAACGTAAATTGCATGTCTGCGGTAATAACCCGACGTGCGATGGTTACGAGATTGAAGAGGGCGAATTCCGCATTAAAGGCTACGACGGTCCAATCGTAGAGTGCGAGAAATGTGGCTCTGAAATGCACCTGAAGATGGGGCGTTTCGGTAAGTACATGTCTTGTACCAACGACGACTGTAAGAACACGCGTAAGATCCTGCGTAACGGTGAAGTCGCACCGCCGAAGGAAGACCCGGTTCCGCTGCCAGAACTGCCATGCGAGAAGTCTGACGCGTACTTTGTGCTTCGTGACGGTGCCGCAGGTGTCTTCCTTGCCGCGAACACCTTCCCGAAATCGCGAGAAACGCGCGCGCCGCTGGTAGAAGAACTCTACCGCTTCCGCGATCGTCTGCCGGAAAAACTGCGTTATCTGGCAGATGCTCCGCAGCAGGATCCTGAAGGGAACAAAACGGTTGTTCGTTTCAGTCGTAAAACCAAGCAGCAGTATGTTGCAGCGGAAAAAGAAGGTAAGGCGACCGGTTGGTCCGCATTCTTTGTTGAAGGTAAATGGGTTGAAGGCAAGAAATAACCTGTTTTTACCGTAACTTACCTTAAAAGGGCCGGATTTCCGGCCCTTTTTTATACGCCGTTATTATTTTTTGTTCCGTACTATACAGCCAGGATATAAATGATATAGTGGTTATAGTTAACCTATTTCTTATTATTAAATCGTCTTAAGCGATTGCCCGTGTGCGCTCAATCGGATGGTCTGGAATGAAATTACAGCAGCTTCGCTATATCGTTGAGGTGGTCAACCACAACCTTAACGTCTCTTCCACCGCAGAAGGTCTTTATACCTCTCAACCCGGTATCAGTAAGCAGGTTCGTATGCTTGAGGATGAATTGGGTATTCAGATTTTTGCCCGCAGTGGCAAGCATCTGACTCAGGTCACGCCCGCTGGCCAGGAAATCATTCGTATCGCCCGAGAAGTGCTTTCCAAAGTCGACGCTATTAAATCTGTCGCGGGTGAACATACTTGGCCTGATAAAGGTTCTCTGTACATTGCCACGACGCACACTCAGGCTCGCTACGCATTGCCTGGAGTGATCAAAGGTTTTATTGAGCGCTATCCACGCGTATCGCTGCATATGCATCAGGGTTCTCCAACCCAGATTGCAGAGGCCGTATCAAAAGGGAACGCGGATTTTGCGATTGCGACGGAAGCGCTGCATCTCTATGACGATCTGGTGATGTTGCCTTGCTACCATTGGAATCGTTCCATCGTCGTGACGCCGGATCACCCGCTGGCAGGGAAGGGATCGGTGACGATTGAAGAGCTGGCGCAATATCCGCTGGTCACTTACACCTTTGGCTTTACGGGGCGCTCCGAACTGGATACCGCTTTTAACCGCGCCGGGTTGACGCCGCGTATCGTGTTCACGGCCACTGATGCCGACGTGATTAAAACCTATGTACGCCTTGGACTGGGCGTCGGTGTTATCGCCAGTATGGCGGTTGATCCGGTATCAGACCCCGATCTGGTGCGTCTGGATGCTCACGACGTCTTTAGCCACAGCACGACTAAAATTGGCTTTCGCCGTAGCACCTTCCTTCGCAGCTATATGTATGATTTCATACAACGCTTCGCACCGCATTTAACTCGTGACGTGGTCGACACTGCCGTTGCTTTGCGATCAAATGAAGATATTGAAGCGATGTTTGAAGACATTAAGCTTCCTGAAAAATAATCACACCCGGTATCTTTCCATCAGGAAAGATACCGAAATAATGGCTTAAAGCTAAATTAGAATTATCATCATCTCGGTTCTTCCTCTCATATAACCTGATAAACGTTGCAACTTTATTGGAAAAGTGTCGCGAATTTGCGACAAAAGTAGAAAGTAAATTCCCGCTTCGCAAATTCCTCGTATCAATTATTTATTTCAGGTCAAAAGATTAAATATTTCCCTGGAAAACGTTCGTAAATTCACTGGCTTTTCGACTAAAGTTTCTTTAGGATTTATCTCAACTCATGATTACTTGTACCGATTGTTTGGTATCGAAATGATAAGCGAAGTCGATTGTATGAGGTTAGCAATGCCGTCAGGAAGTGAAGAACCGCAGAGGAACCCAGCGCTTAAGCGTAAAGCCTGGCTGGCGGTGTTTCTTGGCTCAGCCCTGTTCTGGGTGGTTGTGGCATTACTGGTCTGGAAATATTGGGGGTGAATATGGCAGTTCAGATGCGTATTGAACCAGTAAAAAAAATGTGTCAACCAGGTGACAGCAGCGCTAAGGCTCGTAAAGAGCCCGAAACCAGTGTGCCAGCCTCATGGAAGCTGTCTGCACAGCAGCAGGCCTTTATTGATATCTTCGCAGAAGACGAACCCAAAAAACAATAATTCGCATTATGGTTATTTTGCTAAATATCAGCTAATAGCCCATGCGCTTTTGTACTCTTTAATAAATACACATCAGCAATAAAGAGCGGGCGAATGCCCAGGCCAACCCTATAAATAAAATGTCTGGTGTCACGATGATGAATACCCTACAGAACGTTAAATATTGGTCATGGATAGGTGCTTTTACGGTATCCATCCTGTTCTGGTGTCAGCTTATCTGGCTGACTATCCACTAAAAGAAAACCTCGCTTCGGCGAGGTTTTTTGTCCCCGCACTTCCTGCATCCTTTCAGCGGATTTATCCATTTGGGTTGTTATCAAAACGTTACGACATCTTTGTGTTATCTTTAATTACAGCCCCGATGATTGTCGGGGTATCCCTGTAATTAAGGAGGAGCTTATGTCGTTAACCCTACGCGAAGCCAGTAAGGATACGTTGCAGGCAGAGAATAAAACTTATCATTACTATAGCTTGCCGCTGGCCGCCAGAACGCTCGGAGACATTTCGCGGTTACCCAAGTCGCTGAAAGTATTACTGGAAAACCTCTTACGCTGGCAGGACGACGAGTCCGTGACCGCCGATGATATTCATGCCCTGGCGGGGTGGTTGCAAAACGCTCATGCCGATCGGGAAATCGCGTACCGTCCAGCCAGAGTGCTTATGCAGGACTTCACCGGCGTGCCCGCCGTCGTCGATCTGGCGGCAATGCGCGAAGCCGTTAAGCGTCTCGGCGGTGACACCGCCAAAGTGAACCCGCTTTCTCCTGTTGACCTCGTTATCGACCACTCTGTTACCGTTGACCATTTCGGCGATGACGACGCTTTCGAAGAAAACGTACGCCTGGAAATGGAACGTAACCATGAGCGCTACGTCTTTTTGAAATGGGGCCAGCAGGCGTTTAGTCGATTCAGCGTGGTCCCACCAGGCACCGGGATTTGCCATCAGGTTAACCTGGAATATCTGGGAAAAGCGGTCTGGAGCGAATTGCAGGACAAAGAGTGGGTAGCCTATCCCGATACGCTGGTCGGTACCGATTCTCATACCACCATGATCAACGGCCTTGGCGTCCTGGGGTGGGGCGTTGGCGGAATTGAAGCCGAAGCGGCCATGCTCGGTCAGCCGGTTTCGATGCTAATACCCGATGTTGTCGGATTCAAACTCATCGGCAAATTAGCGGAAGGCATCACTGCCACCGATTTAGTGCTGACCGTCACGCAAATGCTGCGTAAGCACGGCGTTGTCGGCAAGTTTGTCGAGTTCTACGGTGACGGGTTAGATTCGCTGCCGCTGGCCGATCGGGCGACTATCGCCAACATGGCGCCTGAATACGGCGCCACCTGCGGCTTCTTCCCTATTGATGGCGTCACGCTGGACTATATGCGTTTAAGCGGGCGAAGCGATGAGCAGGTTGAGCTGGTAGAAACTTACGCCAGGGCGCAGGGTATGTGGCGTAACACCGGTGATGAGCCTGTGTTTACCAGCACGCTGGAACTTAATATGGGCGATGTTGAAGCAAGTCTTGCGGGGCCGAAACGTCCGCAGGATCGCGTTTCCCTTAATGACGTGCCAAAAGCCTTTGCCGCCAGCAATGAACTTGAGCTGAATGCGACTCAGAAGGACCGTCGTCCGGTTGATTATGTTATGAACGGGCATCAGTACCAGTTACCCGATGGCGCGGTGGTGATTGCGGCCATCACATCGTGTACTAATACCTCAAACCCGAGCGTGCTCATGGCCGCTGGATTACTGGCGAAAAAAGCCGTTACGTTAGGGCTCAAGCGTCAGCCGTGGGTGAAAGCCTCGCTGGCACCGGGCTCGAAAGTCGTCTCTGATTACCTGGCCAAAGCGCGATTAACGCCGTATCTCGATGAACTGGGCTTTAATCTGGTGGGCTATGGCTGCACAACCTGTATTGGTAATTCTGGTCCGCTTCCGGACCCTATTGAAGTGGCCATCAAGCAGGGCGATCTCACCGTAGGTGCAGTGCTGTCGGGAAACCGAAACTTTGAAGGACGTATTCATCCGTTGGTAAAAACCAACTGGCTGGCTTCACCGCCGCTGGTGGTAGCCTACGCGTTGGCGGGCAATATGAATATTAACCTGGCGAGTGACCCTCTCGGACACGATCGCAAAGGTGACCCTGTTTATCTGAAAGATATCTGGCCTTCGGCTCAGGAAATTGCCCTTGCGGTACAGCAGGTTTCTACCGATATGTTCCGTAAAGAGTATGCCGAAGTGTTTGAAGGAACGCCGGAGTGGAAGACGATAGAGGTCGCGCGCTCCGACACCTACGGCTGGCAGGAGGATTCGACGTACATTCGTCTGTCACCGTTCTTTGACGATATGGAAGCTCAGCCTAAGCCGCTGGAAGATATTCACGGAGCAAGGATCCTCGCTATTTTGGGTGATTCCGTGACTACCGACCACATCTCTCCTGCAGGTAGCATTAAAGCCGATAGTCCGGCAGGACGTTATCTGCAAAACCGTGGCGTGGAGCGTCGGGATTTCAACTCTTACGGTTCACGCCGTGGTAATCATGAAGTCATGATGCGCGGAACGTTTGCGAATATCCGTATTCGAAACGAAATGGTTCCAGGCGTGGAAGGGGGAATGACGCGACATCTGCCGAATAGTGACGTGTTATCGATTTACGATGCGGCAATGAAGTATCAGCAAGAAGGCACGCCGCTGGCTGTGATTGCTGGTAAAGAATACGGTTCTGGTTCCAGTCGCGACTGGGCTGCTAAGGGGCCGCGTTTACTGGGCGTTCGCGTGGTGATCTCCGAGTCGTTTGAACGAATTCACCGTTCAAACCTGATTGGGATGGGTATCTTGCCTCTTGAGTTTCCGCAGGACGTGACGCGTAAAACGTTGGGGCTGACGGGAGAGGAGCGGATTGATATCAGCGATTTGCAGAATCTCAAGCCAGGCGCAACGGTGCCGGTACAGCTCACGCGGGCAGACGGTAAACAGGAAGTAATCCAGTGCCGCTGTCGAATTGATACGGCTACTGAACTGACCTACTACCAGAACGATGGCATATTGCACTATGTGATACGTAATATGTTGAACTAACTGAGGTGACCCGGCAGACATTGTGCTGCCGGGTATTTCAAGCTACTCGCTTAGAAGGTGGCCCATCTTCGCGGCTTTGGTATCGAGATAATGTTCGTTTTTCGGATTACGCCCCACGATCAGCGGAACGCGCTCAACGATGTTGATGCCGGCTTCTGTCAGAATTTCAACTTTGCGTGGGTTGTTAGTCAGCAAGCGAACTTCATCAACGCCCAGCAGTTTGAACATGTCGGCGCACAGCGTGAAATCACGTTCATCGGCGGCAAAACCTAACTGGTGGTTGGCTTCGACGGTGTCATAACCCTGATCCTGCAACGCATAGGCGCGGATTTTATTCAGTAGACCGATATTACGGCCTTCCTGACGGTGATAGAGCAGGATCCCACGGCCTTCTTCTGCAATATGAGAAAGCGCAGCCTCAAGCTGGAAACCGCAGTCGCAACGCAGGCTGAATAACGCATCACCTGTAAGACACTCTGAATGGACACGCGCCAGTACCGGTGTTTGCCCCGTAATATCGCCAAAAACCAACGCGACATGGTCTTGCCCGGTTGCCACTTCTTCAAAACCCACCATCAGGAAATCGCCCCATGGGGTTGGCAGATTGGCTTCTGCCACACGTTTAAGCTGCATGTGATTCTCCAGAGTATGCTGACACGCTTCGTGCCAGTCGCCCTTCGGCTTTAGTATCCGCCTATTTTGCCACAAGCAGCCAGCGTTCACCTAGTTGCCGCCATGCTATACGCGCGTTAAACGCACAATCCGACATTTTCACCCATTTGGCAAATTTCGGTTATGATTGCTGAGCTTAGCGAAAAAGGAGAGAGCATGCTTTCAATTGCCCGTCGTACTGCAGCAGGTGCCGCCCTCTTGCTGATTATGCCCATGGCCGTATGGATTTCTGGCTGGGCCTGGCAGCCGGGGCAAAATGTACTGTGGCTGAAAACGTTGTACTGGATAACGGAAACGGTCACTCAGCCCTGGGGCATTATCACCCACGGCATTCTCTGCGCCTGGTTCATGTGGTGTCTGCGTTTTCGCTGGCGTCCGGCTCTGATGCTTTTTGTTATTCTCGGCTGCGCCATTATGGCCGGGCAAGGTATAAAGTCGTGGGTGAAAGATAATGTTCAGGAACCGCGCCCATTCGTCGTCTGGCTTGAAAATACGCATCATATTCCGGTAGATACCTTCTACAATTTAAAGCGTAAAGATCGCGGTCATCTGGTCAAAGAGCAGTTGGCAGAAGAACAGGCCATTCCCACGTTTCTACGCAAGCATTGGCAAAAAGAGACCGGTTTTGCTTTCCCTTCCGGTCACACAATGTTTGCCGCGAGCTGGGCGTTGTTAGGCGTAGGGTTGTTATGGCCGCGCCGTCGGACGGTCACTATTGCCGTCCTGCTGGTATGGGCCTCGGGGGTGATGGGCAGTCGTCTGTTGCTTGGAATGCACTGGCCACGCGATTTGGTGGTGGCTACGTTGATTTCCTTGCTGTTGGTGACCCTTGCCACCTGGCTCGCGCAGCGACTGTGTGGACCACTGACGCCGCCTCCAGAAGAGAAGCAGGAAATCGCTGAAAGACAGCAGGACGATCCCTGACGGTTGATATTGCGCGTTTCGCCCATAGATCCTATGGACGCGCGCAACTATTTCCGTTTCGCGCTCGCCGCTAAAATGGTAGTTTATAAGGCTGATTGCGGCGGGTTGGACACACTTTATTCGCTTGAACCACATAACGGGAAGTCATGTGAAATATTTACTCATTTTCTTACTGGTGTTGGCGATCTTTGTCATTTCGATAACATTAGGTGCGCAAAACGATCAACTGGTGACATTTAATTATCTGTTGGCGCAAGGCGAGTATCGCATCTCGAGCCTGCTTGCCGTCTTATTTGCGGCTGGCTTTGCCATCGGCTGGTTAATTTGTGGTCTGTTCTGGCTTAAAGTTCGTGTTTCTCTTGCGCGCGCCGAACGTAAAATTAAACGTCTTGAAAACCAAATCGCGCCAGTGACTGATGTTCCGGTTAACCCGGGTGTGCCGGTCACAAAGGAATAATCGACTATGCTGGAGTTGTTGTTTCTGCTTTTGCCTGTCGCCGCAGCCTATGGCTGGTATATGGGCCGCAGAAGTGCGCAACAAACAAAACAGGATGAAGCAAATCGCCTGTCTCGCGACTACGTCGCAGGGGTTAACTTCCTTCTGAGCAACCAACAGGATAAAGCGGTAGACCTGTTCCTCGATATGCTTAAAGAGGACACCGGTACCGTTGAGGCGCATCTCACCCTGGGTAACCTGTTCCGTTCTCGCGGCGAGGTTGACCGAGCCATCCGTATCCACCAAACCCTGATGGAAAGCGCGTCGCTCACCTACGATCAGCGACTGCTGGCAGTCCAGCAGCTGGGCCGTGATTACATGGCTGCCGGCCTGTATGACCGTGCTGAGGATATGTTCAGTCAGTTGGTGGATGAAACCGAGTTTCGCGTGAGCGCACTACAGCAGCTTTTGCAAATTTACCAGGCCACCAGCGACTGGCAAAAAGCCATTGATACCGCCGAACGTCTGGTTAAATTGGGCAAAGATAAACAGCGTGGTGAAATTGCCCATTTCTATTGTGAGCTTGCTTTACAGCAGATGGGCAGTGATGACATGGAAAAAGCCATGACGCTGCTGAAAAAGGGGGCTTCTGCCGATCGCAACAGTGCTCGTGTCTCTATCATGATGGGACGTGTGTTCATGGCGAAAGGGGAATTCGCGAAGGCCGTCGAATGCCTGCTGCGCGTTATCGATCAGGACAAAGAACTGGTTAGCGAAACGCTGGAAATGCTGCAAACCTGCTATCAGCAGCTTGGCAAACCCGACGAGTGGGTGACGTTCCTGCGTCGTTGTGTCGAAGAGAATACCGGCGCGACCGCAGAACTGATGCTGGCTGATGTGGTCGAGCAGCATGAAGGTACCGACACCGCTCAGGTGTTTATTACCCGCCAGTTACAGCGACATCCGACGATGCGTGTCTTCCATAAACTAATGGATTACCATCTGAACGATGCAGAAGAAGGGCGCGCAAAAGAGAGCCTGATGGCGCTGCGAGAAATGGTGGGTGAGCAAGCCCGCAGCAAGCCTCGTTATCGTTGCCAAAAGTGTGGATTCACCGCCTATACGCTCTACTGGCATTGCCCATCATGCCGGGCGTGGTCAACGGTCAAACCGATTAGAGGGCTGGACGGGCAATAATCTTTTTAAAACCCCTCATATTAGTTACAACATACTATTGATGTTTTTTACATTCTCATCAGAATCGTGCGATTTGCAGTCGTCCAGGATGAAAATGGTTCCTGTTCATTTTGGATGTGGGCAGGTAGAATGCTCGCCGTTTATCTATCCCGCGCCGCTGCGGCGCCCATAGACGAAAAGGGCTGGTCATGACGTCTGTTGCTTCCTCATCTTCCTCCGTAGTGATTGAATCTCCTGTTGTTGTCGCTCTCGACTACAACAACCGTGACAGCGCACTTGCCTTTGTCGATCGCATCGACCCGCGTGATTGCCGACTCAAAGTGGGCAAAGAAATGTTCACGTTATTTGGACCACAGCTGGTTCGCGATCTTCAGCAGCGTGGCTTCGACGTATTCCTCGACCTGAAATTCCATGATATCCCCAATACCACCGCGCACGCAGTTGCTGCGGCAGCGGACCTTGGTGTGTGGATGGTCAATGTCCATGCATCGGGTGGGGCTCGCATGATGACGGCGGCCCGTGAAGCACTGGTGTCTTACGGAAAAGATGCGCCGTTGCTCATTGCCGTTACCGTACTCACCAGTATGGAAGCAAGCGACCTGCTGGACCTCGGCGTGACGTTGTCACCTGCTGAACACGCGGAGCGTCTCGCGCGACTGACGCAAAACTGTGGTCTGGATGGGGTAGTCTGTTCCGCTCAGGAAGCCGTTCGTTTCAAGGCCGAACTGGGACAACACTTCAAGCTGGTTACGCCGGGTATTCGTCCACAGGGTAGCGACGTTGGCGATCAGCGCCGTATCATGACGCCGGAACAAGCGCTGGCGGCAGGTGTCGACTATATGGTCATTGGTCGGCCTGTAACGCAATCGGCCGACCCCGCGCAAACGCTTAAGGCGATCAATGCCTCGTTGAGAAAGGAGGCGTAATGAAGGATCCGAATAGCCGGTTAGTCTACTCGACGGATAGCGGACGCATCGATGAGCCGAAAGCACAGGCACAGCGTCCTAAAGGTGACGGTATTGTTCGCATTCAGCGCCAGACTAGTGGACGTAAAGGAAAGGGCGTTTGCCTGATTACCGGTATCGACGAAGATGACGTTACGCTCGCAAAGCTTGCTGCCGAACTGAAAAAGAAATGTGGTTGCGGTGGGGCGGTAAAAGAAGGCGTTATCGAAATTCAGGGCGACAACCGCGATTTAATTAAATCATTGCTTGAAGCCAAAGGAATGAAAGTCAAATTAGCGGGTGGATAAAATAATAACAAGCCACGGTAAATCCAAATCTACCGTGGCTTTTTTCTAGGTGCGTAAGTCAGACAATATCGTTCTGAATTGATCAAATAAACCAGTGGTTGATATTAGATATATTATTTACCCACCTGGTGGCCGATGATACCACCAACAGCAGCACCGCCTAACGTACCCAGCGTACTGCCATCAGTTAATACCGCGCCGCCCAGAGCACCCGCACCAGCACCGATGGCGGTGTTACGGTCACGTTTAGACCAGTTTGAACATGCGCTCAGAGACATTGCCAGAGTGACTGCTAAAACTGCTGCGGTTAATTTTTTGCTGGTTAAGATCATAATACTTTCTCCTGAATTATCGATTCACGGAAAGAAGTTCTCCTTAAGTATAGCTAATTTGAATACTCAGGAGCGGTTTTCCGTGAAACCTGTTCGCGCAGGTGTTACAAAATCACGCAGGTGATAGTTACTTCCTGTTATATCGCTAACATTAATTCTAAGTTTTTAGCTTTGAAACAACAGGTAAATAATCTTAAAGGGATGCTCGGAATACTCTCAGATAGGCAGCAAGAGAGCATACGCCCGCTTATGCGGGCATCGGATAGGGGTCAGGCAGGATTTTTGACGATATCCACCAGCAGGCCGTCACGCTGGAGCTGTGCGCGATGTTCATCACTGAGACGTTCATCGGTTATCACGCGGTTGAATCGGGTCACAGGGCCCATCATGTAAGGATGGACGGCGCCGAATTTTGAACTGTCGGTCAGGACAATCGCTTCGCAGCCTTTCTCAAGCACCGCGTTGACCACATCAGAGCGCATCATATCGCGACCCGTGAATCCGGTTTCGGGCTGCCAGCCGTCAATCCCGATGAACGCTTTGCTAAAATGAACCTGCTGTACGTATTGTCGGGTCAGTGGGCCAACCATACTTTCGCTTTTTTTCTGGTAAATCCCGCCAAGCAGAATCACTTCGCACTGGGTTTCCTTCAGCAGATGCGCAATATAGCTGCTCACCGTGATAATCGTGATGTCTTTTTGCTCCGCCAACGTTCGGGCAAGCAGGGCGTTACTACTGCCATTTTCGATAAATACCGTCTCACCGTTATTGACTAACGAGGCGGCGAACTCTGCCAGCTCACGTTTCAGCGCAAAATTAGTCATCATGCGCGTTTCGACGTCTTCACTATCCAAAGGAACGGCGTAACCGTGCGCGCGTCGAAGGTAACTCTGTTTTTCCAGCAGATTAAGATCCTGACGGATAGTCACCTCGGAAACACCGGTGGCTTTGGAGAGGTCGACAACGCTGACGCGTCCTTTGTCGATCACCATCTGCAGAATGATTTGTTGTCGGGAATTCATAGCATCCATATTAAGGCGGCAAGTACCGCTGGTTAAAAATACATCACAATATATTGAGGGGGGTAAATTACACTTCCCACGGCGCTTTAGGTTGGGCTGGATCTGGCGTATTTCCTGCACCAGTCTGGTCCAATAATTCGGTTTTTAAAATCTCAAGATTACGGATAGCAGAGTGATAATCGCCAGCCACCAGGATATCCAGCACGGTATCAATACGTTGCGCTACTGTCTGCGCGTCAATCTCAGCCATCATGTCACCCTTAATGCGAAAAGTTAATTATTTCAATGATGCAGAAATTGCCAACAAAAGAGAAGGGAAAAAATGCGCTAACGAAATTACATAAATGAAAGTAATAAATTTAACCCTTCATATACTGAGGAGTTGGGGAGTGGATTAGTCTAATTCTGCGCGCAAGGCGCTTTTTTATATGAGGAATTGGACTATGTCAGTTATCAACCAAGCAACCTGCAAATTGTTTACCGATACTGCACGTTTCACCCAGCTTGCAGGCTACTACGAAGAAGAACGACGCACGGTCTGGATGATGTTACGCGCCCAGCCGCGTCCGTGTTTCAATCACGCATTAATCGAAGAGATCATGAATCTGTCATGGCTGGTTCGACAGTCTGGTTTTGTGGTGGATTTTTGGGTAACGGGTTCGCTGGTACCGGACATGTATAACGCAGGCGGTGATTTACGCTTTTTTGTGGAATGCATCCAGAATGGCCGTCGCGAAGCGTTACGAGCCTATGCTCGTGCGTGCGTAGACTGCGTTCACGCCGCCTCACGCGGTTTTGATACCGGGGCCATTTCGCTGGCTATGGTGGAGGGCAGCGCACTCGGTGGGGGCTTTGAAGCCGCACTGGCCCATCATTTTATTCTGTCGCAGCGCGACGCTCGATTGGGATTCCCTGAAATTGCTTTTAACCTGTTTCCCGGTATGGGGGGCTATTCATTGGTCGCACGCCGCGCGGGCATGAAATTGGCCGAGGAGCTTATCTACCGGGGGGAGTCACATACAGCTGAATGGCATGAACAGCAGGGACTTGTCGATGTCCTGTTTGAACCGGGCCTAAGTTACGTGGCGGTGCGGACGTTCATCGATACCCTCCAGCCGAAGATGAACGGCGTAAGAGCGATGTTGCGAGCCCGCACGCGAGTCATGCAACTCCCGCGCAGTGAACTGATGGACATCACTGAAGACTGGGTTGATGCAGCATTTTGTCTTGAACCTAAAGACATTGCCTATATGGAACGTTTAGTCATGCTGCAAGACCGTCATCACGCGGCGGGAATACGTAAAGCCAGCTAACGCATTTTCCTCGCTTGATAACGTTTCAGCCACCGCTCAAATGCGGCAGCGGGCATTGGCTTAGCGAATAAAAATCCCTGCCGTTCGTTGACGCCATTCTTCGTGAGAAAGGCGTCTTCTTTCGCGCTTTCAACACCTTCGGCGATCACCTGCAAATTGAGTGCCTGCGCAACGGCGACGATAGCTCTAACCAGCGACTGCGAAATCGACTGCTTATGAATATCACGAACAAAAACCTGATCGAGCTTAATCGCATCAATAGGGAAGCGGGCCAGTTGCGAGAGCGAAGAGTATCCGGTGCCAAAATCATCAAGATGAATCTGCGCACCCAACTGGCTGAACTGTTGAATAACTGAGAGCGCCAGCTCCTCGTTTTCAATCAAACAGCTTTCTGTGAGCTCCACATCGATAGGGCAATATTCAAAATTCAAATCTTTCAGCGCCTGTTTTAAGTCGCTAAAAATAGTCTGATCGGCAAGTTGTCGCGCGGAGACGTTCACCGCAACGCGCAGATTGATGCCTTTGTCGCGCCATTTAGCAACCTGGCGAACCACGTCCAGCATAACCCAGCGCCCGAGCGGAACGATCAGACCTGACTCTTCGGCATACGAGATAAACTCCAGAGGTGGAATTAATCCGCGCTCTGGAGATTGCCAGCGCACTAATGCCTCAACGCTCCTGACTTCTCCGCGCCAGGTCATTTTGGGCTGATAGTGAATCAGGAGTTGGTCTTTATCTAAGGCCTTGCGCAGGTTGGTGTCTAACCACAGATATTCAAATACACGCTGATTCATCTCTGGGGAAAACACGCAAAACTTACCGCGCCCGTTCTCTTTTGCCGTGTACATTGCGGTATCGGCATTACGAATAATGCTTTCGCGGTCGATACCGTGCTGTGGTGCCAGGGAGATCCCAAGAGAGCAGCCGGTGTAAATCTCGATAAGACCGATGCGAAAAGGCTGGCGCAGGCGCGTTAATATACGCGAAGCCATCGCCTCAAGCGTACTTTGTGAGGTTTCGGTGGCCAGCACGATAAATTCATCGCCACCCAGGCGCGCTAAGATCTGACCTTCTTCCAGACAGCTCAGAATAGCCAGCGCAACGGCTTGTAAAAGCTGATCGCCAAACATATGCCCATAGGCATCATTCACTTTTTTGAAGTTATCAAGGTCGAGATAAACCACGCCGACTTGAGATTCACCGCGCGTTGAAATCGCGTCGCTGATTAATTCATGGATTGCGTTACGGTTGGGAAGGCCGGTGATCGTATCGGTATTGGCTAATACGCGCAGGCGTTCCTGAGCGCGGCGTTCTTCGGTAATGTCCGTACCGGAACAAATAAGAAAAATTTCATTTTTGCCGCTTCCGCTGTGAACGAATTTGTTTCTGAACAGAAACAATCTTTGGCCTTTACGCGTTTTAATCCAGCGTTCAACTTCGTAAGAACTGCCGTTGCGAAAAAAACCAGAAATATTGCGCCTTGAGGCTGCGGCTTCGCTACGGCTCATAAACAGTTTGAAGACGTTTTGCCCAATGACTTCCTGCTCTTTCATGCCGGTGTATTCTTCGCTCAGGCGATTAAATCGCTGGATATTGCCGCGCTGATCGAGAATCACAATAACCGAGTTGGCTTCGGATACCACCTGCTCCGCGAAGGATAATCCTTGTACCAGATCGCGTGCAACGGAAGGCGTATCGTTCCAGGCAGAAGCGGTGCCCGCCCATTCTGTCTTATGAATTTTACGTCCGACCAGATGCACAGGCACATCCGTGCCATAAAGAGACAGTGTCATGGTAATACTGGAGGTGATGACGGTTAACTGGCGGATACGCTCAGCCTGTTCGTCACTCAACGCAACGACCTGGGTAATATCAGCGTTTTCGCTGGCGGCCAAATGCAGTGCATTGCTGTCTGCGGTTAGTCGCCACCAGGGGCTGTGCGTACCCATGTAGCGAAACAGCAAATTCTGCTCCAAGTCGTCAATCATGCTTTCTCCCGAACCTGCTTAATTAACGCAAAATAATTCATTTGCATGCGACCTTTCCGTCGTAAAACAGCGGCATCACCGAAGTGAACTTATTGTTTTTCCCTATGTTCTTATATTAAAACGAGAATTGATTAAAAGGATACAACGTGGATAAAAATTCCAGTAACCAAAGATGACAGTTATCTTTTACTGTAGATAATTGTGATGGCTTTTGTGGGTTTATGGCGGAATATATTAAGAAAAAGTGATGAATGCGAGATTTATCGGGGAAAGAAAAATGTCGGCGTTCCCAAAAAGGAAACGACCGACATTTAAGTGGGTTATCAGGCCGCAGGGCGCGCAATAATGCTGCGTGTTTCCATTCGGACTTCTGCGATGTTCACATCTATCACATCAGTCACCTTATAGACCGTCTCACCTTTGATCTGTACTGAGCCGTTTTCCTGACTGCATACCAGTTCATCACGCACAGCGTGCAGGAATGGGGCGGGAATAAACGCCACCGCGCCGTTATCAATCAGGCGCACACGCATACCACCACGGCTGACATCGATGATTTCGGCGGCGAAGCGAGTATCGGTACCTGCCTTGTCTTTCAGGAAACGAGCGTACAGCCAGTCACCTACATCGCGTTCTGCCATTCGATTCAGGCGGCGGCGCTCTGCCATCTGAATAGTCGCATCATCCTGTGGCCGCGAGATGGTTTCACCTTTAACGATAGCCTTGAGCAGACGATGGTTAACCATATCGCCGTACTTACGGATAGGTGAAGTCCAGGTCGCATACGCTTCAAGGCCAAGACCAAAGTGTGGGCCAGGTTCGATGCTGATTTCGGCATAAGACTGGAAGCGGCGGATGCGGCTGTCCAGGAAACCCGAAGGCTGAGCATCCAGTTCACGGCGCAGTTTGCAGAAGCCATTCAGCGTCAGCACTTCCTGCGGATCCACATGAACATCATGCGTTTTCAGCAGGGCTGCCAGGGCTTCAGTGTTTGCCGGGTCGAAACCAGTATGCACGTTATAAATGCCGAAGCCCAGCTTGTCGCGCAGTACGCGCGCTGCACAAATGTTGGCAGAGATCATGGATTCTTCGACAATGCGGTTAGCAATGCGACGAGGCTCCGCAACAATATTCAGCACTTCACCTTTTTCGCCCAACACGAAGCGATAATCAGGGCGGTCTTTAAAGACCAACGCATGGGTTTTACGCCATTCGCTCCGGCTGAGGCAGATACGCTGCAGCAGACGGATCTGTTCGGCAATGGCCTCATTTTGCGGCTGCCAGCTACCGGTATTTTCCAGCCAGTCTGATACTTCGTCATAAACCAGTTTCGCTTTGGATTCGATGGTAGCGGCGAAGAATTCAATATCGTCTTCAATGGTGCCATCCTCAGCAATCGTCATACGGCAGGCGAGGACGGGACGCACTTCATTTGCGCGAAGCGAGCAGAGATCGTCAGAGAGCTCACGCGGCAGCATAGGGATATTAAAGCCCGGCAGATAGTTGGTGAAGGCGCGCACTTTGGCGGACTCATCCAGTTGGCTACCTTCAGCAATCCATGCGGTCGGATCGGCAATCGCCACGGTCAAATGCAGCTTTCCGTCGTGGCCTTCTTCAACGTATAGCGCATCGTCCATATCTTCAGTGCTGGCACTGTCGATAGTGACGAAGTTAAGTGCCGTCATGTCGCGGCGCTCAAGACCTTCGTCCAGCATCTCGGTCGTAACGCCGTTAGGTGCTTCTTTTTCGAGGTTATGACGCGCAAGCGTGACCCACCACGGTACAAAGTGGTCGTCACCAAAGGTAATAAAATGCGTCAATTCTGCATAGAAACCACGATCGCCTTTAAGCGGGTGGCGGCGCATTTGAGCAACAGCCCAGTCGCCTTCTTTGAAATCGTGTTCAACGCCACGTTCAGCGCGACAAGGGATGGCATCTCTCAGCAGAGGATGATCCGGCACGATGGATAAACGGTCGTCTTTTTTCTGCACCCGACCCACAAAGCGTGTCAGGAACGGTTCAATAAGTTCTTCTGGCTCGGCAGATTCACGATCCTTTTCGGTGTGAATCACAGCCGTCACACGATCGCCGTGCATGACTTTCTTCATCTGCGGAGGCGGGATGAAGTAGCTTTTTTGTGCGTCAACTTCCAGGAAGCCAAAGCCTTTTTCCGTGGCTTTTACTACCCCTTCTGCACGTGGCGTCTGGGAATGCAGTTGCTGTTTAAGCTGCGCTAGCAGCGGGTTATCCTGAAGCATAGTGTTCTATTTTAGTAGCCATTGAGCGGCTGACAGTTTTACGCGAATCTCACTGCTACAGCAAGCGCTCTTTAGGTCATCAGTAGGGTTATTCACGATGAGCAAGGGCGATTTTGAGTCGGTTAATCCAACCGCAAAATGCGCTCCAGGCCAACATATTTATGGCATCAACGGCAGGAATTCCGGCATCGGTAAGCGGTGTAAATTGCGCGGCGCTAAATCGATCGGGAGAACGGGTCAACAGCTCAACGGCGGCGGAAATAACGCTCTGGGCTGAGTCATCACCTCCGGCAACCTGAATAACACTGATGAGAATGTCGCCAGTACGGTCAAGGATCGCGGGTTCATGACAGAGCACCGGCGTGAGCGATTGCAAAAACGGTTCTGCTTGCCAGCGAGCCAGTGATTCTAATTGATGAGCGCTGGCGTAGGGCAACTCAACGCCAGCAAAGAGAGGTATCCATGGATTGGTACCCTGGCTTATGTCGTTTACCTGTGCATGCGGCGGTATGTGATGCCCTGGCAACCAACGAACAGGTTGGCCCAGCAACGCCTGAAAAATCGCCACGACCCGCGCCTGAAAGCCAATAAAACCGATAATTTGGTTGATCAATACGATGTCGTAAATCGTCAGACCCACCTCATCAAGCTGCTGTTGTGCTTTGGAGTCGATGACATCGGGCGAGCTGGCAAGCTGGCGGGCGTACTGGGTGATTTGAGCGAGGCGACGATTACTTTCACGTGAGGAGTCAGGGCCGGGAAGCGGGGTAAGCAGGGCCGCGTAATGATTACACAAACGCTGGACGCCGCAGGCCTGGGCAACCGTGAGCGCAGTACTTAACCGGTCATACGCGCTAAGCGTATGCAGGCGATTCACCGCAGTATGGAGCGGAAACAGTAGATCGCATAATGCTCGGGCGGGGGTAAGCCAACCGTGGCATGAGACGACAATTTTTTCGGGCAGGGCTAAATCGAGCAAAAAACGGTCGTCGACGTTAGCGGCCTCGGGAACCAGTGGCAGGACATCATCCAGACGGTGATTGGTCTGGGTTTCATGATACCAGTGGCCTTTGCCGGAAAAACGGCGTTGTTCCATGTGCGTTCCTTGATCTCAAATGGCGATCAATATCCTGGCGCATGGCTGTAAAGGGGAAAAAGAATGTTAGGTGATAACAAATAGCAGAACGGAATAACGAAGGGGGGAAAACCTTCCCGACTTGCGGGAAGGTAGAGAACTTATTTGATTTCCAGCTCGTTCATGGCAGCGATGTTGAAACCGCCGTCAACGTGAACAACTTCACCGGAGATACCCGCTGACAGATCGGAGCACAGGAATGCGGCAGAGTTGCCTACATCTTCGATAGTCACAGTGCGGCGAATCGGGGTAACGGCTTCACAATGTGCGAGCATTTTACGGAAGTCTTTGATACCGGATGCTGCCAGAGTACGGATTGGACCCGCAGAGATACCGTTGACACGCACGCCTTCAGGACCCATCGCGTTCGCCATATAGCGGACGTTGGCTTCCAGAGAGGCTTTAGCCAGACCCATTACGTTGTAGTTAGGGATCGCACGTTCGGCACCGAGATAGGACAGGGTCAGCAGCGCAGAGCCTGGGTTCAGCATAGTACGGCACGATTTTGCCATCGCAACGAAGCTGTAAGAGCTGATGTCGTGAGCGATTTTGAAGCCTTCACGGGTAACCGCATTCACGTAGTCGCCGTCCAACTGATCGCCTGGTGCGAAACCGATAGAATGCACGAAACCGTCGAATTTCGGCCATACTTTTGCAAGCTCAGCAAACATGCCATCGATGCTTTCGTCTTGACCAACGTCGCATTCCAGAATGATGTTGGAACCCAGCTGCGCGGCAAATTCTTCAACACGGCCTTTCAGCTTGTCGTTCTGGTAGGTGAACGCCAGTTCAGCGCCTTCGCGGTGCATTGCGTGTGCGATGCCGTAGGCGATAGACAGTTTGCTGGCGACGCCAGTTACCAGAATGCGCTTACCGGAAAGAAAACCCATAGCTCTAATCCTTATATTCATTGTTATGGCGATCGTCATCTCATTGTGACGATCGTCGTTAAAACGCGGCGATAATATCACGTGTCGCGTTCAGAGTTAATCCGACCACTTTATATCGGGGCGGTCACTTATCTTTTCGCCAGGCGTCTGCGGTTAAGGCTTCGCCAAAATGCCCGGCTATGAGTCGTTTTGTCAGGTCGTGCAGGGGGGATGCCATCACATCGGCCGTGCTTCCTCGCTCGACAACTTCGCCCTGATGCATCACCAACACCTGATCGCTGATGTGTTTCATCATGCCCAAATGCTGGGTCACATAGATATAAGAGATACCTTGTTTTTCCTGCAATTCCAGCATCAGGTTAATCAGCTGCGAGCGCATCGACATATCCAGCGATGCCAGCGCTTCATCGGCGATAATCACCTTAGGTCGCAGGATCAACGCGCGGGCCAGCCCAAGACGCTGTTTCTGCCCAGGGGCGAGCATATGAGGATAATAGCTCACATGGTCTGGCAATAATCCCACCAGACGCAGGGTTTCAATGATGCGTTTGTGGCGAGCTTCAGGCTCAAGGTCGGTGTTCAGTCGCAGCGGGAAATCCAGGATTTGCGAGATTCGTTGACGCGGGTTTAGCGACGTTGACGGATCCTGGAAAATCATGCGTATACGTTGGCTGCGAAAAGAGTAGTCACCAAAAGACAAAAAATGGTCGTCAATCAGGACATCTCCCGATGTGGGTTCCACCATTCCGGCGAGCATTTTCGCCAGCGTGGATTTCCCGGACCCGTTTTCACCGATAATCGCTAACGTTTGTTTTTCGCGTAGGGTAAAGCTCAGCGGCTTTACCGCTTCGACGTTCTGACGGTGGAACAGGCCCGTACGGTAGCGAAAGGTCTTACTCAGGTTGCGAACTTCCAGCAAGGTTTCGACCATTTCACTCTCTCTCCATGTTCAGCGGGAAATGACAGGCGTACAGATGATTTTTAGCCCCGACCAGACGCGGTGTCTCGATACATTTTCGCTGTGCGTAGGGGCAACGTGGCCCAAGACGACAGCCGATAGGCAGAGACTCAAGCAGCGGGATCGCCCCCGGGAGGGTATTCAGGCGGCTTTTATGCGGCAGGGCGCTGCCAAAATCGGGTATCGCGCGAATCAACGCCTGTGTGTACGGATGATGCGGTGCGGTGACCAGGTCTTCACTGACGGCGGTTTCCACCGTCTGGCCGCAATACATGACGTCAATTTTATCCGCCCATTTACTCAGCATTTGCAGGTCATGGCTGATCAACAAAATGGTGGTGTTGTTATTTTGATTCAGACGGGTTAACAATCGAAAAATCTGCGCCTGCGTCGTCGGCTCCATGGCGTTAGTCGGCTCATCGGCAATGAGCAGACGCGGCTGATTGGCCAGCGCGATGGCAATCATCACCTTCTGGCATTCGCCATCGGTCAATTCATAAGGGAAGCTACGCATCGCGTCTTTATGATCTTTGATCCCCACCCGGTGTAAAAGCTCAATCGCCCGGCGCTTGCGCCAGCCAAACCGTTGCCACCAGCGACCTTTGTAGGTCCAGCCGGGAATGTTTTGCATGAGCTGCTGCCCGATGCGTTCAGAAGGATCGAGACAGGATTGTGGCTCCTGAAAGATCATCGACACATTGTGGCCTACCAGCTTGCGTCGTTCGCGGGCTGATAGCCGCGATAAATCGATATCATCGAAACGCATACGGTCAGCGTTCACGCGCCAGTTGTCTTTGGCGACGCCACAGATTGCTTTGGCAATCAGACTCTTGCCCGAGCCGGATTCACCCACCAGCCCACGAATTTCACCTTCCGCAAGCGTAATGCTGATGCGATCGACGGCCTTCACCCAGCCTTCACCAGTCTTAAATTCAATGGTGAGATTACGAATGTCCAGTAACGGCATTATTGCACCCCCGCGTTAATAGCACGGCGAATACCATCGCCCAGCAGGTTGATTAGCAAAACGCTGACCATAATAGCCGCGCCCGGCAGCATGACCGTCCACGGGGCAACATAGATGAGCTCAAGGGCATCCCCCAGCATGGCACCCCATTCAGGAGAAGGTAACTGCGCACCCAGATCGAGGAACCCAAGCGCGGCGATATCCAGAATCGCCATGGACAGAGCGCGGGTAATTTCTGTGACCAGACCGGAGGCTATGTTAGGCATCACGGCAAACCACAGAATATTCATCGTGGTCGCCCCATCCAGACGGGCGGCCACAACGTACTCTTTTTCAAGCTCGTCATGCACCATGCTATAGACCGAGCGAACCATTCGCGGGAGTAACGCCAGCCACACGGCGAACATCGCATGCGACAGATGCGGGCCGGCAAAAGCGACGACAATAATCGCCAGCAGCAGGGACGGAATGGACAGCAACGTATCCAGAATATGATTCAGTACCGCCGAACGCAGACCGTGCGTTGCGCCTGCGAAAACGCCCAGCGCAAGACCAAAAAAGGTCGCCGCGAAGGTGACCACAAAGGCTCCTCCGACCGTCGGCGCGGCACCGCTTAACAGACGGCTCAATACGTCGCGCCCAAGATCGTCAGTGCCCAGGAAGAAAGAGACTTCGCCGTAACGTGACCAGGATGGGGGCAGCAGTTGATAGCCCAAAAATTGCTGATCGAGGCCATAAGGCGCAAACCATGCGCCAAAAATGCACAGCAACGCTAACCCGCCGCAACCGTACAGGCCAATCATCGCCGTGGGATCGCCATAGAATTTACGCCACACGGTGCGTAGTACGCCGGGAGTGCGCTTTTCTCTGTAAACGCTATCGTAAGGCATACCATTCCTTATGTTTCAACGGGTTAGCCATGGCTCCCAAAATATCAGAAATCACGTTCACCATAATGACCAGCGAACCAATCACCATTACGCCAGCGGAAATAGCCGCGTAATCTTGCTGACGAATCGCGTTGATCATCCAGCGTCCCAGGCCAGGCCAGCTAAAGACCATTTCAGTGATCATTGCCAGTGTCAGCATGGTCGAAAATTGCAGTCCCAGACGCGGGATCACCGGGGGAAGGGCGTTGTGAAGCACATGCCGACGAAGTATCGTCAGGCGCGACAAGCCGCGTGTAGCAGCGGCTTTCACATAGTTCTGTTCAAAAACGTCGATAGTGCTGGTGCGCATCAGGCGAATGACTTCGGTCGTTGGCGCAACGGCGAGCGTCAGCACCGGCAGCACCATATGCCGTAATGAGCTGACGATCATTTCATGACGCCAGATGGAGTCCGAAAGCCAGGCGTCAATCAAGGCAAAACCCGTCACGCTTTTCACCGTATAAAGCAGGTCAAAACGACCAGAAACGGGCAGCCATCCGAGATTCAGCGAGAAGAACAACGTTAATAACAGTGCCAGCCAGAAGACGGGAATCGAGAAGCCAAGCAGGGCGATGGCGCTGATCAGTTTATCCTGCCATTTATTACGAGTGATTCCCGCCAGCATGCCGACAGGAATACCGACCATGAGCGCAAACCCGAAGGCGAGGATGCACAGCTCCATTGTCGCTGGGAAAACGTCTTTGAGCTGCTCGGAGATGGGCTGGCCGTTAATACTTGAAACGCCAAAATCCCAGTGCAGCACCCCGTTAAACCAAAACAGCCAGGCGTCCCAAAATGACGAGCCTTGTAGCGGAGCGTGCGGGGTAAAATAGCTCAGGCTAAAGCCAACAAAGGTGAGGAATAACAGCGTCACCGCCAGCAATAGCAACCGTCTTAAGGTAAAAATGATCATGGCTTTTTCACCTCATCTTTTTTCTCACGCGACACGCCAGCAAACGACGCGTTGCCGAACGGGCTGAGCACCAGGCCCTTAATATCATAACGATAGGCCTGCAAACGTAATGACGAGGCCAGCGGCAGCACCGGCAATTCCCGCGCCAGAATATTTTGCGCTTCGTCGTAGGCCTCGATACGTGACGCCAACTGTTGTGATGAGAGTGCCTTTTGCAGCACCGCATCAAATTCTCGGTCACACCAGTGAGCGTAGTTGGTCTGTGAGCGAATCGCCGCGCAGCTCAGCAGCGGACGGAAGAAACTGTCCGGGTCATTACTGTCGGTAGACCAGCCGGATAAGGTGAGATCGTGATTCATGTCCATCAGGCGTGCTTCCTGGAAGCGTCCTTCGACAGGGACGATGACCACTTTGACGCCAATTTGCGCCATGTCGGCCTGAATCAGTTCGGCTGTTTTTAACGGACTAGGGTTCCAGGCCTGAGAACTTGTCGGCACCCAAAGCTGAAGGGTGAGATTCTCAGCACCTAAGGCTTTTAGCTGTTCGCGGGCTTTTGCTGGATTGTACTCGGTAATTTTTGCTTCGCTGTCGTATGCCCATGAAGCACGCGGCAGAATCGATGCCGCCGTTTCCGCAGTGCCATAATAAATGGATTGCATCAGACGCTGATTATTAATGGCCAGCGCCAGCGCGTGACGAACGGCGGGATTATTCAGCGGCGGCTTATCGGTATTAAACGCGAGGTAAGCGATATTCATGCCCGGACGCAGGGTCAGGCGCAGTCGCGGATCGTCACGCAGGATCGTTAACTGGCTGGCGGCAGGCCACGCGAGCACATCGCACTCTCCGGTCAACAGCTTAGAAAGCCTCCCCGTCCCGCCAGAGCCCAGATCGACAACCACCTGTGGCATGAGCGGTTTACCGCGCCAAAAGTGTTCATGACGTTGCAAACGAATGTACTGCCCTGAACGGTACTCTGCTACCTGGAACGGCCCCGTTCCCACCGGCTGGCGATCGAGAAGCTCCTGATGGTCCCGCTTTGTCAACTGGTCGGCATATTCGGCGGACATGACCGACGCATAATGCGTTGCCAGATGCCACAGGAATGAGGCATCTGGTCGGGCCAAATTAAATTCCACCGTCCGGCTATCGATCTTGCGAACGTTTTTAACCGTATCAGCGAACTGTAAGCTGTCGAAATAGGGGAAGTTACCCCCGTTGACGTTATGCCACGGATGGTCGCGATTAAAAATGCGCTGGAAGGTAAATACAACGTCATCCGCGTTGAGTTTACGCGTCGGTTTAAACCAGTCCGTCGTCTGGAAGGCAACATCATCGCGCAGATGAAAACGATAGGTGGCGCCGTTGTCCAGCACCTCCCAGCTTTCGGCCAGCTCTGGCACCAGGCGATAGGTATAAGGATCGACATCCAGCAGGCGATCGTAAAGCTGAGCGGCGAGGGTGTCGACAATTAGGCCACTCCCCGCTTTTTGCGGGTTAAAGGTGTCGACTTGCCCGCTGACACAATAGACAAAGCCGCTATCACGTATATCAGGAACAGCGCGTTGTTCAGGCGCAGCAAAGGCCAGGCTGCTAAACAGACCGAGTGCAAACAGGGACGATAAAACCAGACGCATAATTTTTAAGATTTTTAGGTTCGATCTGCAAAGTGTATCGCACTTACACCTGCTTCGTAAAAATGTCTGCGGGTAAGTGCTGATAATGTCAGCGCATTTGATGCTTTTTGAGCAATGCCCTTAATTGATGGTAGGTCAGACCCAGCAGTTCGGCTGCCTGCTTCTGATTATATTTCGCGTCCTTCAGGCTTTGCTCAAGCAACTGCTGCTCCTGAATATGCTGAAACTGACGCAAATCAAGCGGCAGGGAAGGCGCGCTGGTTTCAGGCGTGGGTGTGGACGGTAAAGGCGCGGCGCGATGGAAAGGATCAAGAATAATGTTGTCCAGTTCCGTCTCGCTGCTGGCGTGACGATAGACAGATCGTTCCACCACGTTTTTAAGTTCGCGAATATTGCCGGGCCAACCGTAGCCTAATAATGTTTCGCGCGCGTTGTTGCTAAAGCCCGGGAAAAGCAGCATGCCGAGCTCGCGGCACATCTGAATCGCAAATTGTTCAGCCAGCAGCATGATATCGCTGCGACGCTCCCGCAGTGGCGGCAGTTGAACCACGTCGAACGCCAGCCTGTCGAGCAGATCGGCGCGGAATTTCTCCTCGGCCACCATTTCCGGCAAATTAGCATTGGTAGCGCAAACCAGACGCACATTGACCTGCAGGGGCTGACTGCCGCCAACGCGTTCAAGTTCGCCGTATTCAATGACCCGCAGTAACTTTTCCTGCACTAGCATTGGCGCTGTAGCAAGTTCATCAAGGAACAGCGTGCCGCCATCAGCGCGTTCGAAGCGGCCGGGATGGCGTTTTTGCGCCCCTGTAAACGCGCCTGCTTCATGGCCGAACAGTTCGGTATCGAGTAAATTTTCGTTAAGCGCCGCACAGTTAAGCGAAATAAACGGCCCGTCCCATCGCGTGGAAAGGAAGTGTAAGCGGTTGGCGATAAGCTCTTTGCCAGTGCCACGCTCGCCAATAATCAGCACCGGTTTATTCAGTGGAGCCAGGCGCGAAACTTGCTCCAGCACTTCCAGAAAACTGTTGGCTTCGCCCAGCAGATTGTCTTTAAATTCAGCCATGATGAAATTAACCACTCGTTAGCGATATTCACCAGGTGAGAGTAGATTCTCATTGCTTTAAAATCAACCACAATCTTATAAATCAACAAGATAAAAAGTTGGCATGAGAATTGTATTATCTCGTTAGCAGGGCATCGCCCGATAACAGAAATGTGAGGATCAAATTATGGGTATTTTTTCTCGTTTTGCCGACATCGTGAACGCCAACATCAACTCACTGCTTGAGAAAGCAGAAGATCCGCAGAAGCTGGTGCGTCTGATGATTCAGGAAATGGAAGATACGCTGGTCGAAGTACGTTCCACCTCAGCGCGTGCGCTGGCGGAAAAGAAACAGCTTTCACGTCGTATTGAGCTGGCTACTGGACAGCTGAACGAATGGCAAGAAAAAGCGGAGCTGGCGCTGCGTAAAGAGAAAGACGATCTGGCGCGTTCGGCGTTGATCGAAAAACAGAAACTCACCGATTTGGTGGCGTCTCTCGAGCACGAAGTCACGCTGGTGGATGAAACACTCACCCGCATGAAAAAAGAAATCGCTGAGCTGGAAAATAAACTGAGCGAAACCCGCGCTCGCCAACAGGCACTTACGCTGCGTCACCAGGCTGCAAGCTCTTCGCGCGACGTCCGTCGCCAGCTGGATAGCGGTAAACTGGATGAAGCGATGGCTCGATTCGAATCTTTTGAGCGTCGTATCGACCATATGGAAGCAGAAGCAGAGAGCCATAGCTTTGGCAAACAAAAAACGCTGGATCAGCAGTTTGCCGATCTTAAAGCCGATGATGCTATCGGTGAGCAGTTGGAAGCTCTGAAAGCCAAAATGAAGCAAGACAACCAATAATAATTGAAGCGGCACCTTTGCGTGCCGCAACGCATCGTAAGACAAGGAGTACATATGAGTGCGCTTTTTCTGGCAATTCCGTTAACCATTTTCGTGCTGTTTGTTCTGCCGATCTGGTTATGGCTGCATTACAGCAACCGTTCTTCCCGGGGAGAGCTCTCTCAGAGCGAGCAACAGCGCCTGATGCAGCTTACTGACGAAGCGAAAAGAATGCGCGATCGCATTCAGGCGTTGGAATCTATTCTGGATGCGGAACATCCGAACTGGAGGGAGCGTTAATGGCTGGATTAAATCTGAATAAAAAACTGTACCGTATTCCCCAGCAGGGGATGGTACGCGGGGTCTGCGTTGGACTGGCGCACTACCTGGATGTACCGGTTAAGCTTGTGCGCGTCGTGACGGTCCTTTCTATCTTCTTTGGTCTGGCATTTTTTACCCTTGTGGCCTACATCGTTTTATCGTTTGTGCTCGACCCGATCCCTGATAGCGCGCTCTCTTCAGAAGAGGCGCCCTCCAGCCAGGATTTGTTAGATGCCGCTGACGCGGAACTGGCCGCAGGAGAGAAGCGTTTACGTGAAATGGAACGTTACGTGACGTCAGATACGTTCACGCTGAGAAGTCGTTTCCGTCAGCTTTAAAAAGAGAGAACTACTAATGAAGGCAAACTGGCAACAGGCGGGTCAGAAGATGAAACCCGGTCTGAAAATCGCAGGTAAATTCGTATTATTGACCGCATTACGCTACGGCCCGGCAGGTGTTGCCGGGTGGGCGATAAAATCTGTTGCCCGTAAACCCGTTCGCATGCTGTTGGCCGTTGCACTGGAGCCTTTACTGAAAAAGGTCGCAAATCGCTTTTCACGCCGCTATTTTTCCTGATAACACACCGCTTTTCCTGCGCTCTCTCCCTTTGAGAGAGCGCTCCTGTCCTCACTAAGATGTCGTTGTACTAGTTTCATCCATTCTTTGCGTTAGCTCACAAATACACAATTGAGTTGCTTTATCAGGCTATTTTTCACCCCTCTGGTTCGTTGACAGACATTTTCTATGGGAGTAGATTGCCCTTCGTGGGACCGCTACCATGGAAAATTAAAGTGAACGGAAAAATAAAACAGTTAATCAATCTTGTGTATGGCAATACTTTTACTCCAGAGCACTACGATACGCTGGAAGAAAAAATATCCCGTGCGGCAAATAATATTCAACACCCGCGTAAAGCAAGCTGGGATGAGCAAGATATTGTATTAATCACCTATGCTGATCAATTTATCTCTGATGGGCAAAAATCATTACCCGCTTTTACGCGATTCTATAATCGCTGGCTGTCATCCTCATTTTCACACGTTCATTTATTGCCTTTTTACCCCTGGTCTTCTGACGATGGATTCTCTGTTGTTGATTATCATCGCGTCTCACCAGAAACAGGTGAGTGGGGGGATGTGGCTGAATTAAAAAAATCGGCAAATTTGATGTTCGATTTTGTTTGCAATCACATGTCTGCAAAAAGCCAGTGGTTCAACCATTATCTTAATCAGGATCCTGAATTCGAAGATTTCTTTATTGCGGTTGATCCTGAAACGGATTTGTCGGCTGTTACGCGGCCTCGTGCTTTACCGTTGCTCACACCCTTTACCCTTGCCGATGGCTCGGTTCGTCATTTATGGACGACGTTCAGCGATGACCAGATTGACCTGAATTTTGCCAGTCCACAGGTTTTGAACGCGATGGTCGACGTCCTGCTTCACTACCTTACTGAAGGTGCGGATTACATTCGACTTGATGCGGTGGGGTTCATGTGGAAAATCCCAGGCACATCCTGTATCCACCTTGAACAGACCCATCGTCTGATTCAGCTGTTCCGCGCTATCACAGACGCTGTCGCCCCTGGTACGGTCATTATCACGGAAACTAACGTCCCGCATAAGGACAACATTTCCTATTTTGGTGAGGGTGATAATGAAGCCCAGATGGTTTATCAATTCTCGCTCCCGCCACTGGTGCTGCATACCGTTCACAGCGGTAACGTACAGGCGCTATGTCAGTGGGCGCAAGGATTATCCCTCCCATCTTTACAGACAACCTGGTTCAACTTCCTGGCATCTCATGATGGTGTCGGGTTGAATCCGCTGCGGGGCATTTTACCCGAGTCGGATATCCTCACGCTTGTAGAAAAGCTGCAAAGTGAAGGGGCCTTGGTTAACTGGAAAAATAATCCCGACGGTACGCGAAGCCCGTATGAAATAAATGTCACCTATCTTGATGCGTTAAGTCATCGCGATAGTGACGATGATGACCGCGTGGCGAAATTTGTTTTAGCTCATGCTGTTTTGTTGAGTTTCCCGGGCGTGCCCGCCATTTATATTCAAAGTATTCTGGGTTCACGCAATGATTATGCAGGCGTGGAGCGATTGGGCTATAACCGCGCGATAAATCGTCGGAAATATCAAGAAGGTCAAATTGATTCTGAGCTAAGTGACGAAAATAGTCTCCGTCAAAGGATCTATCAAGCCATGATTAACCTGATAGCCATTCGTCGTGAAAATAAAGCGTTTCACCCAGACAGCGAGGCATCTTTTGAGAACCCATGTGAACATGTTCTTAAAATTACTCGCGCGGGCAATAATAATGAGAAAGTTATTGCGTTATTTAACTTCTGCGAACATCCACAAACTCTCTCTTTGAACATTCACTCAGCAAAAGAGCTTATTACAAACGGTGATATTAACGGGAATACTCTGACCCTTAATCCGTGGCAAGTCATGTGGATTAAAGAAAACTAAAAGGACGAAATAAATGAAAATGCCAAAAGTCGTGCTGATATCAGCACTGGTTTCTTGCGCCCTGTTAATGGGATGCAAGGATGATAAAAAATCGGTTGTGACTATCGAATTTATGCACTCTTCGGTGGAACAAGAACGTCAGGCCGTTATCACACAGCTGATTGAACGTTTCGAGAAGGCGAATCCTTCCATCAAGATCAAACAGGTTCCTGTCGAAGAGGATGCGTATAACACCAAAGTTATCACGCTGGCCCGAACCGGGGCGTTACCAGAGGTGATCGAGGTAAGTCATGACTATGCCAAAGTCATGGACAAGGAGCAGTTGCTCGATCGTCAGGCCATTAGCAATGCTATCGGCGCGGTCGGTCAAAGCACCTTCTACGATGGCATCTTGCGCGTTGTTCGTACTGAGGATGGTCAGGCCTGGACGGGCGTTCCGGTGAGTGCATGGCTGTCGGGTGTCTGGTATCACAAAGATGCATTGGCTGCGGCAGGAATTAGCGAACCTCATACCTGGGAAGCGCTGCTTAAGGCAAGTCAGGCCTTCAACGATCCGGCGAAAAAACATTACGGCATAGCATTGCCTACGGCTGAAAGCGTCATGACCGAGCAGGCATTTTCACAGTTTGCGCTCTCTGGCGGTGCGAATGTGTTCGATGCCAAAGGGGAGGTGGTCATTGATACCCCCGAAATGAAAAAAGCGCTGGCGTTCTATCGCGATCTCTCTGCTACGACCATGCCTGGCTCGAACGACGTCATGGAAATTAAAGATGCGTTCATGAACGGCTCCGCGCCAATGGCGATCTACTCGACTTACATTCTTCCAGCCGTTTTCAAAGAGGGGAATCCTGCCAACCTGGGCTTTGTGGTCCCGACAGAGAAATCATCGGCGGTCTACGGAATGGTTACCTCACTCACCATTACTACGGGCCAGACCGAAGACGAAACCAAAGCGGCAGAACAGTTTGTCACCTGGATGGAGCAGGCTCAAAACGCGGCTGACTGGGTCATGATGTCGCCGGGCGCGGCCTTACCGGTGAACAAACTGGTTGTAGAGACCGCCTCGTGGAAAGAGAACGACGTGATCAAAGCCTTCGGTCAACTGCCTTATGAGCTGATTGCGCAGTTCCCAAATGTTCAGGTCTTTGGCGCGGTGGGTGACAAAAACTTTACGCGGATGGGCGACGTGACAGGCTCCGGCATCATCAGTTCAATGGTGCATAACGTCACGGTGGGCAAGAAAGACCTCACCGGCACGTTAAGCGATAGCCAGAAGCGTTTGGCTGACCTGATTTCTCAACGATAGGAGCGCACCGCGAAGGGAATTATGAAGACGTTGTTTTCTGGCCGTTCAGATATGCCTTTCGCCATGTTGCTGTTGGCCCCCAGCCTGCTATTGCTGGGGGGCCTTGTAGCCTGGCCAATGATTTCCAACATTGAAATCAGTTTTTTACGTCTGCCGCTAAACCCGAGTATTAACGCCACGTTTGTCGGGATAGATAACTATATTCGCATCCTGAGCGATGGGGCGTTCTGGCACTCATTGTGGATGACATTCTGGTATACGGCGCTAGTTGTCCTCGGCAGTACGGGATTAGGGCTGGCGGTTGCTATCTTTTTTAACCGTGAGTTTCGTCTGCGTAAAACGGCACGTTCACTGGTGATCCTGTCTTACGTCACGCCGTCCATATCGCTGGTGTTTGCCTGGAAGTACATGTTCAACAATGGCTACGGCATTGTGAACTACCTCGGCGTGGATTTACTGCATCTTTACGAGCAGGCGCCGTTGTGGTTTGACAACCCAGGCAGCAGCTTTGTGCTGGTGGTGCTGTTTGCTATCTGGCGTTACTTCCCGTACGCGTTTATCTCGTTTTTGGCGATTTTACAGACCATTGATAAATCCCTGTATGAAGCCGCTGAAATGGATGGCGCCAATGCCTGGCAGCGTTTTCGTATTGTGACGCTTCCCGCCATCATGCCGGTACTGGCGACGGTCGTCACGTTGCGCACTATCTGGATGTTCTACATGTTTGCAGATGTTTATTTGCTGACAACCAAGGTCGATATCCTCGGCGTTTACCTCTACAAAACGGCATTTGCCTTCAATGATTTAGGTAAAGCTGCGGCGATATCCGTGGTGCTGTTTGTAATTATCTTCGCCGTCATTCTGTTGACCAGAAAGAGAGTAAACCTCAATGGCAATAAATAAACGCCCCTTAGCGCGGATAGGCTTCTACGTCGGCCTGATGCTGTTTCTGATCGTTACGTTGTTTCCGTTTTTCGTGATGCTGATGACCTCGTTCAAAAGCGCGAAAGAGGCTATTTCGCTCAACCCGACCATCCTGCCGCAGGCGTGGACGCTACAGCATTATGTCGACATTTTTAACCCGTTGATCTTCCCGTTCGTGGATTATTTCAGGAACAGCATGGTGGTTTCACTCAGCTCATCAGTGATTGCGGTCTTTCTCGGGACGCTTGGTGCGTACGCGTTATCCAAGCTTCGCTTCAAAGGCCGTACCACCATTAACGCCAGTTTTTATTCGGTCTACATGTTCTCCGGCATTTTGCTGGTGGTGCCGCTTTTCAAAATCATCACCGCGCTTGGCATTTATGACACGGAGCTGGCGCTGATTATCACCATGGTGACGCAAACACTCCCGACGGCAATTTTCATGCTGCGCAGCTATTTCGACACGATCCCGGATGAAATCGAAGAGGCGGCGATGATGGATGGGTTGAATCGCCTGCAAATCATCTTCCGTATCACGGTGCCGTTGGCGATCTCTGGTCTGGTATCGGTCTTTGTCTACTGCTTTATGGTGGCCTGGAACGACTATCTGTTTGCCTCGATTTTCCTCTCCAGCGCCAGCAATTTCACCTTGCCGGTGGGGTTAAACACGCTCTTTAGTACGCCGGATTATATCTGGGGTCGCATGATGGCGGCATCGCTGGCAACCGCATTACCGGTGGTCATCATGTACGCGCTTTCTGAACGTTTCATTAAAAGTGGTTTGACCGCCGGTGGCGTAAAGGGCTGAGGCGGCCAATTTTAACAAGGAGTCAGTCATGAAGAAGTTAGTAGCGACAGCGCCGCGCGTGGCGGCATTAGTGGAATACGAAGATCGTCCCGTTGCAGCAAATGAAGTCAAGATTCGCGCTTGCTTTGGTGCGCCGAAACACGGTACTGAAGTGGTCGATTTTCGCGCCGCCAGCCCGTTTATCGACGAAGAGTTTAACGCGGAATGGCAGATGTTCTCCCCGCGTGAAGAAGGGACTGCCCGTGGGATTGAATTCGGTAAGTTCCAGCTCGGCAATATGATTGTCGGCGAGATAGTCGAGTGCGGCGCAGGCGTGACTGAGTATCAGTTCGGCGACAGCGTATGTTGCTATGGCCCGTTGCAGGAGACCGTCATTGTTAATGCGGTCAACAACTACAAACTGCGCAAAATGCTGAAGGGTGCTTCCTGGAAAAATGCAGTGTGCTACGACCCGGCGCAGTTCGCGATGAGCGGCGTGCGTGATGCCAACGTTCGGGTGGGTGATTTTGTGGTGGTGGTGGGCTTAGGAGCGATTGGCCAGATAGCCATTCAGCTGGCGAAAAAAGCCGGTGCTTCCATTGTTATCGGCGTTGACCCAATTGAGCACCGCTGTGAGATTGCCCGCCGTCATGGTGCCGATCACTGTATTAATCCGATCGGTACCGATGTGGGTCTTGAGGTTAAAAAAATCACGGGTAAGCAGGGCGCTGATATCTTCATCGAAACCAGCGGTTATGCCGATGCGTTGCAATCTGCCCTGCGCGGTCTTGCGTACGGCGGAACCATTTCCTACGTCGCTTTTGCTAAACCTTTCAGCGAGGGCTTCAACCTGGGACGCGAAGCGCATTTTAACAATGCGAAGATCGTGTTCTCGCGTGCCTGTAGCGAGCCAAACCCGGATTACCCGCGCTGGAGTCGCAAGCGTATCGAAGAAACCTGTTGGGAACTTCTGATGAATGGTTATCTGCAATGTGACGATCTTATCGATCCGGTGGTGACTTTCCAGGACAGCGCCGAAAGTTACATGAAGTTTGTCGACCAGCATCCAGAACTCAGCATCAAAATGGGCGTCACTTTTTAAGCTAAGGAAAGCACTAATGAAAATCGCAACGCAAAACCAGGCTTTTTTCCCGGCCACTATTCTCGAAAAATTCAAATTTATTAAGGCCATGGGTTTCGACGGTTATGAAATTGATGGCAAGCTTCTGGTCGATAATCTGGCAGAAGTGAAAGCCGCCATTAAAGAAACCGGTTTGCCGGTGACCACGGCATGCGGTGGTTACGATGGCTGGCCAGGCGACTTTATTGAGGAGCGTCGTCTCAATGGCTTACAGCAGATCGAAGGCATTCTCGAAGCTTTGAGCGAAGTGGGTGGCAAGGGCATTATTGTACCTGCGGCCTGGGGCATGTTCACCTTCCGTCTGCCGCCGATGGTGTCACCGCGTAGTCTTGAAGGCGATCGTAAAGCCGTGAGTGACTCCCTCCGTTGGCTTGACGAGGTGGCTGCGCGTACGGGTACAACGGTGTACCTGGAGCCGCTTAACCGCTATCAGGATCACATGATCAACACGCTGGCCGATGCGCGTCGTTACATTGAAGAGAACGATCTCAAGCACGTTCAGATCATCGGTGATTTCTATCATATGAATATCGAAGAAGATTCATTGACTGAGGCACTGCACAACAACCGCGATCTGCTTGGCCACGTTCACATCGCTGATAATCACCGTTATCAGCCGGGCAGCGGTTGTCTGGATTTCGCCACTTTGTTTGATCAGCTGCGTGCCGATGGCTATCAGGGCTATGTGGTGTATGAATGCCGCGTGCGTGCCGATAATTTAGCCGAGGCCTATCAAGCGTCGCTCAACTTCTTACGTGAATGCTAAGGATGACGAGCGTGATGAGTGCTTCAACACCTTCGCCGCTACGCGTCGCCATTATTGGTGCCGGGCAGGTGGCGGACAAAGTGCATGCCTCGTATTACGCCACGCGCAACGATCTACACATGGTGGCTGTCGCAGACAGTCACCTTGCGCACGCGCAGGCATTTGCTGAACGTCACGCTATCCCCGCGACGTTTCAGGATACGCGGCAGATGTTGCAGGACGCCAAACCGGACATCGTGAGCGTCTGCTCACCGAATCGTTTTCATTTTGAACATGTGATGGCGGCGCTGGAGGCTGGGTGTCACGTCATGTGTGAAAAACCACCTGCGATGACACCGCAGCAGGCCGATGCCATGAGACTGGCAGCAAGAAAGGCTGGAAAAGTGCTGGCATACGATTTTCATCATCGTTTTGCGCTGGATGCTCAACTGCTGCGAGAAGCGGTTCAGGACGGCACATTGGGTGAGGTTTATGTTACCCGTGCGCAGGCTTTACGCCGATGTGGCGTGCCAGGCTGGGGCGTCTTTACCGATAAATCCTTGCAGGGCGGTGGACCACTGATAGATATCGGTATTCATATGCTGGATGCGGCGATGTATGTCCTGGGCTTTCCGGCGGTAAAACGCGTCACGGCGCACAGTTTCCAGAAGCTAGGAACGCGCAAATGCAGCGGTCAATTTGGGGCGTGGGACCCGAGTCAATACACGGTCGAGGACGCGCTTTTTGGCACCATCGAATTTTGTAATGGCGGCATATTGCGTCTTGAGACCTCGTTTGCTCTTAACATCCGTGAACAATCGATTATGAACGTTTCGTTTTGCGGCGAGAACGCTGGTGCGACGCTTTTCCCGGCGCACATTTACAACGATATCGACGGCGAACTGCACACGTTGATAGAGCGAGAAGAGGCTGACGACCAGCGGCATTTACGCAGTATGGATGCGTTTGTTCGCCACGTGATGGGCGAGCCCGTCATGATTGCGGATGCAGAGCAGGGGCTGGTTATTCAGCAGCTTGTCGCGGCACTCTATGAGTCTGCGGAAAAAGGGGAAAGCGTGTCGTTATGTTAACTTTTTCCGTTTTAACCGAACCCGTATTCAATCCGCATGGCCTGAACAAATACGCTTCAATCATGGCGTGTGGCAATGGCTACATGGGTATTCGTGCCACGCACGAGGAGAACTATACTCAACAAACTCGCGGCATGTATCTTGCGGGGCTTTATCACCGCGCGGGACGCAATGAAACCAACGAGCTAGTGAATCTGCCCGATGTGATGGGGATAGAACTGCAACTGGACGGTGAGAATTTTACGCTGCTTGCAGGTGAAATCCTCTGTTGGGAGCGAGAGCTTGCGTTTTCTAACGGCGAGTTGCGCCGCAATGTTGTCTGGCGTTCTTCACAGGGGAAACGCTTTCGTATCGAAAGCCGCCGCTTCGTTTCGCTGGAGCAATTGCCTTTAACCGCGCTGCAATTTGCCGTTACCCCTTTAGATGGCCCTGCACAAATTAGCCTGACAACCGGTATCGATGCGACGCAAACCAACAGTGGTCGGCAGCATCTGAACGAACTGTCGGTTCGGGTGTTCGATCAGCATTATTTGCAGGGCACGTTTGAAACGCAGGATAGCGCGTCAGAGGTGGTCATTTCCGCCTCTTGTCGACTGAGCACCGACAGTCAGAGCTGTTTTACAGCCAAAAACCGCCGTCTGAACTGCCACCATACGGTCAACGCAGAGGAAGGGCAGACGGTGATGCTTGAGAAAATCGTCTGGGTGACACATCGCAGCGAAAAAGAGATTTCGCTGGAGTCTTTTGCCCGCAACGCCATGACCGAGCTGAAAATCTGCGCGGCGAGGGGATATGAAGCGCTACGGGAACAAACCTCGCTGGCGTGGGAAGATGTCTGGAACAGATGCCGGGTTGAGGTGCACTCGACCGATAACCAGGATCAGCTTGCGCTGGATTATGCCATCTGGCACCTGACGGGGATGACACCGATCAACAATGATCGGTGTAGCATCGCGGCAAAAGGGCTGACGGGAGAAGGCTATAAGGGGCATGTGTTCTGGGATACCGAAATTTTCCTTTTACCCTTCCATCTGTTGACCCGCCCGCAGACGGCCCGAAATTTGTTGCGCTATCGCTGGCTGAACCTTGCGGGTGCGCGGGAGAAAGCCCGTCGCAACGGCTGGCCTGGCGCGTTATTCCCCTGGGAAAGTGCAGCCAGCGGTCAGGAAGAAACGCCTGAGTTCGCTGCGATTAACATCCGCACGGGAGTACGGCAGAAGGTCGCCTCTGCGCTGGCGGAGCATCATCTGGTGGCGGATATCGCATGGGCCGTGGTGGCTTACTGGCATGCGACGCAGGACGATGCGTTTATGCGCAACGAAGGGCTAACGCTGCTTGTCGAAACCGCACTTTTCTGGATGGGGCGTACTACGGAGGTGAATGGCCGCCTGGAAATCCATAATGTTATCGGCCCGGATGAGTACACCGAGCATGTCAATAACAACGCCTATACCAACTACATGGCCTGGTATAACGTGGCGCATGCGCGTGAATTTATGCATCAGTTTGAGCGACAGAACGACGCTTTCTGCAACGCCGCAGAGCACTTTTTGCAGCGCTTAAGGTTACCCGAAGCAAATGCCGCAGGCGTCATTGCGCAGGATGATACGTTCCTGAGCAAACCGGCGATCGATCTCAGTCGTTATAAAGCGAAAGCGGGAAAGCAGACGATTTTGCTCGATTACTCGCGGGCGGAAGTCAATGACATGCAGATCCTCAAGCAGGCTGATGTGGTCATGCTTAACTATCTGCTGCCGGAAAAGTTCACCCTCGAACAATGCGCCGCGAACCTGGCGTTCTATGAGCCTCGAACGATTCATGATTCCTCACTCAGTAAAGCTATCCATGGCATCGTCGCCGCCCGTTGCGGTGATACCGCGTGTGCGTATCAGTTCTGGCGTGATGGGGTGGCAATCGATCTTGGCGACGATCCGCACAGCAGTGACGACGGTATTCATGCTGCGGCCACTGGCGCAATTTGGTCAGGCGTGGTGCAGGGGTTTGCGGGTCTGCAAATGATGAACGGTGAACTGCATCTGTCTCCGAAATTACCCGCCCAGTGGCAACGGCTTCATTTCCCGCTCAGATGGAGGAATACCGATATCGAGATAGCGGTAGAACCACAGCGTCTGGTCGTGACAACAACCGCACCTGTAGCGCTAACAATATGGGGCAAAAGTCTGACTCTTTCTGGCCGGCAATCCTTCGCTATGAGCGACTTTGATTTACCTGTTAATGGGACCGCTACCAGCGAGGGCGCACGTCATGTTTAAGGCAGTCATTTTCGACCTGGATGGCGTGATCACCGATACAGCACATCTGCATTTTCTGGCATGGCGGACTATCGCGAGCGAGATAGGGATAACCATTGACGAAGCGTTCAATGACGAGCTGAAGGGGATTAGCCGCATGGAGTCGTTGCAGCGGATCCTTCATCACGCAGGTGTGCAGGAGTTGTACGGTCCTGAAGCGTGTCGCCAGCTTGCCGCAGCAAAAAATAGGTTATACGTCGATTCTTTAGCGTCGATAACCCGGAACGCGCTACTCCCTGGCATCTGTGAGGTACTGGCAGAGATACGCGCGGCCAACGTGAAAATTGGTCTGGCTTCGGTATCGCTTAACGCGCCCACGATCTTACAGGCTCTCGGGATAGAGGATGCTTTTGATTTTTGCGCAGATGCTTCGCTGATAACGCATTCGAAGCCCGATCCGGAAATCTTTCTCGCGGCATGCGATGGCTTAGGTATCCGTCCTGACCGGGCGATAGGTATCGAGGATGCACAGGCGGGCGTGGAGGCGATCAATGCCGCTGGCATGGTGTCGGTGGGTATTGGCGGTGATTTGAAAAATGCCGGTCTGCAACTCGCTTCAACGCGTGAATTGACCTGGCAATGTTTATCCGATTTTTGGGCCACGCAGGCTCGCCCGAATTCGTATTGATAAGGAGACCACAATGGCTCAGCTTTCCCTTAAACACATTCAAAAAATCTATGACAATCAGGTCCATGTGGTGAAGGATTTCAACCTCGAAATTGCGGACAAAGAATTCATTGTTTTTGTTGGCCCGTCAGGCTGCGGGAAATCCACCACCTTACGCATGATTGCCGGGCTGGAAGAGATCAGTGCAGGCGAACTCATCATTGATGGTGTCTGCATGAACGATGTCCCCGCCAAGGCGCGGGATATCGCCATGGTATTCCAGAACTATGCGCTTTATCCGCATATGACCGTTTACGACAACATGGCGTTTGGTTTGAAGATGCAAAAAATCGCGCCAGCGATAATCGAAGAAAGGGTTAACTGGGCGGCGCAAATTCTGGGATTACGCGACTATTTAAAGCGCAAGCCTGGGGCATTGTCAGGAGGGCAGCGCCAGCGCGTGGCGTTAGGCCGCGCCATCGTACGTGAGGCAGGGGTGTTCCTGATGGATGAACCTCTGTCGAATCTGGATGCAAAATTACGCGTCCAGATGCGTGCGGAAATCAGCAAACTCCACCAAAAACTCAATACCACCATGATCTATGTCACTCATGACCAGACCGAAGCCATGACGATGGCAACGCGGATTGTGATTATGAAGGATGGCATTATTCAGCAGGTGGGGGCGCCGAAGCATGTCTATAACGAACCTGCCAATATGTTTGTCGCCGGGTTTATCGGTTCGCCCGCGATGAACTTTATTCGTGGGGCGATCGACGGGAATTATTTTGTGACGGAGACCTTACGCTTAGAAATTCCGCAAAATAAACTTGCTGCTCTTAATGCGTTGGGTTACCAGCGTAAGGCTGTCGTTTTTGGAATAAGACCCGAAGATATTATCACCTCGCAAATGACTTCCGTTTCTGTTCCGGCAAAAGTGAGTGTCGCAGAACTGACCGGCGCGGAGTTTATGCTTTATGCCACCGTGGGTGGGCATGAATTAGTGGTTCGCGCCAGTGCGGTCAATGATTATCACGCCGGAGATAATCTGGCTATTCAGTTTGAAATGGATAAGTGTCATTTCTTTGATGCTGATACCGAAGTCGCTATTAGATAAAAAATGTTAGCCGCCGGGAATGTTCTTTTCCGGCTTTTTAGTTGTTTCTTTATAAAGGAATATATTAATGAGTACTCTACTAAGAAGTGCTGCGCTCTTATTGTGCGCAGGCATCACGTCCGCCCACGCCGCTGAAGATGAACATAAGTGGAATTTCAATATTGGTGCCATGTACGAAATTGAAAATGTAGAAGGCCAGGGCGATGATAAAGATGGTTTATATGAACCCTCCGTCTGGTTTAATGCAACGTATGACGCCTGGACGCTTTCGCTGGCAATGTACCAGGAAGGTCCGGTAGATTACAGCAGCATGACCCGCGGAACCTATTTTGATCGCCCAGAATTTGAGTTGCGCTACCGGTTTATCGGAACGGACGATTTCACGCTTGGCTTGACCGGTGGGTTCCGTAATTATGGCTACCATTTTAAAGACGATCACGGTGCTAAAGACGGTAGCGCCAATATGCAGCGTTATAAGGTGCAGCCAGACTGGGATCTTAAACTCAGCGATGACTGGCGTTTTAGCGGCTGGTTTGCCATGTATCAGTTCGCTAACGATTTGGATAAAACCGGTTATTCTGATAGCCGCGTTGAAACTGAAACAGGGTTTACCTGGAAGATTAACGACACGTTTTCCGTTAAAACGAACTACTACTTAGAACGCGGTTTTAATATGGACGGCGGGCGAAATAACGGGGAATTTTCAACGCAGGAAATTCGTGCTTACTTGCCGATCTCGCTGGGTAATACCACGTTAACCCCTTACACCCGCCTCGGACTGGATCGTTGGTCAAACTGGGACTGGCAGGATGATCCCGATCGCGAAGGACATGATTTCAATCGTCTCGGCATGCTGTACGCCTACGATTTTACCAATGGACTGTCCATGACGCTGGAATACGCCTACGAATGGGAAAATCATGACGAGGGGGAAAGCGATCGATTCCACTACGCGGGCGTCGGCGTGAATTACGCATTTTAATCGTCTTTACACCAGGGGCTCATTCGCCCCTGGTTGTCACCGCAGAGAGGCCGTTAAAGAAAGGTGTGTTTCAACAATAACGCGCTGAGGAACGGTTTTGCCTGCGATACGTTTAAACAGTAAATCGCAACTCTCTTCACCCAGTTTACGCGTCGGGATATCAAAACCGCCCGGAGCGGGTGTCAGAATCACGGAAAGCATTGGGTCGCTATATCCGGCGACGGCAAGTTGTTCCGGTATCATCAGATTTAACTCATCCGCTGCGCGATACAATGCGAGGAGTTTCATCGTATCGGTTGCAAATACAGCATCGGGTGGCTGTGCCGACGACAGTAATTTACACGCTGCGGATAACGCGCTTTCGTGAGAATATCCGCCATCAACGATCCATTCAGGATTAAGCTCGATATCATGCTTTTGCAGACTGGCTTTATAACCCGCCAGACGGTCAATGGAAACATGATAATCCAGCGGAGCATGTAAACACGCGACTTTACGATGACCGTGTTTAATAAAGGTATCGGTCAGGGTGATACTGTCACTGAAATTATCGGTATCGACCGAATAGATATTCTTAAAATCGCCTTCAACTTTACCAATCACCACAACAGGAATTCCCCATGCATCCAGGCTAGGGAAAAAGGATTCGTTTGCTGGTGAGCTCAGCATAATAATCCCTTTGATCAACTTTTGCTTTATTTTACTTTCACATTTATGCAGATCATCTTCACTGCTTTTAGAGGTTTGCAAAATGACGTCAAAACCTTGCTCTTCCGCTTTTGCGGTTATGGTATGCAGTACATCAGAGAAAAAGGGATTGCCAGCGGTGGTTTTTGCAGAACGAGTGGAAATAACCATGATCGCATCAAAGCCGGAGGAGGTCAGAGCACGAGCGAGCTTGTTGGGTTGGTAATTTAATTCCGCAATCGCTTTTAGCACTTTTTCACGAGCTTCAGGCGAAATATTGGTTTGCTTATTCAGAACCCTGGACACGGTTGACTTAGAAACACCAGCAACGCGTGCAATATCATAAATGGTGGGTGACATACACCTTACGAGCTCCATCATAACGGCAATGATGCATATCTTACTGGAGAAAATTCGGCAATAGCAATAATTATGAATTGATAATCAACGATCTGCCCCAACGTATTGTATTCTGAAGTGGGTGTTTGCGGTCTTCTGGGCAATGAAGGATGGCTATGAAGCGATTTAAAAACGAACTGAATTCCCTGGTGAATCGTGGCGTCGATCGTCATCTGAGGCTGGCGGTGACGGGCTTGAGCCGCAGCGGTAAAACGGCATTTATTACCGCGATGGTGAACCAGTTGCTTAATCTGCACGCTGGTGCCCGTTTGCCGTTGCTAAGCGCAGTACGCGAAGAACGGCTGCTCGGCGTGAAGCGCGTGCCGCAGCGGGATTTTGGCATCCCCCGATTTACCTATGATGAAGGACTCGCACAGCTGTACGGGTCACCGCCGACCTGGCCGACCCCCACGCGGGGTGTCAGTGAAATCCGTCTTGCGCTGCGTTTTCGCTCTAATGATTCATTGATGCGCCACTTTAAGGATACCTCTACGTTATACCTTGAGATTGTGGATTATCCAGGTGAATGGCTTCTCGATTTACCCATGCTGGCGCAGGACTATCTAACCTGGTCCCGGCAAATGACTGGGCTTTTACAAGGGCAGCGAGCAGAGTGGTCGGCAAAATGGCGAGAATTATGCGCTGGGCTGGACCCGCTGGCACCTGCTGACGAGAATCGTCTTGCGGCTATTGCACAAGCCTGGACTGACTATCTTCATCACTGCAAACAGCAGGGGATGCATTTCATCCAGCCAGGCCGCTTTGTCCTGCCGGGCGATATGGCGGGCGCGCCTGCGCTGCAATTCTTCCCATGGCCAGATGTGGATGCCTGGGGCGAATCGAAACTGGCGCAGGCGGATAAACATACCAATGCGGGAATGCTGCGCGAACGGTTTAACTATTATTGCGAGAAAGTGGTGAAGGGTTTTTATAAAAATCATTTTCTCCGCTTCGATCGACAGATCGTGTTAGTTGACTGCTTACAACCCTTGAATAGCGGTCCACAGGCGTTCAACGATATGCGTCTTGCTCTAACCCAACTGATGCAGAGCTTCCACTACGGGCAGCGCACGCTGTTTCGCAGACTGTTCTCTCCGGTTATCGATAAACTGCTTTTTGCCGCCACTAAGGCTGACCACGTAACGGTGGATCAGCACGCCAATATGGTTTCTCTGCTGCAACAGCTGGTTCAGGATGCCTGGCAAAATGCGGCTTTTGAAGGCATCAGTATGGATTGTCTGGGGCTGGCATCGGTGCAGGCGACGCAAAGCGGGCTGATTGATGTGAACGGGGAAAAAATCCCGGCACTTCGCGGGCATCGCCTGAGCGATGGTGAACCTTTAACGGTTTATCCTGGCGAAGTGCCCGCTCGTCTGCCCGGTCAGGCATTTTGGCAACAGCAGGGCTTCCAGTTTGAGGCATTTCGCCCGCAAGCAATGAACGTTGACCAGCCTTTACCGCATATTCGGCTGGATGCGGCGCTGGAATTTTTGATTGGAGATAAGCTGCGATGACGGAACCTTTGAAGCCACGAATTGATTTTACCGGCACGCTTGAGCAGGAACGAGTAGAAGCATTGAAGACCGCTCAGGCGTTCACCGGCCCTCAGGCTGACAATTTTGCGCCAGCGGTCACCGAAGAACTGCTCTCGGACGAAGGGCAAGCGGAAGCGGTCGTTGAGTCTGCGCTGCGTCCAAAACGCAGCCTGTGGCGCAGGATGGTCATGGCGGGGCTGACGTTATTTGGCGTGAGCGTAGTAGGACAAGGCGTTCAGTGGACCATGAATGCCTGGCAAACGCAGGATTGGATTGCACTGGGGGGTTGTGCTGCGGGTGCGCTGATTGTGGGCGCAGGCGTGGGGTCGATTGCGACAGAATGGCGTCGACTATGGCGATTGCGCCAGCGGGCCGATGAGCGAGACGACGCGCGCGAGTTACTGCACAGCCATGCCACCGGTAAAGGGCGTGCTTTTTGTGAGAAGCTGGCAAGTCAGGCGGGGATTGACCAGTCCCATCCGGCATTGCAGCGCTGGTACGCCGCCATTCATGAAACACAAAATGACCGCGAAATCGTCTCGTTATATGCGCATATTGTGCAGCCGGTCCTCGATTCGCAAGCGCGTCGGGAAATCAGTCGTTCCGCCGCAGAATCTACGTTAATGATTGCTGTCAGTCCGCTGGCGCTGGTGGATATGGCATTCATCGCCTGGCGCAACCTGCGTCTGATTAATCGTATTGCCACGCTGTATGGAATTGAATTGGGCTATTACAGCCGCTTACGCTTGTTCCGCCTGGTGTTGTTGAACATGGCGTTTGCCGGGGCCAGCGAACTGGTGCGTGAAGTGGGGATGGACTGGATGTCTCAGGATCTCGCGGCGCGGTTGTCGACTCGTGCAGCACAGGGAATAGGGGCTGGCTTACTCACCGCGCGTTTGGGCATCAAGGCCATGGAGCTTTGTCGTCCACTGCCGTGGATCGATAACGATAAACCCCGTCTTGGGGACTTCCGTCGCGAACTAATCGGCCAGTTGAAAGAGACACTCAGCAAAAAACCGCAGTAAAAGCCTGGTAAATCGTCTCGCTGTCAATATTTGTTGACAGCGAGCTTCCAGCCAGACGATATCTGACTTATTATTTTAGGGTTACTGGCTAATAGAGTGGTTTTCCCATGCGTCTGGAAGTGTTCTGTCAGGACCGTATCGGTCTGACTCGCGAGTTACTCGATCTCCTTGTTTTGCGTGATATTGATTTACGCGGCATTGACATCGATCCTATCGGGCGAATTTACCTCAATTTTGCCGAAATTGAATTTAATACCTTTAGCAGCCTGATGGCGGAAATACGCCGTATCGCTGGCGTTACGGATGTGCGTACCGTGCCGTGGATGCCCTCAGAGCGTGAGCATCTGGCGCTTAGCGCACTGCTCGAAGCGATGCCAGAGCCATTCCTGTCCCTGGATCTTAAAGGTAAAGTCGAACGAACCAACCTGGCGAGCTGCCAGCTTTTCGGGCAAAGCCAGGACAAGCTGAGCAATCATCTTGCTTCGCAGCTCATCCCTGGGTTCAACTTCCAGCGCTGGATCGACAGTAATCCGCAAGGCACGCACAGCGAACATGTGGTGATAAACGGACAAAACTTCCTGATGGAAATTACCCCGGTCCATTTGCAGGGCGAAAACGGCGTTAGCGTGCTGACGGGCGCGGTGATCATGCTGCGCTCAACCGTTCGTATGGGCCGTCAGTTACAAAATCTGTCCAGCCAGGATGTGGGGGCGTTTAGCCAGATAATTGCCGTTAGCCCGAAAATGCGTCACGTGGTCGATCAGGCGCGTAAGTTGGCTAATCTCACCGCACCGCTGTTGATTACCGGCGATACGGGGACGGGCAAAGATTTACTTGCACATGCAGTACATGCTTCCAGCCCGCGCGCGGCTAAGCCTTATCTCGCGCTCAATTGCGCCTCGATTCCGGAAGATGCCGTTGAAAGCGAGCTTTTTGGTCATGCGCCTGAAGGCAAAAAAGGGTTCTTCGAACAGGCCAACGGCGGCTCCGTGCTGCTGGATGAAATCGGCGAAATGTCTCCACGCATGCAGGCCAAACTGTTGCGCTTCCTCAATGACGGGACGTTCCGCCGCGTGGGGGAAGATCATGAGGTGCATGTCGATGTTCGTGTGATTTGCGCCACGCAGAAAAACCTGGTTGAGCTGGTGCAAAAAGGTGTGTTCCGCGAAGATCTCTATTATCGTTTAAACGTACTGACGCTCAATATCCCGCCACTGCGTGATTGCCCACAGGACGTCATGCCGTTAACCGAGCTTTTCGTTGCGCGCTTTGCCGACGAGCAGGGCGTTCCGCGACCAAAACTCTCCTCTGACCTGGGGACAATGCTGACGCGCTACGGTTGGCCGGGAAATATCAGACAGCTCAAAAATGCTATCTACCGTGCATTGACGCAGCTTGAAGGATACGAACTCCGCCCTCAGGACGTGCTGCTGCCGGATTATGACGCAGGCTCGGTTTCTGTTGGCGAAGAGGCGATGGAAGGATCGCTTGATGACATTACCAGTCGGTTTGAACGCTCGGTTCTGACGCAGCTTTATCGTAACTATCCCAGCACGCGTAAGCTGGCAAAACGCCTGGGCGTTTCGCATACCGCGATTGCCAATAAATTACGTGAGTACGGACTAAACCAGAAAAAAGCGGAAGAGTAGAAAAGGAAAAAGCCTCTGAGTAGAGGCTTTTTTCGCACTTAGGCTTTCAGTACATCGAGAGCCGCAGTGTAATCTGGCTCGGTGGTAATTTCGTTAACCAGTTCGCTGAAAACAACGGTGTCGTTTTCATCAATAACCAGCACTGCACGTGCTGCCAGGCCTTTCAGTGCGCCTTCAGAAATACCCACGCCGTAGTTTTCGAGGAAATCCGGGCTACGCAGGGTGGAAAGGGTTACGACATTGCTCAGACCTTCTGCGCCGCAGAAACGTGACTGGGCAAACGGCAGGTCAGCAGAAATGCACAGCACGACTGTGTTATCCATTTCGGTGGCCAGTTGGTTGAATTTACGCACGGATGCCGCGCATACGCCGGTGTCGATGCTTGGGAAAATGTTCAGAACTTTGCGTTTGCCAGCAAACTGGCCCAGGGTAACGTCAGACAGATCTTTTGCCACGAGGGTAAAAGCCTGCGCTTTGCTGCCAGCCTGCGGAATTGAACCTGCAACAGAAACCGGGTTGCCCTGAAAATGAACGAGTTGTGACATAGATATCTTCCTGTTTACAAATAGTTAACGTCGCAGCTAGTGTATGACATCAGCGGATAACACGGCAAACCAATTTTTCGCGTACGGGAGCAAGTGATGAGAACCGTCAAAGTCTATGAAGAAGCATGGCCATTGCATTCCCCCTTCGTGATCTCTCGCGGCAGTCGTAGCGAGGCTTGCGTGGTGGTGGTTGAGATAGAAGAAGACGGTATAAAAGGCGTAGGGGAGTGCACCCCTTATCCGCGCTACGGTGAGAGCCTTGCTTCCGTCATGGCGCAAATTATGACTATCTTGCCCGAGCTCGAAAAAGGACTTTCGCGCGATGCTTTACAACAAGCCTTACCGGCAGGGGCAGCGCGTAATGCCGTTGACTGCGCGTTATGGTCGCTCGAAGCGCAGCAACAAAATCAAAGTATCGCCAGTTTCCTGGGAGTGGTGGTACCGCAGACTATCGTGACCGCGCAAACCGTGGTCATCGGTGAACCTGCTCAGATGGCCGCCAGCGCAAAAGCGTTATACGACGCCGGCGCGCGATTGCTCAAGGTTAAACTCGACGATCATCTCCTGAGCGAACGTATGGTGGCTATACGCTCCGCCGTTCCACTGGCGACCCTCATTGTCGATGCGAACGAATCCTGGCAAATAGAAGGGCTGGCGGCGCGCTGCCAACTGCTGGCAGATTTGGATGTGGCGATGCTTGAGCAGCCCCTGCCTGCAAAGGATGATGCTGCACTGGAGAACTTTATTCATCCACTACCCATCTGCGCGGATGAAAGCTGTCATACGCGTGAGAGCTTGTCCAGCCTGAAAGGGCGCTACGAAATGGTCAACATTAAGCTCGATAAAACGGGCGGGCTAACCGAGGCGCTGGCGCTGGCTAGGCAGGCCCGCGAAGAAGGATTTTCGCTAATGCTCGGCTGTATGCTCTGCACCTCCAGAGCGATTAACGCTGCGCTACCGTTGACGGGCCAGGTGAGCTTCGCCGATCTCGATGGCCCAACCTGGCTGGCGGTCGATGTCTCGCCAGCGCTGAATTTTACAACCGGCTCACTTCACCTGTGAGATTGCCAGCGTAACAGGTCGGTCATTGCTCTCAGGTATTTCTCGCTCGCTTCATCGGATGACACGGGCGGGAATTCTGCCGTGATGCAGTGCAAGCCCAGGTCGGCACACCAGCTGCCAAACGAGCCAGGCGTTTCGTATCCGACGCTACTTACCAGCGGCAGCGTAAAAGCGTCCGCCAGCCACTGTCCTAATTCCGTTTGACCAGGATCTTCAATACAAGCTAAAGGATCGTGAAACGACACGATCCATGCAGGATGAAGATGATGGATTAATTTGGCGAGTGCTTGCGTTTCCGGTTCTGAGCCGGGCTTATCGCCCGTGAGCAAAACCACATCCCGTTCTTGCGCTGCGCTGTTCCATCGATAAACCGTCTCTCCCTCGCGCCAGTTTGCTGCCGGGAAATTACGGTTGAGATCGACTCCACGCGCGTTGGCGCGTAACCCTAACTGACAGCCATCCGGGTTGACCGTAAGGACAACGTGATGGCGTCGCAGTTCCGGCTTAAGCGTGCGCAAGGCGCAGGAAAGGGTCACTATCGATGAGTTTTCATCACCATGTGTGCCTGCGATGATCAAACCGCTGTGGCGATCGGCCTGCGGTGCCGGAAACCAAATAAGCGGGGCACCTAAAAAAGAGCGGCCATAGTGTTCGGCACCGGGCGGGAATGCTCCACGCTCCGTTCTTGGTCGGGTCGGTGACATACGAAATCCTGATAATGAGTGCTTTCATGCCAGTGTTGTGTAAAAACCGCGCTTAATCAAATAGTTTCAGCATTGGTAGAAAACGGCGAGATATCAACTTTTCGGCCTAAGATATTTGCATTTCTCCTTTTCGAAACAAATAATTACGCATCTGCTTGTTACCCATCATCTTAAAGGGGATCCCATGAAGCATCCTGTTTCGCTGCTTTGTTCTGCGCTGTGGCTGTGCGGACTTTCTTCACTCTCTTATGCTGCCGACGTGCCTGCGGGAACCGTGCTGGCGCAGCAACAGGAATTGGTTCGTCATATTAAAGACGAACCGGCATCGCTGGATCCGGCCAAAGCCGTTGGTCTGCCCGAAATTCAGGTCATTCGTGATTTATTTGAAGGGCTGGTTAATCAGAACGAAAAAGGGGCGTTAATTCCTGGCGTGGCAACGAAATGGCAGAGTAACGACAATCGCGTCTGGACTTTTACATTGCGCGATAACGCGAAGTGGTCAGATGGCTCGCCGGTTACCGCGCAGGATTTTGTCTATAGCTGGCAGCGTCTGGTCGATCCGAAAACCATTTCACCTTTCGCCTGGTTCGCTGCGCTGGCGGGTATGACCAACGCGCAAAACATTATCGACGGGAAAGCCGCACCCGATACGCTAGGCGTGACCGCAGTGGATGCCCGAACGCTGCGAGTACAGTTGGATAAGCCGCTGCCGTGGTTTGCTAACCTGACGGCAAGTTTTGCTTTTTATCCCGTGCAGAAGGCGAATGTTGAAAGCGGCAAAGACTGGACTCGCCCTGGTGCGCTGGTCGGCAATGGAGCATATGTTCTGAAGGACCGGGTGGTAAATGAAAAGCTGGTTGTGGAACCCAACGCCAGCTACTGGGACAATGCTAAAACGGTGTTGAAAAAAGTGACGTTTATTCCCATCAATCAGGAATCCTCGGCGACCAAACGTTATCTCGCGGGTGATATTGATATAACAGAGTCTTTCCCAAAAAACCTGTATCAAAAGCTGATGAAAGATATTCCTGGGGAAGTGTATACGCCGCCACAGCTCGGGACGTACTACTACGCGTTCAACACACAGAAAGGACCAACGGCAGATTCACGCGTGCGTCTGGCGCTGAGTATGACCATCGATCGCCGGATCATGGCCGAGAAGGTATTGGGTACCGGTGAAAAACCAGCGTGGCATTTCACTCCGGATGTGACGGCAGGCTTCACGCCAGAGGTTTCTCCGTTCGAACAAATGTCTCAGGATGAACTAAATGCTCAGGCCAGAATGTTGCTCCAGGCGGCGGGATATGGTCCGCAACGTCCTCTTAAACTGACGCTGCTGTACAACACTTCTGAGAACCATCAGAAAATCGCGATTGCCGTCGCTTCGATGTGGAAGAAAAATCTTGGCGTCGATGTGAAGTTGCAAAACCAGGAATGGAAAACCTACATTGATAGCCGTAACACTGGGAATTTTGATGTTATCCGCGCATCCTGGGTGGGCGATTACAATGAGCCATCGACGTTCCTGTCGCTGCTAACGTCAACACACAGCGGTAATATTTCACGTTTTAACGATCCTGCTTACGATAAAATTATCAATCAGGCGTCGCTAGAAACCACCGCTAAGGCGCGTAATGACGATTACAACTCGGCGGAGAAAATCCTTGCTGAAAAAGCACCGATCGCGCCCATTTACCAATATACCAACGGGCGCTTGATCAAGCCGTGGGTAAAAGGGTATCCGATTAATAATGCAGAAGATGTTGCCTACAGCCGGACAATGTATATCGAAAAACATTAATCTTAAAAACCCGCCTGAGCGCGGGTTTATTTTAGTCTATGGGGCATCAATTGAAGGATAAAGACGGTTTTCGAGATAACTCACCAGATGCCACATCTCTCCACTCAAAATAAACCACAAACCAAATATCATTAGGCATGAAATAATCAAGATGAGTACAAATTCCGTTTTTCCCATAGCAAACTGTTACCCAACTCAAATATGTATCATAGCGTCGGGCATTGTAACGAGGCTTTGATTAATTAACCAGTATTCAGGCCGCCAGCACTTTATTACGTCCATCGTTTTTGGCGCGATAGAGCGCGTCGTCCACGCGTTTAAACAACTCGTCGATACTTTCTTCTGCGTTATGTCGCGCAACGCCGATACTCACCGTGAAGCGGGGAAGACCAGGAATAGCGATGCGCGCCACAGCGGCACGAATGGTCTCAGCGACCTGCATCGCTGTATCCAGCGGTGTACGTGGCAGCAGAATCACGAATTCCTCTCCGCCCCAGCGAAAAACAAAATCATCTTTCCGGCTACAGGCTTCCAGCGTGCGGGAAAGCGAAATTAAAACCTCATCACCTTTAAGGTGCCCGAATACGTCATTGATATTTTTAAAATGATCGGTATCCACCAGCAATAAGCTGAACTGGTTTTGCACCGGTAAAGAAGAAGGGTTGGCTTGTTCAGTTATCCGATAAAATTGACGACGATTTAACAGCCCCGTCATTGAATCACGCATTGCGGCATGCTCCAGTTCCTGCTCAAGCCGTTTTTGTTCGGTAATATCGTGAACGATGCAGAGCATCAATTTATCGCCGTAAATTTCTATTGGGCCAGCATAAGTTTGTACATGCCGCGTAGAACCGTCCGCGAGACGATGGACAAAATTAAGCGGTTTATGTCCGCCAGGTAAGCGCGCAATTTCCGTCATGATCGGCAGTATATCGCGTCCTAACGTATTAATTTCCCAGGTATGTTTACTGCACATATCGTCATGGTTGTAGCCGTAAAAATTCAGAGCGGCCATATTGGCATCAACAATTTGACCGTCTCTTGCGGTGTCGATTAACAGCATCGGTGCGCTATTAGTCAAAAAGAATCGCGCGTAGAAACCCTGTTTTTTACGTTGATAGTTCGCTGAACGCGTTGCCTTGAGCCCCGACGGCACCTGAGAAACAATGCCTTCAAAAACAATCACGTCACCTATGCTGTCATAGTGGGTCAATGAAAGACGGCAACTCAGGGTGGTATGATGTTTCCCTCGCAGAATAGTCCAGATTTCAACGATTTCGAGATCTGACTTCAGATCCGATACATACATTGAAAGCTGTGTTTGCGCACTGGCGGAAAAGATCCCTTTGCGCATGTCATCCAATGAATTCTCAAGCATCAGAACTTCAGCCGCGACGTTAGCAAAAATAACCTGTTCAGAAACGGGGGATACCAGCCATACAGGCGTTTTGATTAGATTCAGCGCATCGAAACTGTGTAGCGACATGGATATTTCCCGTTCATCGGTTTCTGTGCCTGATAGTCACGCCGGAATCTGCACGCGTGGTCTTCTTTGAAACATACTCCAGTTCGCCAACTCAGGCATGATTTTTTTGTGAATTAACGGGGTACTCCACGTGATTTTTACCGATCGGTATAATTTGTTTATCGGATTTATTTTGTAATACCAGCCACGGCACCTGCTCCGCAGGAAGTGGACGAGAAAAAAGATAACCTTGTAAGTAATCACATCCCAGCTCAGCAAGTATCTGCCGTTGTTCTTCTGTTTCGATGCCTTCCGCAACCACGACCATATCCATGGTGCGCGCTACGTGAATAATGGTTTCGATGATCTTTTTACTCTTTTCATTTTCAAACATGCAGTCAATAAAGCTTTTATCGATTTTAAGTTCTTTTACCGGAAGAACATTGAGCATCAACAGGTTTGAATAGCCGGTGCCAAAGTCATCAATAGAGACGATGTAGCCTGCCTGATTAAATTCGTTTAACAATTCAATGCTGCGTTCCAGGTTTTTAAGTGCAGTACTTTCAGTGACTTCAAGAATCAATCGTGAGGGATCAAGATTATATTTTTGCATCGCAGCGGAGACAACGTTGAATATATCCTGTTGCTCAAATTGAATAGGCGACAAATTAATCGACAGTGTCCATTGACCAAATCCCTGCTCGGTCCAGAAACGCAACTGTCGGCAGGCTTGTTCAATTGCCCAAACGCCTACCGGAATGATGAGTCCGGTTTTTTCGAGTGACGGCAAAAACACGTTCGGCAACAGCACGCCTTGTTCAGGATGATGCCAGCGCAGCAGCGCCTCAAATCCGTGAATTTCATGCGGCTCAACGATATAGGTTGGTTGATACCAAAGCTCGAACTGCTCGCGTTCAAGCGCCTGGCTCAGGTCCTGCAGGAAGCTTGGCTCTGCGGAGATAGCTTTTGACATCTCCGGGCGATAAATAGCCCAACCATTACGGCCTTCCTGTTTGATGTGGTACATCGCCGCGTCCGCTTTAAACTTAAGTTCGTGCAGCGTTTCACCATGCTGAGGGTAGAGGCTGACCCCGACACTCATCGTGATATTGAGCGTATGTCCACAGATAGAAAACGGACGGCGAATATCCTCAAGCATTGTTGTGGCAAGCGTAGCGAGTTTCTCATCATCGCTGTCGGTAAGCAGCAGAATGAATTCATCGCCACCTAACCTTGCAAGCGTCATTCCCGGGACCAACCTGGCGGTGAGGCGTTGTGCAATGTTGATCAGCAATTCGTCGCCGACATGATGACCCCAGGTATCATTCGTCATCTTGAAATGGTCAATGTCTAAAAACATTACCGCAAACTGCTTTTTGTTTAGCAGCGCACCGTGCAGGCAATCCTGTAGCTTGAGGTCCATTTGGTGACGATTAGCAAGACCGGTGAGTGCATCAAAGCGTGCCTGTAATTCCAGTTGTTTATTCAACTGGCGCAAATTTTCGGTCAGGCGACTGGTGCGGTAATGGGAATCCACGAGAGAAATAATAAGCATGATCCCGAGCAATACCAATGTTGTCACTGAGACCCATATTGACAACCCATGCTCGCTTACCCCGTTGGGCATCGCGGGCATCGTATGTTGAAAACTGGCAGCGTACATGCCCGTGTAATGCATCGCGCAAATCGCGATACCCATCACCACAGCGGCTGCAATACGATTAATAAATACGCCTTTGTGGCTGTGACGTAAATGGAATGCCAGCCACAGTGCCGTACCGGAGGCCACGACGGCGATTAAGACAGACAACGATACGATGGTCATATTCCAGCTGATACCGCTGTGAAGCATTAACGCCGCCATACCGACATAATGCATGGAAACCACGCCTGCACTGAGGATCAGCGTCGCGAAAAACAGCCGAACAAGAGAAAGGGTATTTCCAGGAACAACGATGTTGATAGCCATCGTGGCCGCCACAACCGCGATAGCCAGCGAACCAATGGTTAGCCACAGGTCATAGCTCATCACCATCGGCATTTTCATCGACAGCATGCCAATGAAGTGCATGGACCAAATCCCTATACCTAAAGTTGCGCCTCCTGCAACACGCCAGCACAGCGCCGCTTTTCGGCTGGCTCCAGTAATTTTGCCCGCGCTGTCCAATGCCACGAATGATGCGATAAAGGCCACCAGGAACGAGATGGCGATAAGTACAGGGTCCCACGATACATCCAGCATTATGCAATCCCACGCTCAAAAATTGAGATGTTGTGTTAATTTCTACGGCATAAAATGCTAGCAGGATATATTCTTCAATTAATGAGTTAAGCGCCGCTAAACATTATTATGCTAAGGCTGTATCTTGCCTGAATAAAGGCCATTTGGATATTAGAATAATAGCAGGGATGTCATTGCTGTCAGGTGAGGGATTGAGATAAAACGATATTATATTCTGCCCTTAGGTTTTAGGTGGTGCGAAGTTTGCACTTAAGTGAAACTAAAAAGAGCGGCATGCGAAACAAGAAGGCTATTAAAAATGTACTGGTAAAAGTATTTACGAATGCTATAAACATAATACCTAATGCAATTCGTTGTGCGGGATAAATTATGCTCAGAAATGTCAGCGTAAGGACCTTTATACTTTATTTTCTACTCGTCGTACTTTTAATCATTGATGGGTTGGTTTTGGCTTTTTCAAAAAGTACAATGCTTTTTATATTGGTTAATATTGTTAATGTGCTTGCGGTTTTGTTACTTTGGACCTACATGACAAAATATCTTGTGACGCCGATCAATACCGTGAAAAAAAGTATTGAAGAAGTCACTTCAGGCAACCTTGCCGTTTCTATTCCTGAGTTTGGTAATAACTGTGCCGGAAGATTGATTCCCGGTATCAATAGTTTGTCGAGCAATATAGCCACCTTAGTCCGCGAAATCAGAGCCTCTTCACAAACGGCGATGACCCTTTCTGAACAACTTTCTAACCGTAGCGCACAACTGTCGGTAAAAACGGAACAGCAGTCGGCCTCACTTATTCAGACTGCTGCCAGTATGGAACAGATGGCAGCGAGTACCCGAAATAATGCTGACAATACGCGTCTGGCCAGCGATCGGGCAAACCGTGCCACAGTTCAGGCGAGTAAAGGGGGCGAGCTGATGGGGCAGGTTGCGCACAATATGCAGTCCATTACGGAATGTGCGCAGCAGATGACAGAGATTATCACGCTGATCGATGGCATCGCTTTCCAGACCAATATTCTGGCGTTGAATGCTGCCGTTGAAGCGGCCAGAGCCGGAGACCACGGCAAAGGGTTTTCCGTCGTTGCGGGTGAAGTACGCAATCTGGCGCATCGCAGTGCAGAAGCGGCAAAAAGTATTAAAACGCTGATTGATGTCACCACTAATAACGTGACCCAGGGCGTGACGGTCGTGGCTGAAGCGGAAAAGAACATGCATGAAATCGTCAACGGTTCCGGGCAGGTCAGTAAGCTGATGGATGAAATTTCTGCCTCAACGGCGGAACAGGAAAAAGGTATCTCACAAATCACTCAGGCACTTTCTGAGCTAGAACGCGTGACGCAAAGTAACGTTGCGATGGTAGATGAGTTATCCGGTTCATCGGATGTACTGAAAAATCAGGTTATTGAACTTCAGGCCCGCACCCGTAATTTCAGGCTTGACGATAGCGTTGAGTTTGCTGGACAAGAACGCCTTCGACAACATTCCGCCATCTACTCCCGGCGCACTGAGCACGTATTCTGATAGTGGAGATTAAAGCCTGGTTCGCCAGGCTTTTTTACTTTTTGATAAACATTTCCTTAACAAATTCAGCGCGCTGCCACGGTTAAATGTTGATTAACATTGGGCGATGGCTAGACTGACAACCATGATTGCGAAATGGTGGAGGCGCTGTGGAAGGCATTAAAGGGTCCGAGGTTAACGTTCCGGACGCGGTGTTTGCGTGGTTACTGGACGGAAAGGGCGGGGCGGCGCCGCTGGAAGATAGCGATCTCATTGATAGTGAACATCCGTGCTGGCTGCATCTGAACTACACGCAGCCGGAGAGCGCGCAGTGGCTCGCATCCACGCCGCTGTTGCCTAACAATGTGCGCGATGCTCTGGCGGGTGAAAGTCTGCGTCCCAGGGTTAGTCGACTGGGTGACGGCACGCTCATTACGTTGCGTTGCATTAATGGCAGCACGGACGAGCGTCCTGACCAGTTAGTCGCGATGCGGCTGTATATGGATGAACGTCTGATTGTTTCGACGCGCCAGCGTAAAGTGTTGGCCCTGGACGATGTCGTCAATGATTTAAAGGAAGGCACCGGTCCCGTTGACTGCGGCGGTTGGCTGGTAGATGTGTGTGATGCCTTGACCGATCATGCCAGTGAATTTATAGAAGAGTTGCACGACAAAATTATCGACCTTGAAGATAACTTGCTCGATCAGCAAATTCCGCCACGGGGTTTTCTGGCACTGCTGCGCAAACAGCTCATTGTGATGCGTCGTTATATGACGCCACAGCGTGATGTTTATGCGCGTCTTGCCAGCGAGCGGCTAACCTGGATGAACGACGATCAGCGTCGCAGAATGCAGGATATTGCGGACCGTATGGGGAGGGGGCTAGATGAAATTGACTCCTGCATTGCCCGTACGGCGGTAATGGCCGATGAAATCGCCCAGGTGATGCAGGAGTCACTGTCACGTCGAACGTACACCATGTCACTTATGGCCATGGTCTTTTTGCCCAGCACTTTTCTGACAGGGTTATTCGGCGTCAATCTGGGGGGGATCCCAGGAGGTGCTTATCGGTTCGGCTTTTCCGCTTTTTGCATCATGTTAGTTGTTTTGATTGGTGGTGTTGCGTGGTGGTTGCATCGTAGTAAATGGCTGTAAATTTACACTATTTTCGGTGAACTCACGCTTCAAAACGCTATTTTGTTTGAGCGAAGTCAATAAACACCCACCTCGTTCGGTGCAGTATTACTCCCGCAGGTGAATGCAACGTCAAGCGATGGGCGTTGCGCTCCATATTGTCTTACTTCCTTTTTTGAATTACTGCATAGCACAATTGATTCGTACGACGCCGACTAAATTAGTCGGCTTTTTTTTGCCTGTAGAATCACAGCGTCTACCCTAATAGAGTCATTCCGATCACCCGGAGGGTAACATGAGCTGTCTACATGCATTGCTTCAGTGGCAACCGCCGCTTTCAAACTCGATCCCAACCGACCCGGTGCCTGTCCCCGATCCTATTCCTCGTCCACAGCCGATGCCGGATCCGCCACCTGATGAAGAACCGATTAAATTGTCGCATCGGTCACTCAGATCTGCGAGGATACGCGCCAACTGACTGTGACTTTTACCACGAGAATATATTGTGACCGCTTTTTCGACTCTGAATGTTTTGCCCGCTGCCCAACTCGATAACCTTAACGAGTTGGGTTACCTCGCGATGACCCCTGTACAAGCTGCCGCGCTTCCGGCGATCCTGGAAGGACGCGACGTTCGTGCGCAGGCAAAAACCGGCAGTGGAAAAACGGCTGCATTTGGTCTTGGCGTTTTACAGCGCATTGATGCGGGTTTATTCCAGACCCAGTCGCTGGTCCTTTGTCCTACCCGCGAACTGGCCGATCAGGTCGCTGGTGAGCTACGTCGTCTGGCGCGATTTTTGCCAAATACTAAAATCTTAACCCTGTGCGGCGGACAACCGTTCGGCGCACAGCGCGATTCTTTGCAACATCCACCGCACATCATCGTCGCGACGCCTGGCCGATTGCTTGATCATTTGCAGAAAGGCACCGTTTCCCTGGATGCGCTGCAAACTCTGGTGATGGATGAAGCCGACCGAATGTTGGATATGGGCTTTACCGATGCGATTGATGAAGTTATCCGATTTGCACCGGCTTCTCGCCAGACGCTACTGTTTTCTGCGACCTGGCCTGAGGCGATCGCCGCCATTAGCGGGCGAGTGCAGCAAAACCCGGTCACCATCGAAATTGATTCAGTGGATGCGCTCCCGGCCATTGAACAACAGTTTTATGAAACCTCGCAGAACGGCAAGATCCCACTACTGCAAAAGCTGCTCAGCAAACATCAGCCAGCATCCTGCGTGGTGTTCTGTAATACGAAAAAAGACTGTCAGGCCGTCTGTGACGCACTTGAATCGGCAGGTCAGAGCGCACTTGCACTCCATGGCGATCTTGAACAACGCGATCGCGATCAGACGTTGGTACGTTTCTCAAATGGAAGCGCCCGTGTCCTGGTTGCGACGGATGTTGCGGCGCGCGGCCTGGATATCAAATCACTAGAGCTTGTCATCAACTTTGAACTGGCGTGGGATCCTGAGGTTCACGTTCACCGCATTGGTCGTACTGCTCGTGCAGGTAATAGCGGTCTGGCGATTAGCCTCTGTGCACCAGAAGAAGCGCAGCGCGCTAACATTTTGTCTGAGATGCTACAGTTGAAACTGGACTGGATAAGCGCACCGGTTAATGTGACGATTGTCCCGCTGAAAGCCGAAATGGTCACGCTGTGCATTGATGGCGGTAAAAAAGCCAAAATGCGTCCAGGCGATATCTTAGGAGCCTTGACCGGTGATATTGGTCTCGATGGCGCTGATATAGGCAAAATCGTGGTGCATCCGGCGCATGTTTATGTTGCGGTACGCCAGTCGGTAGCGAACAAGGCCTGGAAGCAGTTGCAGAACGGTAAAATCAAAGGGAAGACGTGCCGGGTACGTTTACTGAAATAGGACTTTTAAAGCGTCTCAGAGATAAGCTCTGAGACGCTAACATATTACTTCACTTCGACGATATTCAGTCTCATCTCATCAAGTTGAGAGTCATCTTCTTCCGGCTGCCAGCCCGCTGGCTGCATCGGGATATCTTCGCGATCGAACGCTAAATCACCGCCGTCCACCACTTCAGAACCGTGCTGAATCCCTTTGAAGTCGAACAGTTCAACATCGCTCAGGTGTGAAGGCACTACGTTTTGCATCGCGCTGAACATGGTTTCGATCCGTCCCGGATAGCGTTTATCCCAGTCGCGCAACATGTCGCCAATGACCTGACGTTGAAGGTTAGGCTGAGAGCCGCACAGGTTGCAAGGGATGATGGGATACTCACGCGCTTGGGCAAATCGCTCAATGTCTTTCTCACGGCAATAAGCCAGTGGGCGAATCACGATATGCTTTCCGTCATCGCTCATCAGCTTTGGTGGCATACCTTTCATCTTGCCGCCATAGAACATGTTCAGGAACAGCGTTTGCAGAATGTCGTCGCGATGGTGGCCGAGCGCAATTTTAGTGGCACCCAACTCCGTTGCCGTGCGATAGAGAATGCCGCGGCGCAGGCGCGAACAGAGCGAGCAGGTTGTTTTACCTTCTGGGATCTTCTCTTTTACGATGCCGTAGGTATTTTCTTCAACAATCTTATATTCGACACCCTGTTGCTCAAGATATTCCGGAAGAATATGCCCAGGGAAACCCGGCTGTTTCTGATCGAGGTTGACCGCAATCAGTGAGAAATTAACCGGTGCGCTCTGCTGAAGATTGCGCAAAATCTCAAGCATGGTAAAACTGTCTTTTCCACCCGAAAGGCAAACCATAATCCGGTCGCCTTCTTCAATCATATTGAAATCTGCAATGGCCTGGCCCACGTTACGACGCAAACGCTTTTGCAGCTTGTTCAGGTTGTATTGTTCTTTCTTGTTAATCTCTTGATTTTGTTGCATTTATTACTACCTTTGGAACCAGTAAGGGCATAGTAGGGCAAAGTTTTTTCAGCGTGCCAGCTTATCGTTGAGCATCAGCACCTGTTCACCATTCATTTCTTCAATCCACGCACCGTAGACTTCATAAACCCTTTGCGCGTTTCCATGCCCCATCTGACTGGCTATGAAAGACGGGTTAGCACCGGCGGATAAAAGCCAGCAGGCAAAAGTATGCCGCGTATGGTACGGATTCCGACGGCGAATACCAGCACGTTTTACGGCGGCGTTAAATCTCGCGCCGACACTCGATAAAGAGTAGTAGGCTTTTTGTTCACCCTTGCGCATCCGGGGCATGAAAACAAATCGCACGCCTTGATGTTCTATCGCGCCATACTTGCGAGGATGAAAAACAATCTCGGTTTTAGGCTGTAGCGCTGTCAACTTACGCAGTGCTTTAAGGGCCTCAAGTGCTGGCTCTAATAGAGCGATAACTCGATGACCAGCATTGCATTTGCGGTAATTTCAGTCTCTTTCATGCTCGTCCAAAATTCACATAGCTCTGAAAAGGATGCCGGTTAAAGAAAATTGATATTCCGATATCAGGAGGCCTGGCCGGGTAGGGAACGGAGTCGACGCATGCCGGTCATCGCTGTAGCCACATAGCTCGCCTTACGGTTCACTACCTCAACCCAAAATTTACGCCTTCTACTCTGTCTGCGCATCACCGCTGATTTATTTATGAAAATTATTTGACTGATCGTTCCATAATCAATACTATGCCGCCTCAACTCATTTCAAGTCCCACATCCCTATGAGTGCTGAAAAACCAACCTTTCCGGGTCGTCCACGAAAGTTCGAAGATCAGGATGTCATTGATGCTGCCGTCGCTGTTTTCAGCGCCAATGGTTATGCAGGCACCTCTGCGCAAGATTTATGCAATGGTACGGGATTAGGGCGGGGAAGCTTATACAATGCCTTCGGAAGCAAGCAAGCCCTTTACGAGCAAGCTTTGTTGCGCAGCCATGAACAAACTATGTCAGCACAGTTAGCAATACTCACACAATCAGGTCTGGTAAAAGAGCGATTGCATACCCTTCTGCTCTGGGGTATTGCCGAAGATCTTTCTCAGCCAGAACAGCATGATGCGATGGTCTTATTTTCAGCCCTGGAGATGGGTAGTAAAGATGAAGCCGTTGCAAGGCTTAATAATGAATATCGTCAGCATTTAGAACAAACGCTGGTGGCGGTATTTATCGAAGGTCAACGAAGCGGTGAGCTAAACAATAAAGCATCAGCCGTCGAAATGGCGAGAGGCTTTATGGCAGGCTATTACGGTTTACGTGTACTGAATAAAAACATTTCAGATAGAAAAATCCTCGAAGATGTCGTCGCTGGTCTGTTAATCAATTTATAAATTTAAGCGAAAAAGGTCATTAATTACTTTCATTCATTTTTGTAACGATCATTCCAATACGGAGGGGAATAAAAAACCATGCCATTAGTCGTATATATTTTAGGGTTAGCCATTTTTTCATTAGGTACAGCAGAGTTAATGGTGGCGGGTATGATGACCACGCTATCTGAAGCATTTGGTGTTACAGTCGGCGAAGTCGGTCATTTGATTTCATATTATGCATTCGGTGTAATGCTAGGTGGCCCGGTATTAACTTACGCCTTTCTTAAGTTTAAAGCACCCTATCGATCAACGTTATTATGGTTGTTAGGGTTATATGTTATCGTACAAGGGTTAAGTATTTTTGTCTCTGATTACAATGTGTTAGTTGCTATTCGAATCGTGACAGGTATTTTGTGTGCAGGGTGTTTAAGTCTTTCACTCGCGACAAGTATGGCTCTTGTATCTGTAGAAAATCGCCCTCGTGCCGCATCAATAGTGATAGCAGGTTTTATGGTATCCAATGTCTTTGGTGTACCTATCGCGACAATCATTGACCAGCACTGGGGCTGGAAAATGAGTTTTGGGCTGGTCGCCGTCCTGGTTTTCATATGCCTGTTAGCATTAGTACGCTTATTGCCACATATGAGCGGCGGCTGTGCTATCAAGATGGCTGAAGAGATTAAGGCATTTAAAAATAAGGCCTATTGGAAAGCCTGTGCAACCAGCTGTTTGATTTTGGGCGCAAGTTTTGCGGCATTCAGCTATTTTGTTCCCGTGCTGACTGATGTCAGTAAATTTACAATGCAGACGGTTCCCTTCATTCTGATGCTTTATGGACTAGCCAATATCATCGGAAATATGGTAACGGGACGTCTTGCATATCGCCATAGTTTAGCTGTTATGGTTGTCGGATTAACAATATTGAGTATTTCTTTGCTCGGCATGGCACTATTTGTTCAATATCAGGTTATTGCTATTCTGGCTGTCATACTTATCGGTTTATCAGGGGTTCCAATGAATCCGGCAATGATGGCAAGAATTGTCAGCGTGGCACATCCAGGTCCAATGGTCAATGCCGTTCATACTTCCGTTATCAATATTGGATTAGGTGGCGGTTCTTATTTAGGTGGGATGGCAATTTCATCAGGATTCGGTTTACGTTCAGCTTTATGGATTGGAATGGCATTAGCGGTACTGGCTCTATTATCCGTATTACCTTATATCCGTCGCAGTAAAAAAGGTTGGAGTTAATAGGTTCTGAAGATAAACACACCCCGATTATAAAAAATCACGGGGTGTCAATATAGCCGTTAAATTTTATTCAAAACTAACTGGCCTTTCTCATCCAGTGGGGCTGCGTGCCGGGGTCTTTATCCATCCGGATTTTACCCTGTTGATCGCCGATGCGGTAGGTCACGTCGTAACCGATCGGACGACTTATCTTTTCACAGCCAACAAAGGCTTAACAGTGTTGCCAGTCAGCTCAACGAAAGGCCGAGAAAAGTGCGAGACTATGAATCACCCGCAGAACGGTTCGATAAGTGTGTTGCATCAATCGGTTGAACTCACAGCTCAAAGCAGACTTGAACGCTTAGTCTGGTTGCGTTTCAGTGGGCAGCTTCGATTAGCGCTGGACATTGATTTTTCACATTCCCCACCGAGCGCGAAACAGCGTGCCAAATGAAGTTGTCCGCCTGCACAGTACCGTCAGAGATAATATCTTTTGCTTCTCTACCGCTAACATCCTGCCTCATCTATTCCCTTGCAGCTTCAGGTGACAGAACCAGTGGTCAACAGGTTTATTCTTGAAGTGGTATGTTGCTGTTAATAAAAACATGTTTTAAAAAACAGTATTGACTTCAAATCTTGAATGAGTAAATTAGCACTTAGCCGCACAATGAAAGAAGTTAGTGAGCAGTAAAAAGTACTGGGTAAAACCATTTTGCTATACGGGCCACGAAGTTTGTTATTTGGGATGTAGTGTGCTTTAAGGTCTCGAAGTGTTCGTGCTGGCTCGCAAAATGGTAGTGTTTGCGCGACGATGTAAGGCCTTGTTTTTCTAATTGATGCTGGCGGTTTAGTTTGTTTTTTATAACTGTACCAGCAAAGGGTAACGCATCAAAGAGTATATGTCGCGATGGGGGATGTACTTGTTTAAATTGCCACGCTTAATTTTTGAAAGCGCAGGTGTGTATATAACGAGATAAATAGAGGGAGGTTTTTTAGTATTAATACCCAATATTATCTGTAGTAAACGGGTGCATTTAAAAGCAGTATAAATAGCAGTATCACACTATTAAGTCCATTAATGTCAAATCTGAAGTCTGTAGTACCTTAAAAGCCCTGGCTGCAATGGTCAGGGCTTTTAAGATTACTCAAATACCCTTTGGGTGTGAGTTTTACCCACAAATCACAGACAAAACCCATTATCATTATTACCCCCACAAGAATTCATTCTGTGTCATTGGTTTGGCATACAAACCCTATGAAAGCGGCCTGAGTAAAGCAACCCTCGTTTCAAGCGTTGTCCTCAAGGACAGTGACCACTACCAGAGTGGGAGTGCCGAAAGGTAAAGAATACTTTGCTTATTGTCACTGTCCGTGCCTTAATGTGCTCATCAGTTCGATCTACAAGCGAACGTAAACATTTTATTGGGCAGTCCTCATTACCAGGTGTTATCGCTGATATCCCTCCTTTTGAGTCTATACTTTATTATAATACGTTTATTACCCTTCCCGTCAGATATAACTGGAGTCAGTATGTCCTCAAGAATCAGAGGCCTGGTAAAGTGGTATAAGGAAGACAAAGGTTTCGGTTTCATCTCTCCTCTTGATGGAAGCAAAGATATCTCTGTTCACGTGTCCGATCTTCGGGGGGATAATTTAGAAACCCTGTTTGAAGGACAGAAAGTTGAGTATACGATTTTCAATCGTACCAAAGGTCCCGCAGCTTCTAACGTAATACTTTGTGATAACTAGCAGGTGTGGACGTGCTGTACAAACAGTCACGTGCGCCTCTAATTAGACTGCCTACAGTAGCATCACTGTGTAGAGTCTATTTGGTTCCCCCCCCTAAAACGTAGCTTAAGGCGGGGTCGCTAATTTATTTAACGATTATCATATCTTCAGGAATGTTTCTGCAATCATTTTAATGGTTTAAATAAAGTATTGCAAAATGGGCAGACGAGTTGAGAACCTTTTTGGACTCGGCTAAAACTATGCTCTGAATCTTTTGAACAGTTTGGGCACGGGCATTTGACTAAGTAATTACGGCGGGATTGTGTGTTTTTACGAACTGACATAGGCATCTCCTGATATAAGGGACGTCTACGATACACGTTTAACGTATCAATTACTTGTGTTTTCTTATGCCAGGCGTTTCCCTGCGTAGTAAAGCTCAGTCTTGTAGGGCAGCTATTGACCGCTCAAAAGCTTTTCCCCGTTCGGTGAGTGAATACTCGACTCGGGGGGATCTCTAGCTTCGGTGTCGCCGAGGTGTCATGCAATATCACCCATTCTTACACCAAATCAAACATCGCTCGATTGTTGAGTGCTTTACTGCATACTCTTCTTTGCTGACAGGAGTATAAACATGATTGATCACACCGGATTCAGCGTCACAAATCTTGAAGACAGTAAACTCTTTTACACGAGCGTTCTTGTGAGTCTTGGTTATATTATCCGGCTTGAATTCCCGAATAAGGCGGTAGGTTTTGGCCCCGCTGTACTTGATGAAAGGGGAGATCCTGGAGGTGCATTCTGGTTAACACTGGGCACCCCCTCTACGCCCCGGATGCATCTTGCTTTCAGTGCAAAAAACAAAGAGGAAGTGGATGCATTCTACCGCGCAGCTTTACTGGCTGGTGGAAAAGATAATGGTGCGCCGGGATACAGGCCCCATTATCACCCTGGATATTACGCCGCGTTTATCATTGATCCTGATGGATACAATATTGAGGCGGTTTACCACGAGCCACGATAGGGATTGATGGACTCGCCTGTGTCGGTAGATGTTCCTGCCATCCGATGGATATCTGATGGCGGGTATGGTGTGGATTCCTGGCCTGATTGTCAGTACGTTTAAGCTCTTAATCAGCCGGGGCATCGAGAGAATATTGAACATTTCTCGGTTTCGGACCATGCTAAACAGCAGTCTCTCTCAGGAGTAAAATGTATGACCCAAAAGCTAGCTGCACAATGCCATTGTGGCGCGGTTGCGTTTACGGTTGAACTGTCTGATGGATTTAACACAGCCCGGCGCTGTAACTGTTCGTTTTGTCGGATGCGCGGGGCGGTTGTGGTTTCTGCTCCGCTGTCGGGAATTGAAGTGACAAAAGGCCAGGACAAACTTACGGAATACCGTTTTAACACACAGGAAGCACGTCATTTTTTCTGCTCCGTCTGCGGTATTTATACTTTCCACCAGCGCCGATCCAACCCGGATCAGTACGGTATCAATGTCGCCTGCATTGAAGGCGTTTCACCTTTTGATTTTGCCGAGATTGAAGTGATGGATGGCGTCAATCATCCAAAGGATGGGGCGAGCGATGGTGTGATGGGTTATTTGTCTTTTCGAGCGGCGAAGAAGTAATCGCTGAGAACGTTGTCTTTGCTACACTTTGACTTCGTTAAATTTCCCTTTAACCACGCCATCGTAAAAACGGCCTTTTGATACCACCTGCAAAAAATCGTTGTAGACGCGGGCGGGAACATGTTGGTACCGCAGAGTGCGGCGATCGAGAAAGCGAATTTCCAGCGTCGCGCTACGCTCATCATAGCCAATGGATGCAATGCGTGACGATCTTACAGGGTGATGGACCATGATGGTGTCCCTTACAGCTTGTAACAGGAGATTTATCATCCATCAGGATGGCCTGTTTATGCAAGACAAAAGTATTATGTCGTTCGTGTCTGCAACAATTAAATAAGCCCGCATATGAATGCGGGCTGCAAAGATTAGAACTGATAAACCAAACCTACGGCAAGGATGTCATCGGTGCCGATACCATTGTCTTTATAGAACGCGTTATCTTCATCCAGTAGATTTATTTTATAATCAACGTAGGTGGACATGTTTTTATTAAAGTAATAGATTGCGCCGACTTCAGCATATTTAACCAGATCTTGATCGCCCTGGCCATTACCCAAGTCTTTACCCTTCGATTGTAAATAAGAAACCACCGGGCGAAGACCAAAATCAAACTGGTACTGCGCCGTGATTTCAACGTTCTGCGTCTTATTCGCTATCGCATCATCCTGGTCGCCGTACGGCGTCATATTTCGGGTTTCAGAGTACATGGCTGCCAGATAAACATTGTTCGCATCGTACTTCAGACCGGTAGTCCAGGCATCGGCTTTGTCACCGCCTGCGGTCGTGGTATTCGCCTGTGCGTTAGTTCGGTCTGACGACGTATAGGCGGCACCTGCGCTGATACCCATACCGAGGTCATAGGTTGTGGAGAGACCAAATCCATCACCGTTTTCATGACGAACATCGCGGCCGTTGTTGGTGCCTTCATTACCGTTGCCGGTTCCTTCGTTCTTGCCCTGATACTGCAATGCAAAGTTCAAACCGTCTACCAGTCCATAAAAATCAGCGTTACGGTAGGTGGCTACGCCGTTGGCTCGACCGGTCATAAAGTTATCGGCTTTAGTGTAGGAGTCCCCACCAAACTCTGGCAGCATATCGGTCCAACCCTCGACGTCATACATGACGCCATAGTTTCGGCCATAGTCGAATGAACCATATTGATTGAACTTCAGTCCCGCGAACGCCAGACGGGTCCAGGACTGATTATCTGAGCCTTCGGTGTTGTTAGCCTGAATCTGGTATTCCCACTGACCATAGCCGGTCAACTGGTCGCTTACCTGCGTCTCACCTTTGAAGCCAATACGCATATAAGTCTGATCGCCGTCAGCACCAGAGTCGTCAGAGAAATAGTGCAAGCCTGCAACTTTGCCATATAAATCTAGTTTATTACCGTCCTTATTATAAATTTCTGCTGCCTGCGCTGCGCCAACCGTTAAAAGGGCAGGGATAATGAGTGCCAGTACTTTCTTTTGCATGTGACTATTCCTTTGCTGTTTTATTATTTAATGACTTTGCGAACTTTCCTAGGTGGAAAGTTGTCACATGCTAATTCACTCTATTAATCTTTAATAAAGTAGTTTTGTTACTGAATAAGTAAAATCTCAAGGAATTAATTCCGAAGAAATGCTGATAATTATTTTATATGTGTTCAATTGAGATATATAAAATTAAAATTATTCATGGAGGGGGGAGATGTGTACACTCTGTGCTGTTATATGCCTTTAAGATTCTTCATCCATTAATTAAATGAATGTGATTTGTTTGATGAGATTGTCATTCAAAAAACATTTTGGATATGCCCGGAGCGGATGCTCCGGGCATTTTTTTTACTCGCTGATCGATTTTTCTGCTTTTCCGGCCATTTGCGCCAGGAAGTCATAGCGTTTCTGCAAATCCGCTGCCGCGTCTTTCCATAATTGCTCTGCCACTTCAGGCTGCTGGGCATTGAGACGACGGAAGCGCTGTTCCTGCATCAACGTCTCGGCGAGTGCATCTGATGGTGGCCGTGAATCAAGCGCCAGAGGAAGTTTACCTTCATCGGCACGACGCGGGTCGAAACGGTACAGAGGCCAGAAGCCCGTTGCCGTGAGCTGGCGCATCTGATCGTGGCTTAACGCCAGATCGTATCCATGCTCCTCACAAGGGCTGTACGCGATAATGAGCGATGGCCCTGGATAGGCTTCCGCTTCCTGAATGGCTTTCACCGTCTGGTTGAGCTGCGCGCCAAGCGAAATCTGCGCAACATAGACATGCCCGTACATCATCATGCTGACGCCAAGATCTTTGCGCGCTTTGCGTTTGCCGTGCTCGCCAAATTTGGTCACTGCACCCAGCGGCGTGGCTTTGGACGCCTGACCGCCGGTGTTGGAATAACACTGCGTATCAAGAACCAGGATATTGACGTTCTCCGTCAGGCTTAGAACGTGATCCAATCCGCCAAAACCAATATCGTAGGCCCAGCCATCGCCGCCGATAAGCCAGATGGACTTATCAACCAGCGCGTCAGCATCAGTGAGCAGCTGCTCCGCACCTTCAACGCCGCTCAGGTGTTCACGCAACGCTGAAACCTGCTCGCGGCGAAACTCTGGCGTGGCTTCGGCATGAAGCGCCTCGTTGAGCTCATTTGGAAGCTTATCGGCAAATTGCCCCAGCAGGCGCATAACGCGGGCACGATGCTGATCTACCGTCAGACGGAAGCCCAACCCGAACTCGGCATTGTCTTCAAATAGCGAGTTCGCCCATGCCGGGCCACGACCGTTGGCGTCGGTGGTGTAAGGGGTAGAAGGCAAGTTACCGCCGTAAATAGAGGAACACCCGGTGGCGTTAGCGATGAGCATACGATCGCCGTAAAGCTGGGTAAGAAGCTTAATATAAGGCGTCTCACCACACCCGGAGCAGGCTCCTGAGTATTCGAACAGCGGGGTAATCAACTGCGACGTACGGATATCGATACGTTCCAGCCTGGTACGGTCGATTTCTGGCAGGTCGAGGAAGAAGTCGTAATTCACTTTCTCTTCTTCGACATGATCCAGACGCGACATCATATTGATGGCTTTGATTTCAGGATTCTGCCTGTCTTTCGCCGGGCAAACTTCTACGCACAGATTACAGCCGGTGCAATCTTCCGGGGCCACCTGCAGAACATATTTTTGCCCGCGCATATCGCGAGATTTGACATCCAGAGAGTGCAGGCTGGCTGGTGCATTTTCCATCTCTTCCGGCGAGATCACCTTGGCGCGAATGGCGGAGTGCGGGCATGCTGCGACGCAGTGGTTACACTGCGTACACAGTTCTTCTTTCCAGATAGGGATCGCTTCGGCGATGTTGCGTTTTTCCCAGCGTGTGGTGCCCACAGGCCAGGTTCCGTCTGGTGGAAGTGCGGAGACGGGAAGGGCATCGCCAAGTCCTGCCAGCATGGCAGCGGTGACGGTTTTCACGAAATCAGGTGCCGCATCCGAGACGACGGGTGGACGGTTTGGGCTGGTGCTATTCACCGGTTGCAGTGGGATTTCCGAAATAGATTCACGTGCCAGCGCCAGTGCCTGCCAGTTGCGCTCCACCAGTTCAGCTCCCTTGCTGCTGTAACTTTTTGCAATCGCACCCTGTAATTCCAGCAGGGCACTCTCGCCTGGAAGAATGCTGGTCAAATGGAAGAAGGCCATCTGCATGACGGTGTTGATTCGAGCGGCAAGGCCACATTCGCGGGCAATTTTCGCCGCATTGATAGTGTAAAGGCGCGCGTGCTTCTGATTCAGAACGGCCTGTACCTCCTGCGGCAAGCGTGACCAGACTTCATCGGCGCTATACGGGGTGTTGATCAAGAAAATGCCGCCGGGCTTCAGGCGTTCAGCCATCTGGTATTTATCGATAAACTGTAACTGATGACAGCCCACAAAATCGGCCTGCGAAATCAGATAAGCCGAGCGAATCGGCTGCTCGCTCACACGAAGATGCGAAACGGTCAGGCCGCCCGCTTTTTTAGAGTCATAGACAAAATAACCCTGGGCATACCACGGCGTTGAGTTTCCAATAATTTTGATATTATTTTTGGTTGCCGAAACGCTCCCATCGCTCCCCAGGCCATAAAACAGCGCTTCCAGCTTCGCGCCAGAAGGCAAGGTATTATCAGGGAGCGGCAGGGAAAGGTTGGTAACATCATCATAAATGCCGACGGTAAAACGTGGTTTCGGTTTGGCGGCGTTGAGCTCGTTGAACACCGCCATCACGCAGTCTGGACCAAATTCTTTCGAAGAGAGGCCGTAACGTCCGCCGATTGTGCGCGGCAAGGTGTCACGCTCACCGCTATTGAACGCTTCTGCCAGCGCGGTCATCACGTCCAGGTAAAGGGGTTCTGCGTGAGCACCAGGTTCTTTGGTGCGATCGAGAACAGCGAGCGCGCGTACGCTTTCTGGCAGGACAGAGAGAAGATGCCTGGCCGAAAAAGGACGATACAGGCGGACTTTCAACACCCCGACTTTTTCGCCATTGGTCAGCAACTCATCAACGACTTCTTCACAGGTGCCAATGGCCGAACCCATCAGCACAATCACGCGCTCGGCTTGCGGGTGGCCATAATATTCAAATGGCTTATATTCCCGTCCGGTCGCCAGAGCAAAATCATCCATTGCCTGCTCAACGTGGTCGTATACCGCGTTATACCAGGGGTTGGTCGCTTCACGTGACTGGAAATAGGTATCAGGATTGGCAGATGTGCCACGTATAACCGGGTGTTCAGGATTCAAGGCGCGAGCACGATGCGCATCGATCTCGGCTTGCGGCATCAGGTTCAGGATGGTGTCATCAGATAACGGTACAATTTTATTTATTTCATGCGACGTTCGAAAACCATCGAAGAAATGAATAAAAGGCACGCGGCTTTTCAGCGTTGCGATATGCGAAATCAGCGCAAAATCCTGCGCTTCCTGCACGTTGCTGGCGCAAAGCATGGCGCACCCCGTCTGGCGAATAGCCATCACGTCGGAGTGATCGCCAAAGATCGACAGCGCATGCGTGGCAACCGTACGAGCCGCGACATGCAGGACAAACGGTGTCAACTGTCCCGCCAGCTTATACAGCGTCGGGATCATTAGCAGCAATCCCTGTGAAGAGGTAAACGACGTGGAAAGTGCACCGGTCTGCAATGCGCCGTGGACCGCGCCGATGGCTCCGGCCTCTGACTGCATTTCAACGACCCGTGGCACGTCGCCCCAGATATTTTTGAGCCCATTCCCAGCCCAGGCATCGGCCTGTTCAGCCATCGTCGAACTTGGCGTAATGGGGTAGATGGCGATAACTTCACTGGTGCGAAACGCGACGGACGCGGCCGCGCCATTACCGTCAATAGTGATCATGTGACACCCTTACATTGCGCAAAAAGAGAGACCCGTATAACGTCAACGAGTCTTGATAGTTATTCCCTTATTTTAGCAAAGGTCGGGTTTTACGATTTTCGCTTTTGTGTCCTTAGCATTCCTGGTATCAATGTGTAGATCAATTTTCTGCTAAAAAATTGCCAGAAAATGTTTCAGAAGTGCATAAATGCGCAGTGGTACTCTCGACGTAGCGCCGCGCGATGCCTATGATGCATAGGTTTCGCTAATTTTATGGGGAAGGAATAATGCGTTCAGCATTTTGGGTAGGGTGTGCCGCGTTATTGTTGTCGGCATGCAGTAATGAGCCTGTACAACAAGCCACCGCCGCACACGTGGCTCCGGGGATGAAAGCCGCGATGTCCAGTTCAGGACAAGCAAGCTGCGCTATGGTTGGTGGTTCACTTTCTGTGGCACGTCAGCTAGACGGTTCCGCCACCGGTATGTGCGCGCTACCCAATGGCAAACGTTGCAGTGAGCAGTCGCTTGCCATAGGCACCTGCGGGAATTACTGATTACTCTGCGCGCTTAAACATCAGCGTTTGCTCAGCCGTCGCTAGCGTTAACTGATCTTCAGTCAGGTCAACCTGCGCGCCCATGCGCAGCATATTGCCGATCGTGCTATCCAGCTCATTCAACTGCTGGTCAGCGCATAACTTACGCGTCATCGCTAACGCTTTAGCCTTCAGTTCCCCTTCCGATAGTTTGCCCTGGCCGTTAAAGCGGTTACACATCACGCCTGAAATCGTCATTTTCTCGCCAAAGCTTATTTCAGGCTGGACGGCGCTCGGTTTAATTGCTGCGCCGTTCACGCTTTCAAGCACAAAACGGTGTCCCTGGAGCTGTTCCGGTTGAACGGACGCTTTCCCTGGATTGACGCAGCCCGTAAGGATTAGGCTGAACAGGCTCAAGGCCAAGAGTTTTTTCATTTTCGTCTCAAACTATTTATTTGATGAATCTACGTGAGATTTTAACGATACCGCCAGGGGTGTCATTGGAGTTTATCTGAAAATGCGAGGAAGGGGCCGGGCACGGCAACGCACTGCCCGGCAAGGTGGAAATTAATGCGATTTAAATCCTGCGGCGGTCATTATCACGCGAAAGAACATTCCTACCGCAGCAAGCGCCAGTACGCTGCCGCCCCAGATAATGACCAGCCACACCAGGCGTTTCCAGACAGGTTGTTGCATCAATGATAACCCTCCCCATGTTGGACTTTGCCGCGGAACACGTAATAACTCCAGAAAGTGTAAACAAGGATTATCGGAATTATCAGCAACGCGCCTACCAGCATAAAGCCCTGACTTTGCACAGGCGCAGCGGCTTGCCAAAGCGTAATCGACGGTGGAATGATATACGGCCAAATACTGATCCCCAGTCCACTAAAGCCAAGAAAAATCAGCCCCAATGTCAGGACGAACGCCAGATTATGGCTTTCGGGATTGTTCAGGCTTTTCCATAACCAGACGCTTAACGCTATGACCAGCAACGGGACTGGTAGCAGGAAGAACAGGTTTGGCAGGCTGAACCAACGCTCGGCAATCGTCTGGTGCGCTAATGGGGTCCAGATACTGATCGCAGCAATCACCATCAGCAGGGCCAGCAACAGTTGCTTTGAAACCTGCCTCATTCGCCTTTGAAGTGGATTTTCACTTTTCATGACGAGCCAGGTAGCGCCTAACAGGGCGTAAGCCACGGTTAGTCCAAGACCGCAGAACAGGTTAAACAGCGTCAGCCAGTCAAACGGTCCACCACTGTAGGCGCGTCCGGTCACGGAAAATCCGTTGATGACCGCGCCAACGACCACGCCCTGACTAAAGGTGGCGAGAATCGAGCCGCCGATAAAGGCTTTGTCCCAGAACGGTCGATGGCCGGGCGTTGCTTTGAAGCGAAATTCGAATGCGACGCCACGGAAGATAAGCCCGATCAGCATAAGGGTGAGCGGAATGGTCAATGCATCGATAATCACGGCATAGGCCAACGGAAATGCGCCAAAAAGCGCTGCGCCACCCAGAACGAGCCAGGTTTCATTGCCATCCCACACGGGGGCGACGCTGTTCACCATCACATCGCGATCGTCTGCATCTTGCGTAGAGGGAAACAAGATCCCAATCCCCAGGTCGAATCCATCCATCACGATATACATCAGCGTGGCAAATACGATAATCACAAACCAGATAATGGAAAGATCGATACCCATTATGGTTTCTCCTTCATTTCAAATTCGGTGCTGGCCGCGGAAAGCGGGCGAGCGGGGCGGCCATCATGTTCAGTGGCAAAAGATTCATGCTCCTGAGGCCCTTTTTTGATGAGTCTCACCATGTAGCTATAGCCGACGCCAAATACAGAGGTATAGACCACAAAGAAGGCTATCAGGCTCACGCTCATGTGCAGAGTGCCATGCGCGGAGACGGCATCGGCGGTGCGCTGTAGGCCGTAAACGACCCACGGCTGACGTCCCACTTCGGTGGTGACCCACCCGGCCAGTATCGCGATCAATCCAGAAGGCCCCATCAATAGCGCAAACCAGAGGAAGGGGCGCGAAGTATAAACGCGTTTTTTGTAGCGCAACCACAGTGCCACAGCCCCTAATAGCAACATCAGCATGCCTAACCCCGCCATTATGCGGAACGACCAAAATACGATAGTTGAGTTAGGGCGGTCTTCTTTTGGGAAGTCTTTGAGCGCCGGAACCTGTTTATCCAGGCTGTGCGTCAGAATCAGGCTGCCGAGTGCGGGGATCTCCAGGCCAAACCGGGTACGCTCTTGTTCCATATCCGGCCAGCCGAACAGTAGAAGTGGGGTCGGTTCTCCTGGGGGATTTTCCCAGTGGCCTTCGATAGCGGCAATTTTGGCGGGCTGATGTTTTAACGTATTTAGCCCATGCATATCGCCGATCATGGCCTGGAGGGGGGCCACGATCAGCGTCATCCACAGCGCCATGGAAAACATATGGCGAATGGCTGGGGTATTATTGCCGCGCAGCAGATGCCAGGCCGCCGAAGCACCGACAAACAGGGCGCTACTCAAGAATGCCGCGATGGACATATGAAGCAACCGGTACGGGAAGGACGGATTAAACACCACCGCAAACCAGTCCACCGGCACTACGACTCCGTTAACGATTTCATAGCCTTGCGGCGTCTGCATCCAGCTGTTTGACGCCAGGATCCAAAAGGTCGAAATAATGGTTCCCAGTGCCACCATGCAGGTTGAAAAGAAGTGCAGACCTGGGCCTACTTTATTCCAGCCAAAAAGCATTACGCCAAGAAAGCCTGCTTCCAGAAAGAACGCGGTGAGGACTTCATAGGTGAGTAGCGGGCCGGTAATACTGCCCGCGAATTGCGAAAAACCGCTCCAGTTAGTACCAAACTGATACGCCATGACCAGACCGGACACCACGCCCATACCAAAGTTAACGGCGAAAATCTTCGACCAGAAATGGTACAGCGAACGCCATACTGGATTTTTGGTCTTAAGCCATAAGCCTTCTAATACCGCCAGATAGCTGGCGAGGCCGATAGTGATCGCCGGGAAAATAATGTGAAAGGATACGGTAAATGCGAACTGGATCCTCGCAAGATGAAAAGCATCTAAACCAAACATGCACAGCCTCAATGTCAATCGGTGTGCTGTTATGGTATAGGGGGCGGATGTTCGCTATCAGAGGCAGTAAAGTGAAATTTATATATAACAGTTTGAATTAACCCCTGACTTTATGCATCTGATATAGAAGGTTTACGATGCTGGCAGTTAGGCTTATGCTTAAAAGTTCACATTATAAAAAAGTTATTTTTATCACTTTTATTCATTAAAACCCTTGCGTCCTTGCATCAGTCATGCGTTAATGATTCATCGGTTTGATACCAAAAAAATATCTGACGTAGTTTCCTAAAGTATTTCTCATCACGTTGTGCCTCTCCGCAGCCTCTTGGGTCTTTTCTCTACACTCTGATTAGTTTTGCCTCAGACCACTATTGCCTTTAAGGCCCATTAGCGCATTACGTTTATTTCGTTTTCAGGAGAATTATATGATTTCTACAATCCATTTTCGTTGCCCATGCTGTCATGGCTCGCAGTACCGCACGTCCATTTTTGATGTGTCAGAAAAAAACCCGCACGGTGCAAAGTGCATTTTTTGCAAATCGTCAATGACGACGCTTGACCATTTGATCGTGCCTAACCAGGCGGCGATGCAGGCCGTTCATCAACAAGCATAACAGTTAGTCAAATCTGCTATTTTTCTCCTGCTGATATACAATATCGGTAAGTAAGGAGAAAATAATGAAAAAGTATCAGCGTCTGGCAGAGCAGATCATTTCGCAAATTGAGCTTGGTGTGTGGTTGCCGGGTGATAAGTTACCGTCGCTACGTGAGCAAGTGGTCAGTAGCGGTATGAGCTTTATGACCGTGGGTCACGCCTACCAAACGCTGGAAAGTCAGGGGCGAATTATTGCTCGCCCGCAGTCGGGTTATTACGTCGCGCCGCGACCTGTAAAGCAGCAGCCGTCACCGCCTGCTCAGGTGATGCGCGACGAAATGGTCGACATCAACACCTATATCTTCGATGTCCTCCAGGCCAGCCGCGATCCTTCCGTTGTTCCGTTTGCATCAGCCTTTCCCGATCCCCGACTTTTCCCACTGCAACAACTTAACCGATCCCTGGCAAACGTCAGCAAAACAGCCACGGCGATGAGCGTGATTGAAAGCTTGCCGCCGGGAAATGTCGACCTACGCCACGCTATCGCACGCCGCTATGCGCAACAGGGAATGAACATTTCGCCAGAAGAGATAGTCATTACCGCTGGCGCGCTTGAAGCACTCAACCTCAGTTTGCAGGCCGTCACCGAACCCGGCGACTGGGTCATTGTTGAAAATCCCTGTTTTTACGGCGCACTGCAGGCGCTGGAAAGGCTAAAGCTTAAGGCTCTTTCGATTGCGACTGACGTGCGTGAGGGAATAGACCTGAGTGCGCTTGAGCAAGCGCTGAACGAATATCCGGTCAAAGCCTGCTGGCTGATGACCAACAGTCAGAATCCGCTCGGTTTTACGCTCAGTGCCGAGAAAAAAGCCCACCTCGTAGACTTGCTGACAAAGCACAACGTCACCCTGATTGAAGATGATGTCTACAGCGAACTCTATTTTGGTCGTGATAAACCCTTGCCCGCTAAGGCCTGGGATCGACAGGATATGACGCTGCACTGCTCCTCATTTTCTAAATGTCTGGTCGCCGGATTTCGCATAGGCTGGGTAGCAGCGGGCAAACATGCGCGACGTATTCAGCAACTTCAACTGATGAGTACGCTATCAACCAGCTCGCCGATGCAGCTGGCGCTGGTGGATTATCTGGCGACCAAACGTTACGACGCTCATCTTCGTCGTCTGCGTCGTACGCTTGCCGAGCGCAAACAGCAGGCCTGGCAATCGCTGATGCGGCATTTGCCAGCGGAGGTCAAAATACACCACAACGATAGCGGCTATTTTTTGTGGCTGGAATTACCCGCACCGCTGGACGCCGGGACATTGAGCGAACAAGCGCTGGCGCACCATATCAGCATCGCGCCGGGCAAAATGTTCTCGACTTCCGATGCCTGGATCCCTTTCTTTCGTTTTAATACCTCCTGGGCCTGGGGGGAGCGTGAAGAACAGGCCGTCGTCCAGTTGGCTAAATTAATCAGCGCGATGCTGAAATAAGCCTGCGGGTATATTTCCCACAGGTTTTCCCCCTCTTCATAAAATATTCTGTGACAGGCGCCAGGGCTATTTTTCAGCGTCTGTCATAGGAAATCTGCATACCGCCTCTCAACGCTAACTCCTTGTCTATAATCCAGTTAACAGGGAATGCGTCCTCTGTCACAACATGATGATATTTCTCTCTGGCTCAAGGTGCGGCGCAATCGCGCGGTCTACGGTTATGAAGGGAGATATTTTTACGGCACGGCTGCCGCCAAATTTCATTGCGACAGGAGTAAATTGAATGAGCAAAAAATTTGCACGCAGCAGCCTGTGCGCGCTCGGCATGACGATCATGACAGCGCAAGCCGCAGAGCCGCCGAAAGCGATCGGCAAAGGTGAAGGGCGGTTGGATATTATTGCCTGGCCGGGGTATATCGAACGCGGCCAGACTGACAAAAATTACGACTGGGTGACTCAGTTTGAAAAAGAGACAGGTTGCGCGGTCAATGTTAAAACCGCCGCCACGTCCGATGAAATGGTCAGCCTGATGGCGAAAGGCGGATACGACCTGGTGACCGCCTCCGGTGACGCGTCTTTACGCCTGATTATGGGAAAACGCGTTCAGCCAATTAACCCCGATCTCATCCCTAACTGGGAAACAATCGATCCGCGCATTGTCAAAGGCGAATGGTTTAACGTCGGCGGAAAAGTTTACGGCACGCCGTACCAGTGGGGGCCGAATTTGCTGATGTACAATACCAAAACGTTCCCTACGCCACCGGACAGCTGGGCGGTGGTATTCAACGCGCAAAATCTCCCGGACGGTAAACCTAACAAAGGCCGCGTGCAGGCTTACGATGGCCCCATTTATATCGCCGATGCCGCGCTGTTTGTGAAAGCAACTCAGCCACAACTGGGTATTACTGACCCGTACCAGCTCAATGAAGAACAATATTCTGCCGTATTAAAAGTGCTGCGCGACCAGCATGCGCTTATTCACCGTTACTGGCACGATACGACCGTGCAAATGAGCGATTTCAAAAACGAAGGTGTCGTGGCATCCAGCGCCTGGCCTTATCAGGCCAATGCCCTTAAGGCCGATAATCAACCTGTTGCGACCGTATTCCCCAAAGAGGGCGTGACCGGTTGGGCGGATACCACCATGCTTCACGCCGAAGCCAAACATCCAATGTGCGCCTATAAATGGATGAACTGGTCTCTGACGCCGAAAGTCCAGGGCGATCTGGCCGCGTGGTTTGGATCCTTGCCGGTGGTCGCAGAAGGCTGTAAAGCCAGCACGCTGCTTGGCGATAAAGGCTGTGAAACCAACGGCTACAACGCCTTCGATAAAATCATGTTCTGGAAAACGCCGATTGCAGAAGGCGGCAAATTTGTGCCTTACAGCCGCTGGACGCAGGATTACATCGCCATTATGGGCGGTCGTTAAACGCCGGGAGTTGAACATGACGTACGCGGTTGAATTCAACGACGTTTCCCGCCTGTACGGTGATGTACGGGCAGTGGATGGTGTCACCATCGGCATTCATGACGGGGAGTTTTTCTCTATGCTGGGGCCTTCGGGCTCCGGCAAAACCACCTGTCTACGTCTGATTGCAGGGTTTGAACAACTCAGCGGCGGTGCGATAAAAATCTTTGGGCAACAAGCCAGCCAGTTCCCGCCATGGGAACGCGATGTGAATACCGTGTTCCAGGATTACGCACTGTTCCCGCATATGTCGATAATCGAAAATGTCGCCTATGGTCTGATGGTCAAAGGCGTCGATAAAAAGCAGCGTCAGGCTAAGGCTCAGGAGGCCCTGGAAAAAGTCGGTTTAGGTTTTGCAGATAAACGTAAGCCTTCCCAGCTCTCCGGTGGACAGCGCCAGCGGGTGGCGATCGCCAGGGCGTTGGTCAACGAACCGCGCGTCTTGTTACTCGATGAACCGCTTGGCGCACTGGATCTCAAACTGCGCGAGCAAATGCAGTTCGAGTTGAAAAAGCTCCAGCAGGAACTCGGGATTACCTTTATTTTTGTCACCCACGATCAGGGCGAAGCGCTGTCGATGTCTGACCGTGTCGCCGTGTTCAATAACGGTCGCATTGAGCAGGTTGATACCCCGCGCGAACTGTATATGCGCCCGCGCACCCCGTTTGTGGCAAGCTTTGTTGGGACCTCGAACGTTTTTGATGCAGCAGTGGCTCAGCAGGTCTGCGCGATGGACGGTATGTATTCGCTGCGACCTGAACATATTCGCCTGTATGAGAGCGGAGAAGTTCAGGTGCAGGGCGTGGTGCAAGCGGTACAGTATCAGGGCGCGGCAACACGATTTGAACTGCGTCTGGCCAATGGCGCTAAGCTCCTGGTCAGCCAGGCTAATCTGAGCGGTATTCATATACCCGCCGCCGTTGAACCCGGTCAGCAGGTGCTGGCTTCGTGGTCGCGCGAGGCGATGGTGCCGCTGCACGAGGAGAGGTGAGATGGATATGAGCGTCTCTCACTCTTCTTCAAGGCGTGGTGTGTTCAGTCGCATGACGACGGTCCTGTGGCGTAAGCCGTCACTGGGACTTTTTTTGCTGCTGCTTGGCCCGCTGATGTGGTTTGGCATTGTGTATCTGGGGTCGCTGCTCACCCTGCTATGGCAGGGATTTTATACCTTTGACGATTTCACCATGTCGGTGACGCCGGACCTGACCTTCGCCAATCTTCTCTCGCTATTCAATCCCGCAAATTACGACATTATTCTGCGCACGTTGGTGATGGCCGTGGCTGTCACCCTCGCCAGCGCTGCCCTGGCGTTCCCCATGGCGTGGTATATGGCGCGCTACACGCGCGGTAAATGGAAGGCTTTTTTCTATATTGCCGTCATGTTGCCGATGTGGGCGAGCTATATCGTTAAGGCTTATGCCTGGACGTTACTGCTGGCAAAGGACGGCGTTGCTCAGTGGTTCCTGGGCTATATGGGACTTGAACCGTTGCTGATGTCGGTGCTCACGCTGCCAGCCATAGGCGGGAGTACGCTTTCGACGTCCGGCTTAGGGCGCTTTCTGGTCTTCGTCTATATTTGGCTGCCGTTTATGATCCTGCCAGTGCAGGCAGCGCTGGAGCGCCTGCCGGCTTCCTTGCTACAGGCCTCAGCCGATCTTGGCGCACGACCTCGTCAGACTTTTCGCTATGTCGTTCTGCCGCTGGCGATTCCGGGTATCGCCGCGGGATCTATTTTTACTTTCTCGCTGACGCTGGGCGATTTTATCGTTCCGCAGCTGGTCGGCCCCCCGGGTTATTACATTGGCAACATGGTTTACGCCCAGCAGGGGGCGATTGGTAACATGCCGATGGCGGCCGCGTTCACGCTGGTGCCGATCGTGCTTATTTCCCTTTATCTGGCGTTTGTGAAACGTCTGGGAGCGTTCGATGCACTCTGAACGCGCACCCTGGTTTTTAAAACTGGCGGCCTGGGGAGGTGTGATTTTCCTTCACTTCCCACTGCTCATCATCGCCATTTATGCCTTTAATACCGAAGATGCGGCGTTTAGCTTTCCGCCAAAAGGGCTGACCCTGAAGTGGTTCAGCGTGGCGGCTTCGCGTGGGGATATCATTGAATCCGTGACGTTGTCACTTCAAATCGCTTCTCTATCCACGGCCATCGCTCTGGTGCTGGGCACGCTGGCTGCGGCGGCGCTTTGGCGTAGCGAATTTTTTGGCAAAAATGCCATCTCGCTGCTTTTGCTGTTACCGATTGCATTGCCAGGCATTATCACCGGACTGGCGCTGTTGACCGCCTTTAAAACCGTCAATCTTGAACCGGGATTCTTCACGATTGTCACGGGCCACGCGACATTCTGCGTGGTGGTGGTGTTTAACAACGTGATTGCCCGATTCAGGCGGACCTCATGGAGTCTGGTTGAGGCGTCAATGGATCTGGGCGCTGATGGTTGGCAAACCTTCCGCTACGTGGTGCTGCCAAACTTAAGCTCTGCGCTGCTGGCGGGGGGCATGCTGGCCTTTGCGCTGTCATTTGATGAAATCATTGTGACAACGTTTACGGCTGGTCACGAACGCACGTTACCGCTCTGGTTGCTTAACCAACTGGGGCGACCGCGAGATGTACCGGTCACCAACGTGGTGGCATTGTCGGTGATGCTGGTGACAATGATTCCTATTCTGGGAGCCTGGTGGCTCACTCGCGACGGCGAAGACGGTGCCGCCAGCGGGAAATAACGTCGACTTCAACAGGATAAAGCTATGCAAACACAACTGCTGATTAATGGTGAACTGGTGGCGGGCGAAGGCGAAATGCAGCCGGTTTATAATCCGGCTACCGGCGAAGTGCTGCTGGAGATCGCTGAGGCGTCTGCCGGGCAGGTCGATGCCGCCGTTTGTGCCGCCGACCGGGCGTTTGCTGAATGGGGGCGCAGCACGCCTAAAACCCGTTCGGAGTGTTTACTGAAACTCGCCGATGTCATCGAAGAACATGCTGAAACCTTTGCCCGTCTGGAGTCGCAGAACTGCGGTAAACCGCTGCACTGTGTTATCAGCGATGAGATCCCGGCCGTAGCCGACGTGTTCCGGTTCTTTGCAGGTGCTGCCCGTTGCCTGAACGGTCTGGCGGCGGGGGAATATCTTGAAGGGCACACCTCCATGATCCGCCGCGATCCGGTTGGGGTGGTGGCATCAATTGCCCCCTGGAATTATCCGTTGATGATGGCGGCGTGGAAGCTCGCTCCCGCGTTGGCAGCGGGGAACTGCGTGGTGATTAAACCCTCGGAAATCACGCCGTTGACCGCCTTAAAACTCGGCGAGCTGGCGAAGGACATCTTCCCCGCGGGTGTAGTCAACGTGCTGTTTGGACGCGGTAAAACGGTTGGAGACCCGCTGACCGGGCACGAGAAAGTGCGCATGGTGTCGCTGACAGGCTCGATCGCCACGGGCGAGCACATCATCAGCCATACGGCATCATCCATTAAACGCACGCATATGGAGCTTGGCGGTAAGGCTCCTGTCATCGTGTTTGACGATGCGGATCTCGACGCGGTGGTTGAGGGTGTTCGCACCTTCGGTTTTTACAACGCCGGGCAGGATTGCACCGCCGCGTGTCGTATCTATGCGCAGAAGGGCATCTATCCCGCGCTGGTAGAAAAACTCCGTGCAGCCGTTGCCAGCCTGAAAATGGGCGCGCCGGATGAGGAGTCAACCGAACTGGGGCCACTCAGCTCCGCGGCTCATCTGGCAAGGGTGTGTCAGGCTGTAGACCAGGCAAAAGCCCTTGGGCATGTGAAAGTGGTGACCGGCGGCAGTCGCGTTGATGGCGGGGGGTACTATTTCCAGCCAACCCTACTTGCCGGAGCAAAACAGGAAGATGCCATTGTCCAGCGTGAGGTCTTTGGCCCGGTAGTAAGCATGACCGAATTTGACGATGAGGATCAGGTTTTGGCCTGGGCCAACGATTCGCAATACGGCCTGGCGTCGTCGGTGTGGACAAAAGATGTCGGTCGCGCCCATCGGCTGAGCGCTCGCCTGCAATATGGCTGCACCTGGGTAAACACGCACTTTATGTTAGTCAGCGAAATGCCGCACGGTGGAATGAAGTTATCTGGTTACGGAAAGGATATGTCGGTATACGGGCTGGAAGATTACACCGTGGTTCGCCATGTGATGATAAAACACTAACATACAATTAAGTGGCTGTAATATATGTAAATTATATTCCGGCCACTTTCTTGTGGGGCATCAGTGGGGCATTGAAGTCAAAATTAGTGTTCAGAAGGGCTACTTGATCGCCGTTTTGTTCCGACATCCATTTCCCGTAAACGTTGAAAACCATCTGAGCATTTGTGTGTCCCATCTGGTTGGCAATGAAACTTGGGTTTGCGCCAGCGCTTAATGCCCAGCAAGCGAATGTATGCCGTGATTCATATGCCTTCCTGTGTCTGATGCCAGCTCTTCTTAACAAGTGATTCCATGAGGCGGAAATTGAGCCTGGAATGTAGCAAATACTTTTGGTCGGATATCGGCCAGAAATGTTTGGGTTGAAAACGAAGGTGCATGAATCAGTCCTTTGCTTACCAAACTCTCTCATATGCACAACAATTTCGTGTTGCTCTTTCATGCGGGTAAATTGCATCTGGTTTTTCAGCGCTTCAATGGCTGGCTGAGTCAGGTTTATTGTCCTTATCCCGCTCTCGGTTTTCGGAGGGGAGAAGTGATCAGAAATTGCCAGGTTTCTGTTAACCTTGATAGTCCAGTTTACAGTGTCCACATCCTCCCAGGCTAAAGCGCAAATTTCACCGTGTCGCATTCCGCTACTCACCGCCAAAACCCACAGATTTCTGATCTGCTGATGATTTGCAACCTCAAGCAAGCGTATAAACTCATCTTTCGTGAGCGGGTCAGGCTCTGATTTTGACTTCCTGAGTGGGCGAATATCAGAGATTACAGATCCGTTTGTGTAGCCATTTCTCTCCGCAAATTTAAGCATTTCAAGCATCACTGCCATGTATCCGTTAACTGTGCGTACAGTTCGGCCTTTTTTATGTGAGCGTTCTAGCGTTTTCCCTATGAGCTGATACCCAGTAAGCAACTCATGCCTGAGTGACATAAGATCCTCGTGGGTAAGTGCGGATATTTCCTTTTCATCATCCAGGATGCGAAGGCACATTTTCACGTAAGATGTGTATCTCATATGCGTGTTCTTCGCTAATACCGTTTGTTTCAGGCCCAGCCACTTGTAGGCCATCTCTGATACTGAAGTCTTCAGTTTATGATCATTGTTTACCTGAGCCCGCGGTGAATTAGGAAACTGAACGGAGTAATCGAAAGCGCCTGTTCTGATGGCGTAACAAATCGAAGTCCTCAACTCACCAGCTATCTTTCTATTTTTAGGTGTATCGGGAACACCGAGACTTTCGCGAACCCGCTCACCCTGGTACATGAACCACAGGCGCAATGAGCCCCCGTGATTCTCGACCCCGGTTGGATATTTAGACATGCCTTTTCCTCGTTGTTAAACGTAGGGCTATTTAAGCAGATTTTTGACGGGGGATCGCAGGTCGTTGACGCTCTACCCAGTTATCGACCTCAAAGCGGTTGTAGAGGATAGGGGAGTTGTCTTTGGGCTGAAGGTCTCCGGAGTAGTGACGGTAACCGGTTAATCCCGTAACGCTAACCGATACAGGCGCAGTGCTCTCAATGTTGTGGTGAATGCGCAGACTGATGCGCGCGCTTATCAGCTAGATGGTGAGGTAATGGCTCACCATGACGACGACGGGCGGTGAATACGAGTAGCAAGCCGGGAATCAGTACCGGCCACCACACACCAAACCCCAGCCAGGGTATCTTCAGCCAAAGAGCTGACATTGCTTTACCCTCATCTTGCCCACGTACCATGGGCTTTTTTATTACAGGCCGCAGACATCACTTTCAGATGCCACGTAGCTATCAGAGTCTGACGGCCTTTCCCCTACTACGCACAGCTCCCGCTACAACCGCGAGGAGAGAGACTATGAAGATGGTAATCACTCAGCAAGTCCTGAAAAGCCTTATGCACTATGAGCATGTTTCAGGGGTTTTTACTTGGGTTAAATCGTAAGCGTCGTCCCAGCACCGTCTGGTAGATCCTGAAATTCCTGAGAGGATAGTGGACACTAAATATGGCGGACACTATCCATGAAATCATTAACCACAGTGCGTAAAAAAAGCCCTAATTATCCCGTTGAGTTCAAAATCAAAATGGTTGAACTCTCACACCGACCAGAGATCTCCGTAGCACAACTCGCACGTGAGCATGGGATCAACGACAACCTGCTGTTCAAGTGGCGCCAGTACTGGCGTGAAGGAAAACTCCGACCTCCTGCAACAACAGAGAATCGCGTGCCTGAGCTGCTGCCGATAACGCTTGATGCTGAAGATGTCCCTGCAATGTCCACCCGGTCACAGCCTGTAACGGCGGTACCTGAATCACTCAATATCAGCTGTGAAGTGACGTTTCGGCACGGTTCACTCCGTCTGAATGGAGCCATCAGCGAAACTATTTTGAACCTGCTGATACAGGAGCTCAAACGGTGATCCCACTACCATCAGGAACCAAGATCTGGTTGGTCGCCGGTATCACCGATATGCGAAACGGCTTCAACGGCCTCGCCGCAAAGGTGCAGACAGCGCTGAAAGATGATCCGATGTCGGGCCACGTCTTCATCTTCCGGGGCCGCAGCGGCAGCCAGGTCAAACTGCTGTGGTCTACCGGTGACGGGCTGTGTCTGCTGACCAAACGGCTGGAGCGCGGCCGCTTCGCCTGGCCGTCAGCCCGTGATGGCAAAGTGTTCCTGACGCCGGCGCAGCTGGCGATGCTGCTGGAAGGTATCGACTGGCGTCAGCCTAAACGGTTGCTGACCTCCCTGACCATGCTGTAAATCTCTTTATCCTGGTTGTCACTGAATAAGCCTGGTAAAATGCGGGCTTATGAACAACACCTCCCCCTGACGACATCCTTCTGCTGAAACAGCGCCTG
>JALCNW010000006.1 GCA_022649305.1 Enterobacter sp.
CTGACCGCGGTGTTCAATATCAACAAACGCCTGAAAGGGCGCGTGGATATGACCATGGCGTTGGGCCTGTCGGATGTGAAGGCGCAAATGGGCGGCCTGGTGTATCGCGGGTTTGTCACCGGTAACGGTTTCAAACGTCTGGGCGATACGCTGCGTTATTTGCAGGCGATTGAAAAACGCCTCGAGAAACTGGCTATCGATCCGCATCGCGATCGCGTGCAAATGCTGAAGGTCGAGAGCGTCCAGCAGGCGTGGCAGCAGTGGCTAAACAAGCTGCCGCCCGCGCGCCGTGACGATGAAGACGTGCAGGAGATCCGCTGGATGATTGAAGAGCTGCGCGTCAGCTTCTTCGCACAGCAGTTAGGTACACCGTATCCGATTTCGGATAAACGTATCTTGCAGGCCATGGATCAGATTTCCGCCTGACGACCCTGCCGGGCGGAGAATACTTCGCCCGGCGCTTACCCTTCAGACCACCCGCCACCTAGCGCTTTATACAAATCTATCTGCGCCAGCAGCAGGTTATTTTTCACCTGAACCACGCTGGTTTGCACCGAGTACAGCGTGCGTCGAGCGTCCAGCTCATCCAGATAAGACGAATAGCCGTTACGATAGCGATTTTGCGCGATACGCAGGGTTTCCTGCGCTACATCCTGCTGAGCCCGAAGTTCGTTTAACTGCTCCTGATAGCGCGTGATCGCGTCCAGGCTGTCGTTCACTTCTCTAAACGCATTGCGCACGGTTTTCTCATAACCGTACAAAGCCTGATTGCGCTGTGACTGCGAAATATCCACCTGTGCGTTTAGCGCCTGGCGATTAAGCAACGGTGCAAGAATGCTGCCGCCAACGCTCCAGAGCTGCAATGGGTTATCCAGCAGGCCGGGAAGCGTGCGATCCTGTATCGATCCGCTGGCCGTCAGGTTGATCGACGGCAACAGGCTGGCGCGGGAGGCGGCAAGTGTGGCATCCGTTGCAATGAGCTGACGCTCTGCCTGTACAATATCCGGACGTCGATTGAGCAGCGAAGAGGGCAGTTGCGACGGCAGCTTTAGTGGCGTGAGCGTATCAAAGTTTGCACTGCGCACGACGGCACCGGGGCTATCTCCCAGCAGGATGCTGAGCGCGTTTTCCTGCTGGGCAATCTGGTGCTGGATCTGCGGGATTTGCGCGCGGGTGGCGCGCAAATCGGAATCAGACTGCATCAATTCCAGACGCGAGCTGTACCCGGTTTCAAACTGACGCTTTGCCAGTTTCCATGCCTCTTCGCGTGAGGCGAGCGTCGATTGCGTTACGCGCAGCTGTTCATCCAGCGACAGTAGCGTGATGTAGCCCGACGCGACCGACGACGCGACGGTCAAATCTGCGGCGGCGGCGGCCGCTTTTTGCGCCTCAAGCGATGCCTGTGCCGCGTTGGCAGTGCTGCGATTGACGCCCCAGATATCGACATCGTAACTCGCGGTCAGGCTGCCTTTGTACAGTGATCCATAGACTGGCAGGCCGGTGGCGGCCGACTGAGCGCGCGCGCGTGTACCGCCGACGCTGGCATCGAGCGTGGGGAAAAGGCTGCCGTCAGCGGCATAAACCCGCGCCTGATATTCGTTAACTTGCTCGCGAGCGATGAGCACGTCGCTGTTATTTTGCAGTGCCCGCTCGACGTAGCGGTTAAGGTTATTGTCGTGAAAATTACGCCACCAGACCTGCTCCATTGGGCTAATGGGGCCGGATGCTTCGCGCCACTGCGCGGGGATGAGCAGCGTTGGTTTAGCCGGGGCGACATCGGCGGACTGACACCCCGTCAGCAGCGCCGCGATCGTAAACCCCGCTACGGCGCAAAGCCTCATTGTTTGGCCTCCCGCGTATCAATATTCACCTGAACCGACATGCCCGGACGCAGCAGCGCGGCGTCCTCTGGCTTGCCGAGCACTTCGATACGCACCGGAATGCGCTGGGCGATCTTCACAAAGTTACCCGTGGCGTTGTCCGGCGTAATGGCGCTGAACTCCACGCCAGTGGCGGGAGAAATGCTCTCCACACGGCCTTCAAAGGCTCTGTTGTTCAGGGCATCCACCGTGAATTTAACCGGCTGGCCGACGCGCAGATTCGCGAGCTGCGTCTCTTTGATATTGGCGATGACCCAGTACTGTGGCGGAACCAGCGTGGTGAGATGGGTGCCCGCGGTAACATAAGCGCCTAACCGCACGGCAATTTGTCCCAGTTGACCGTCGCGCGGGGCGACGATGCGGGTATTTTGCAAATCGATCTGCGCCAGTTCCAGTGCTGCTTTGGCGCTTTCAACGTCGGCCTCCAGCGAGCCGCGATTCACAATCACGGTTTGCAGATCCTGGCGCGACATCTCAAGTGTGGCTTTGGCCTGGTCGATATCCGCGCGGCCCTGGGCGGCGCTCGCCAGGGCCGCGTCCCGCTCGCGAATCGAAAGCGATCCGTCGGTGGTCAAATCCTTCACGCGTTTGAGGTCGGCCTGGGTTTTCAGGTTTTGCGCCCGAGCGTTTTTCAGCGCCGCATCGTTACGGGCTATCACTGCTTCGGCGCTTTTACGCTGCTGTAGGTTATTGTTCAGCGCGGCAATTTTCATTGCCAGCTGTGCCTCGGCCTGATGAACGCGCTGGCGATAAATACGATCGTCGATTTGCAGCAGCAGCTCGCCTTTTTTCACCTGCACAAAATCCTGCACTTTCACGTCGGTAATATAGCCATTCACCTGCGGGCTGATAAACGTAGTCTGGCCGCGAACGTAGGCGTTATCGGTGAACTGCGTATGGCGAGTGAACGGCGGCAACTGCCAGGCGTAGAGGATCACCAGCACCCCGACAATCCCAATCGCCGCGGCGGCAAATAGTGAAACCACGCGCAAATTATTGCGGGTGTGGGCCTGCTCTTTGGCTGCATCCTGCTGACTCATAACATCTCCTGGGGTAACGCGATAACCATTAGTTTTTCGATATCCATTATTTTGTGCCGGTGGCTTTTTTTAGTGCCAAATAGGCGGTGATTCTTAACCGTAACAGACGCCATAAAATCCACACCAGCGTGGCGGTCGCAATGCTCGCCGTCAGCAGATAGGTATCATTGTATGCCAGAATATTGGCCTCAAGCGTGGTGACCGTTTGCAACTGCGTGACGGCCTGGGTGCCCAGCAATGCGCTATCGCCAATCAGACTCCGGTACATCTGGGTATAGAGCTGTATCCGCTCATTCACCAGCGGATTGAGCGTAGTGATCTGGTCGGCCAGCATGCTGGAGTGATATTTCTCCCGCCAGGTCTGAAAAGTACCCAAAATAGCTGAACCCATCAGCCCGCCAATATTCTGGCTCATACCAAACAGCACCGAGAAACTCACCAGATTGCGCGGGTCAGCGATCACGCCACCAATACCCGCCAGCATGGCAGGCGCCAGGAAAAAGGCGCTACCGAATCCGAGCAAAAACTGGCTCAGCATCAACTGGTCCGGGCGGGTGAGGTTGTTGGACTGGCTGTCCAGCAGCGAGGCGACAATCATCAGTACCAGCGAGGTGACAATCGGCCAGGCCAGTTTTGTCGGCTTGATGGTCAGACAGCTGGCGATAATCCCGCAGACGATACCGGCGAAAATTGACCATGCCAGATGTGTCATCTGTTCGTTCTGTAATCCAACGTATTGTAACCAGCCAATCACCCCGGTGTTTTGCTCCGCCAGCACGATACGGATCAGCAACATGATCAGCCCCAGACGCAGGATGCTGCCGCTGGAGAGCCAGCGGGTGTTGAGCAGCGGGTTGTTCCGGTTATGCTCAAAGACGATGGCCGAGACGATCAGCACCAGTGATAATGCCAACGACCAGCCAATCCACGGTGCTTCAAACCACCAGTCCAGACGCCCGAGCGACAACACTGCGCAAAGCAGCGCCATCCCCGGAGCCAGTAAAAAGAAGGTGATAAAATCCTTTTTTTCAAACACTTTTCGTCTGTCACCGGGCGGGAGTTTTAGCGCAATCACGCAGCCGAGTGATATCAGCGCCAGGCCAAGCTCGAAGAAGTACAGCCCGCGCCACTCGTCCAACTGGAGCAGTTCGGTTGAGAACAGACGCGCAATGGGAATAGCCAGCGATGAACCGGTGATCCCAATGGTCAGCGCTTTTAGACGATGCTTCGCGGGCCACGCCTGAATCTGATAGTAAATGCCCAGCGAGCTTAACGCTGCGGCCACCATGCCGTGTGCGGCGCGGACCATCAACGCCGAGCTGAGATCGTTGACGAACAGATGGAAAAAGGTGACCAGCACGTAAAGCACCAGAAAACCTTCGGTAAATGCCCGCAGACCATACTGTTGGCGAAACTTTACCAGCAACAGGTTAATCGAGACGTTGGTCATGACATAAACGGCGGGCAGCCAGGCGATTTCAGTCGACCAGACCGCAAAGGTACCCTGCAAATTTTGCAGGTTGGCGGCAACCATCGCGTTACCAAGCGCACCGGTCAGGCATACTAATAAGCCGACAATGCCGTAGGCAAAACGTTTAGGTGTACTATGCAGCGGCGTTGACGGTGAGCCCAGCAGCGCGGGTTTTTCGTGTGGCTGCCACTCGCGAGGAGCATAAGGATCGCGTTGGGGCAGGCGCATATCGTCGGTTACCTTGGAAAAGTCTAATAATTAGTGGGCTAAGGATTTTACGTCTGACGCAATTCATAATTCAAGTGAATATGAAATGCGTCGTTAAATCAAATATGAATGTCGGGTAATGGGCGAATCGGCTTTCGGAGAGATCCTCTGTTTTGTCATGATGCACGCGTTACTCTGAATGGACTCGATGGAGGGAAGTACTGATGACAATCTTTCCGTGTTTGCCGGAAACCACGCTGGCGGCAATGAATACCGTAGGCGAATGGTTGGCGCAGGATGATTACCAGCCTGCCGAACCGGTGGATGCTGTCGTGCTGGCCGGAAATGCAGTGATCCCAAGCATTGATGCCGCCTGCCGCGTAGCGTCTGAAGAGGGCGTCCCGCTATTGATTAGTGGAGGTATCGGCCACTCGACCACGTTCCTGTATGCCGCCATCGCGCGTCATCCACGTTACAACACCGTGCCGACGACGGGGCGTGCTGAAGCGACCATTCTTGCGGCTATTGCACGACAGTTCTGGAACATTCCAGAAGAACGCCTGCTAATTGAAGACCAGTCAACCCACTGCGGTGCCAATGCGCGCTTTAGCTGGGAGATCCTCAGGCAGCATCAGCCCATACCTGAGCGTGTGCTGGTGGTGCAGGATCCCACCATGCAGCGCAGGACGATGGCGACGTTTGCCCGGGTGACGCGCGATGAGGTCAGTGCACCACGCTGGATTAGCCATCCGGGCTTGCTTGCGCGACTGCAAAACAGTGAAGACGGGTTGGTATTTAGTGGCAGCAGTGAAGGGCTTTGGCCCGTAGAACGCTATTTGTCGCTGGTCCTTGGCGAGCTACCGCGCCTGCGGGATGACATCGAAGGCTACGGCCCGATGGGACGTGATTTTATCGCCCACGTGGATATTCCAGCCGATGTTGAAGCAGCATGGCAAATCTTGTATCACGACGCCATTCTGACTGACGCACTGGTCAGTCGTTCTCTCCTGTAAAGTGTGCCCGTTTGCGCTGGTATTTTCGCAAACGGGCAATTTATGTTGCTACTTTGTAATTCCGCGGTTTTGCTGACCCGCTTCTTTTATGAGATGACTCACAAATACCATGCGACAGAGTGGGAAAGTTAGCCTGTGATTGTAATTTTTAACAATAAATTTACGTGTTAAAAACAATGCAATTACAGGAGCAGGTCATGACAGTACCCGTACAGCATCCTATGTATATCGATGGACAGTTCGTTGCCTGGCAGGGTGATGCCTGGATTGATGTTATCAACCCGGCAACCGAAGCGCTCATTTCCCGGATCCCCGACGGGCGCGCTGAAGACGCTCGCAAGGCAATCGATGCCGCCGAGCGCGCACAGGCTGGCTGGGAAGCCCTCCCGGCAATTGAGCGCGCCAACTGGCTGCGTAAAATATCTGCGGGGATCCGCGAGCGCGCCAGCGAGATCGGTTCTCTGATTGTGGCGGAAGGTGGCAAAATTCAGCAACTGGCAGAGGTAGAAGTTAACTTTACCGCTGACTATATCGATTACATGGCCGAGTGGGCGCGGCGCTACGAAGGTGAAATTCTCCAGAGCGATCGTCCGGGTGAAAATATCCTGGTCTTTAAACGCGCGCTGGGCGTGACAACCGGCATTCTGCCGTGGAACTTCCCGTTCTTCCTGATTGCCCGCAAGCTCGCCCCTGCGCTGCTGACCGGCAACACGATTGTGATCAAACCGAGCGAATTCACACCAAACAACGCCATTGCTTTTGCCAAAATCGTCGATGACATTGGCCTGCCAAAAGGCGTATTCAATCTGGTGCTGGGGCGCGGCGAAACGGTAGGGCAAGAGCTGGCGGGGAACCCGAAAGTGGCGATGGTGAGCATGACCGGTAGCGTCACGGCAGGTGAGAAAATCATGACGGCGGCGGCGAAAAATATCACGAAGGTGTGTCTGGAGCTGGGCGGTAAAGCGCCTGCCATCGTGATGGATGACGCCGATCTGGAGCTGGCGGTGAAAGCGATCGTCGATTCTCGCGTCATTAATACCGGGCAGGTGTGTAACTGCGTCGAGCGCGTATATGTGCAGAAAGGTATTTACGATCGCTTTGTTAATCGCCTCGGCGAGGCAATGAAAGCGGTGCAGTTTGGCAATCCGTCCGAGCGAAATGATATCGCAATGGGACCGCTGATTAACGCCGCAGCCCTTAAGCGCGTGGAGCAGAAAGTGGCGCGTGCGGTGCAGGAAGGGGCCAGCGTGGTGCTGGGCGGCAAAGCGGTGGAAGGTAAAGGCTATTATTATCCGCCAACGCTGCTGCTGGACGTGCGTCAGGAGATGTCCATCATGCACGAAGAGACCTTTGGCCCCGTGCTGCCGGTAGTGGTTTTTGATACGCTGGAAGACGCGCTGGCAATGGCAAACGACAGCGAATACGGCCTGACATCCTCGATTTACACCCAGAACCTGAACGTGGCGATGAAAGCCATTAAAGGGCTGAAGTTCGGTGAAACCTACATCAACCGCGAGAACTTCGAAGCGATGCAGGGTTTCCACGCGGGATGGCGTAAATCCGGGATTGGCGGAGCGGACGGTAAACACGGTTTACATGAGTATCTGCAAACCCAGGTGGTGTATTTGCAGTCTTAAAAGGTTAAAGCCCGGCGGCACTCGCCCGCCGGGCAATCATTCATACTTTCGTGGCGATCCAGTTCATCATCAGTTCCGGCCAGACGGCGACGGGTAATCCCTGCGCATCGCGAATACCAAACCCGTGCTTGCCACGTTCAAACAGATGCATTTCTACCGGTACGCCCAGGCGTCGTAATGCGCTGAACAGCACCAGGCTGTTTTCCACTTTCACCGCCGGATCGTCGATCGCATGCAGTAAGAAGGTGGGCGGAGTGTGGCTATCAGCCCGATCCTCCAGCGAATAGTGCCGGATTTGCGCGGGCGTCGGGGTATCGCCAATCAGCTCATGACGCGAGCCCGGATGGTCGATATCCGCATGCATGGTAATGACCGGATACACCAGTGCCATAAAAGCAGGCCGTGCGTTAAATTCGTCAGCAGCGTCTATCGGTGCGTAAGCTTGCTCATGATGACGCGTCCCCAGGCTGGCGGCCACGTGTCCTCCCGCCGAAAAACCCAGCACCCCGAGGCGTTCGGGATCGAGCTTCCACTCATGCGCGTTGGCGCGGATACAGCGCATCGCGCGCTGCACGTCGGCGAGTGGGGCATCTGCCCCTTCCTCGTGTCCATCGGCAGGCATTCGGTAGGTCATCACAAACAGGGTGTAACCGCGAGCGTTGAAAAAGGGTGCGATGGCACTCCCTTCTTTATCCAGCACGACGCGGCGATAGGAGCCGCCCGGAGTGACCAAAATCCCCACGCCGTTGGGCTTGTCAGGCGCATAAACGGTTATCTCTGGTGCGCGAACGCCGGTGACCGAGCGATCGTATTCTGATGTGCCGGTATGGCGTGGTTCGGGCGTAAAAATGGCGTCACTGCTTTTGGCACCGGGCGCTTCGCCATCGGGCCAGACGGTGAAGGTAGCGGAACGGGAAACGGCGTCGGCCATCATTTTTTCTAGTGCGTCGCGACTCAAAGCGTCCATTTAATGACTCCTTCAGGGGGAACCAGAGGTTATAGCACAGTTAAAAAATGGGAACCGGGACGGGCTTTGTGCATGGGCGAACTTTTTGAATAGCCTTAAAGAAAAGTTAATGAATTTTTAAGGAAAGCCCGTTATGTTTGCACTTTGTTTGTATTTATCCAGGAAATGATATGCGTAATAAATATACCGGCCTGCAGATCGGCATTCACTGGCTGGTGTTTCTGTTGGTGATCGTGGCCTACTGCGCGATGGAGTTTCGCGGTTTCTTTCCGCGTACTGCACGCCCGATTATCAACATGGTTCATGTCTCCTGCGGGATTTCTATCCTGGTGTTAATGGTGGCGCGTCTGCTGGTGCGCCTTAAGTTCCCGGCTCCGCCTATTCAGCCAAAGCCAAAAGCGATGATCACCGGTATGTCGCATCTGGGACATCTGATTGTTTATCTGTTGTTTATCGCGCTGCCGCTGATTGGTCTGGTGATGATGTATAACCGGGGTAACGACTGGTTCGCCTTTGGCATGGTGATGCCTCACGCGGCTGAAGCCAACTTTGACCTGGTGGACATGATGAAGTCCTGGCATGTGACGCTGGCAAACCTCGGCTACTTCGTTATTGGTTTACACGCCTTCGCGGCGCTGCTGCATCATTACTACTGGAAAGACAACACTCTCCTGCGCATGATGCCGAAAAAGCGGTCCTGATATCGCGTCTGCTCCTGCTCAACCCGCTGCCAGTCAGCGGGTTTTTTGTGATCGCTATTCTCTTTCTGCGGTGTGATTCCGCGCAACGTCACATTTTCTTATCCTGGGTTGAGTGAATTTTGCGCATTAAGTATATCTATAATAGAAACACTCAGCGCTATTGTCCTTATCGGCGTCTGCGCAATACCCGTGGTTAACTGGCATAATGCAAAGGAGAGAGAATGAATCATTCAGCTCAACAATCACTCGACAGTTCAAAAGCGGCCAGCGAGATCTCTGTAGTGCGTAAATTACGAAAAGTGTTGCTTGCGACCGGTATCGGCCATTTTGTTGAATGGTTTGACTTTGGCCTTTACGGCACGCTGGCTGCGGTGATTGGCATGCAGTTCTTTCATGCTGAAACGCCTTCGGTGGCGCTGCGCTCCTCGTTTGCCGTGTTTGGAGCCGGGTTTATTATGCGCCCGCTGGGCGGTTTATATTTTGGCTCGCTGGGCGATCGCATTGGACGGCAGAAGGTGCTCGCGACCGTCATACTGCTGACGTCTGGCGCGACGTTCGTCATGGGACTGTTACCGACATTCTCGCAGATAGGCATTGTTGCTACGGTGTTGCTGGTCATTACTCGTCTGATACAAGGTTTCGCCGCAGGCGGAGAGAGCGCAGGGGCAACGACATTTTTAGCAGAATATGCCCCTGCGGAGCGCCGTGGTTATTTTACCTGCTGGATAGATAACTTCGGCTTTATGGCCTTTGTTGCCGGATCGGGCCTGGTGTTTTTACTGACGGCCTCGCTGGGTGAAACGGCGATGAACGACTGGGGCTGGCGTATTCCTTTTCTGATTGCCGGACCGCTTGGCTGTGTGGGGCTTTATCTACGAACTCATCTTGAGGACTCACCGGAGTTTCTTGAGGCCGCCAAAAGCGGGGCTACCACGAACACACCGCTGCGCACGGTACTAACCACCGCCTGGGGCGCACTGTTCTTTTGCGTGGGATTTGTGGTGATCAAGGCGGTCGGACACTGGACGCTGCAAACCTTTATGCCGAGCTATCTGTCCACTGAACTGCACTATTCAAAACTCGATTCCTACGCCATCACCACGATTGGCCTGTTTGCGATTGCCGTGATGGTGCCATTTATGGGTTATCTTTCCGATAAATTTGGCCGTAAACCGCTGATGCTGGCGGGCTGCGCCGGATTCATTCTCTTTACCTATCCGGCGATGATGCTTATGGCGCGCGGAGATATGCTCTCCGCGGTGCTGGCGATGCTGCTGTTAGGTGCGTTCATCGCCGCATTTGACGGCGCATGCAGCGCAGCAATGGCTGAGCTGTTCCCAACGAGCATCCGCTATGGCGGGATGGCGATTGCCTATAACGTTGCGGTGGCCTTCTTTGGTGGTATCACACCGTGGTTCTCGGCGTATCTGTTAACCGCGACCGGTAACCCGTTTTCGCCAGCGTACTATGTGATGGGCGCAGCGCTGATCACCTTCCTGACGGTGCTGCGAGCGAAAGAGACGGCTGGGCAACCGCTGCGACGTTAAGCGTGCCGGGACCGCGCCAGGTCCCCGGCAACTAAATTTCCCTACGTATCATTGTGATGTTTTAGCCCTGCTAATATATTCTTGATCCTGCGCCTCATCACAATTACTGTATATAAATACAGTAATTATTCGTGGTGATTATTATGCAGTTTTTTACCCTGGCCGAGCTTCGTCAAATCGTTCCTATTCCTCTCTTTAACGATCTGGTTGCCTGTGGTTTTCCTTCCCCGGCGGCAGACTATGTCGAACAACGTATTGACCTCAATGAGCTGCTGATACAGCACCCCAGCGCAACGTATTTCGTCAAAGCCTCTGGTGACTCGATGATTGACGGAGGGATCAGTGACGGCGATTTGTTGGTCGTCGACAGTTCTCGGAAACCGGGTCACGGTGACATTGTGATTGCGGCCGTGGAGGGGGAATTTACGGTGAAAAGACTTCAGCTTCGTCCCACCATCCAGCTCAACCCAATGAATACGGCCTATTCGCCCATTATTGTGGGAAGTGAAGCGACACTAGATATCTTCGGTGTTGTCACTTTTATCGTCAAATCAACGAGCTAGCTATGTTTGCGCTCTGCGATGTTAACTCATTCTATGCGTCCTGCGAGACCGTCTTTCGACCCGATCTGAAAGGCCGTCCCGTCGTTGTACTATCGAATAACGATGGCTGTGTGATCGCGCGCAGTGCTGAAGCCAAAAACCTGGTCACGATGGGAGAGCCTTATTTCAAACAAAAAGAGGCATTCCGTCTGCATGGGATTGTTGCTTTTAGCAGTAACTACGAACTGTATGCCGATATGAGCGATCGCGTCATGACCACCCTGGAAGAGATGGTCCCGCGTGTCGAAATTTACAGTATTGATGAAGCATTTTGCGATCTGACGGGGGTCAGTAACTGCTGCAATCTGACCGAGTTCGGCAAAGCCATCCGCGCAACCGTTATGCAACGTACACACCTGACGGTCGGTGTCGGTATCGCCCAGACTAAAACCCTGGCAAAATTGGCCAATCACGCGGCGAAAAAATGGCAACACCAGACAGACGGTGTGGTGGATTTATCCACTCTTGATCGACAGCGCAAATTGATGGCCGCATTACCCGTAGACGAGGTGTGGGGGATTGGGCGTCGTATCAGCAAAAAGCTGGATGCGATGGGTATCAAAACGGTACTGGAGCTGGCCGATACGCATATTGCGGTGATCCGTAAACACTTTAGCGTGGTGCTTGAGCGTACGGTGCGGGAGCTGCGTGGCGAACCTTGTCTTGGGCTGGAAGAGTTTCCTCCTGCAAAGCAGGAGATTATCTGCTCACGATCTTTTGGCGATCGCATCACCGAATATGAGCAGATGCGCCAGGCAATTTGCAGCTATGCTTCGCGGGCTGCGGAGAAATTGCGCGGAGAGCATCAATATTGTCGGTTTATATCGACATTCGTCAAGACCAGCCCGTTCTCGCTAAACGAACCTTATTACGGCAACAGCGCGTCGGTGAAGCTGCTTACGCCAACTCAGGACAGCCGGGATATTATCAATGCGGCCACGCGCAGTCTTGATGCCATCTGGAGAGAAGGGCACCGATACCAAAAAGCCGGCGTAATGCTGGGTGATTTCTTCAGTCAGGGCGTGGCGCAACTAAACCTGTTTGATGATAACGCGCCCCGCCAAAATAGCGCAGAATTGATGGCGATACTCGATCATCTCAATAGTAAAGAGGGCAAAGGAACGCTCTATTTTGCAGGCCAGGGCATTCAGCAACAGTGGCGAATGAAACGTGAAATGCTTTCGCCACGGTATACCACGCGCTATGCCGATTTGCTCAGCGTCAGGTGACAAGGCGTTCGCTGATTCAGCCTCTTTGCCTTCTTATATGAGAATTATTCCGAGATAATTCGCAGTTCTTCGTCGATTAGCTCAAGTATGGGTCTAACATCAGCATCCATGACGCGACGTTCTTTTAGTCTCACCTGACGCGCTAATTTATAGTTTGGCCCCCAAATATCGGCATTGTCTGCTTGTGATACGAGTAACTTAAAGGGATAGATGCAGATTAGTCTCTTCTTGAATGCTCTCGATACATGCACAAATGAAGTGTCTGGTGAAATGACCAATGCACTCTCTTTTATAATTTGTGCGGCAGAAAAGAACGATGGCGTTGTATTTTTTGTGACGTTTTCTGAATCGGGGATGGATTTGATCTTATGCTGCTCCCCGAGAATAATGACGTGAAATAAATGGTGGTATTTAGCCATGTGCTGGGTAACGGCTTCGATTTGCGCATCTGAGAAAAAACGCTCGCTAACACTACCGTAAGGAATAAATGCCACAATTTTTTTATTGGTGGTGTTCTTGATGAATTCCCTTGCCGTTTTCGCGTCCTCATCAGGAATGAAAACAGAGTAATCGTAGTCTGTTGCAGGGATCTCAAGGTGTTCTAATAAATCAATGTATCTGGTGCTGATATGAGCCAGAGGGTTTTTGATGTTAACGACATCATCATACAGGCGATATTTTTGTGTGAAACCAATGGTTCTATGAGGTTTGACAACCCGAATCAAATTAAAAACATCGACATTCGAGTGAGTGATCTCGTGTGAGTCAATAAGGACGAAAGGATTGAGTTTTTTAAGCGCGCGCATCAATGGCTTTTTATTATTAGGGTCATAGAAATGCAGGCTTTCTAAATTTCTCCATTCTTTGAATAAGAAGTACGTTCTCTTGTCGGCAATGACAGACACCCGGAAATTATGTTTCACGAGAGTCTCAATCACACCACCTATAACAATAGCATCGCCGATACCTTTCCCGATAAAGGGGATGATTAAGTGGTTTGTATCTGGTGCTCGCCCGGCCTTATGGCTGCGTGTAAGAGCCGTCGCCGTGCTCAAAAGATTAAGTTTTAACCGTAATTTTGTTCTCTTCAGAACATAATTTTTAGACCTGTTTACTTTCCTGAGCCATTTGATCATGAGAATCTTCCTGGGGGATTTTTTTGTTTTAATTTCGTTCATCGTCAATGACGCGCATTTTATCGAATTACGTGGATATAAAAAACAAAATAGTGCGGGAAAAATGGAGGGGGCAGTAAAAAATCTCTTCGTGTTTACCCTGACGTCAACTGGTGCGGTCGTTACTGTAACTGTCGGGGCCGAACGGGGGAGGGGCTTCGGCTCCTGTTTATGATGATCATCACCGATATCGGGCATCTTGAAGCTCTGGTTGACGGGCGTTTGCGCGCGCTAAAACCCACTTTTCAGGCGATGACGCGCATTGGTAGCCCTGAGCAAATAGTCACGGTCATGGCCACGGTGTATGGTAGCCACTATCTGACTCACAACGAGAGTTCTGGTCAACGAAGAACCCTGCTGCTGAATATGATGTTGTCGTTATCTCGCACCCCTGCGTTCGACGGTCCTATCAGGTTGGTACGGTAATCTGCGTATTGGCTCCAGCCCGGTAAAACAATTTAGCGGCAATGCCAGCGCTTACAACACGCTCGGCCTTGATATAGTTTCGGACCTGAACAGCATCGTTGACGAGTCATATCTCGACGTGGGAGGTTATCTTCACATGGGATCCACGCCGGGTACTCTTGCATACAATGCTATCCCAACCGATAAAAATAACATCATTGCAGTACAGACAACCGGGTTGACGAAACCGCCGGCAGAGGGCTGTAAATTGTCTCAGAAGATTTATCTGCAGGGCCAGAAGCAAGATGCTGTCACGTCACAGTTCAACGGAGGCACGCCCTCATACGAGCAGTTCAATGTAGTTACAAATTTCAGTTCAGGAAAAAGTGGGGGAGAACTGGCTGGGTTACAGGTTATTATTAACGCAGCAAAAACTTAGCCAACATGGTGGGGTTTACCCCACCATTTGTTACTTCCTGATGAATTTTAACGTTAGATATGTGAAAGCGAATGCGGCCACAAATGAACCTATGATAAACACGTCTCCAGCGAGGTCATAAATTCGTTCATCACCAAACTCATGGCTCCCCCATATTCTTATCCCGTTTGATGTCAAAAAATCGTCGAAAGATACAATCAAGTCAAACGGAATAATTCTGGGCAACAGAAACATGCTAACAACCAGCCAGCATAAGAACACAATAACTTTACGTATCATGTTACTGTTATCGTCCCGTATGCTCTGAAGCTACTGCATGGCACTTGAATCATTGTTGTGTCCAGCAAAGCATTCCGTAAATATTCAAAATCTGAAGGCTGGCACAAAGTTATGCATCCCTCACTTAAGCCCGCCGGTCCTATTGGGTGCAGTCTGAATTCACCCCGCTTTAATCCCTCTATGAAAACCGTATCATCTATCTGAAGGTCCTCCTTGTACAATGCGAACCATGAATCTCGATCAGTACCGTAAATATTGTTCAGATAAAAATGTCTGATTGCTCCCAGCCTTCCTCCGCTTTCTCGACCCACTATAAAGTATCGTCCAGGAGGTATTGGACCAATCTTCTCCCGGCTTGCCATCGTGACATTATTACGCCCAAATTTTTGCCCCGAAAAAGCAGGAAAATTTCCAACCCCTGCGACGCTTAATATTGAAGAAGGTAGACCATTAAGCGTAAACCTTGCGTTAATCACGCAGTAACCCTCATATTCCATCCATCTGTGAATTGAACGTTGCCGTCGCAGTATTTCCAGGTGATTTTTTCGTAACGCAATTCGACAGACTCATTGTGATTATGCTTTTCCATTGCTGGATTCTTAACATTATGCATAACAGGAGTAACGGCAACGACCTTCACGCCTTCGAGAAGCATGTTGAAGTATTCAACTTCCTGACCAGCATCATTGATCCGGTACCATTTTATTTCTGCCGATTTCAATGTTTGTCCGGTAGCGACTGCGCGGTAAAAATACGGACTTGAGCTGTCGAACTCCTTTTCTATCGTAAGTGGTGAGTGAACACGCGTGCCCGTAAGCTTTCCGGTATTGCTATCCGTCGGGATGTTAAGGCTATGGCCAAACGAGAGGATTTCGATACTCCCCTCACGATCCATTACATCTACCGAACCCTTTATGTCTGCACCACCGTCGTCTTTAAGCCATAGATAAGCGGGAATTGCCATTTTTTAAATCTCTATTTTGATTAGTTTATTTAATTTCAGGAACCGTTAATAAACCCGCTGCTAATCATGGGGTTAGGTAAATCGTGTTATACAAAATTGATATATTTCATGCGCCTATAAATGGATGCTTAAAGATTGATGTTTAGGATGCGCGATAACACTGTATATGCATACAGTTTTATCGGAGGGCGGATATATGCCGCGTTGATACGAAATTAACTGGGCGTTCCGCGCCGCTGTTAAGTTTGAATCGAGTGGGCGAAGAACCGTGACCACAAAAGATTTTGTCAACGAGCTTGAACGAGTGAACTGGCACTGGTCGCTGAAAAAGGCGAACGCCTGGATCGACTGCTACGTGACGACGTTCAAAGACATATCTGCACATGAAGGCGAAGAACGCACCTTCATGTTATTCAATCCGAACGGAGGGCGCTGATTTGCTATGTCCTTCACCTGCGGCCGCTACGTTGGAATGCACTACGGGGCTGATATTTAGATTATAAATGTGTTTTTTCTAAGGAGGGTTCGACTATGCAGCGAGTGAATTGAATTCTGCATGGCCGTTTTTACAGCAGGGAGGTAGCAAAGGTGCAGGACACCCATTTTGGGGCAGTAAAAGTCTCTTTATGTCCTGTAGTGTCTTTTAGCAGTTTCGGCTAAATGCATGATAACCATGAAAAACTTAATGTTTACATAGGGATGATAAAAAAGTTACTATACCCCCCTACAGTATTGGGAGGGCGCATGCCACATTCACCCGAAGACAAAAAGCGCGTTCTGACTCGCGTGCGTCGTATTCGTGGGCAGGTCGATGCCCTTGAACGTGCGCTGGAGTCCGGCGAACCATGCCTGGCTATCCTGCAACAGATCGCCGCCGTGCGCGGTGCGGCGAACGGTTTGATGGGCGAGATGGTCGAAATTCATCTCAAAGATGAGTTAGTGACGGGGGAGACGACCTCCGATCAGCGTGCAGTTCGCATGGCGGAAGTCGGCCATTTGCTACGCTCTTATCTAAAATAATAACTGGCATCACATAAAGGAAAGCAATATGAAATCACGTGCAGCCGTAGCATTTGGCCCAGGCCAGCCGCTAAAGATTGTTGAAATTGACGTCGCGCCGCCGAAAAAAGGCGAAGTGCTGATCAAAATTACCCATACCGGCGTATGCCACACTGATGCGTTCACCTTGTCTGGTGACGATCCTGAAGGCGTGTTCCCGGCAGTATTGGGCCACGAAGGCGGCGGTGTGGTGGTTGAAGTCGGTGAAGGCGTCACCAGCCTGAAGCCGGGCGATCACGTCATCCCGCTGTACACCGCTGAATGCGGCGAGTGTAAATTCTGTCAATCCGGTAAAACCAACCTTTGTCAGGCCGTTCGCGCCACCCAGGGTAAAGGCCTGATGCCGGACGGTACCACTCGTTTCTCCTACAACGGCGAGCCGATTTACCACTACATGGGCACCAGTACCTTCAGCGAATACACCGTTTGTGCGGAAATTTCTCTGGCGAAAGTAAATCCACAGGCACCGCTGGATAAAGTCTGCCTGCTGGGCTGTGGCGTCACCACCGGTATTGGTGCTGTACACAACACGGCGAAAGTGAAAGAAGGCGATACGGTCGCGGTCTTTGGCCTGGGTGGAATTGGTCTGGCGGTGATTCAGGGCGCGGTACAGGCGAAAGCCGGACGCATCATCGCTGTGGATACGAACCCGGAGAAATTTAAGCTGGCGGGCGAAATGGGCGCGACCGATTTCGTGAACCCGAAAGACTCCGATAAGCCCGTTCAGGACGTGATTGTTGAACTGACCGACGGCGGCGTGGACTTCAGCTTTGAATGTATCGGCAACGTGAACGTGATGCGTTCCGCGCTCGAATGCTGTCACAAAGGCTGGGGCGAAAGCATCATCATCGGCGTGGCGGGTGCGGGTCAGGAGATCAAAACCCGTCCGTTCCAGCTGGTGACCGGGCGTGTATGGCGTGGTTCCGCATTTGGCGGCGTAAAAGGCCGTACCCAACTGCCGGGCATGGTCGAAGACGCGATGGCGGGAAAAATCGATCTCGATCCGTTTATTACGCACCGTCTGCCGCTCGAGCAAATCAACGAGGCATTCGACCTGATGCACGAAGGTAAGTCCATTCGTACCGTCATACATTTCGGCGACAAGTAATTATTCTGCCAGCGGTTTTTACCGCTGGCGTTTCTTGAATAATCTTCTCTAAAGTGTGAGCTATCTGGCGATTTTAGCCGTAATCAAATTTCCTGCCGTGCCGATGACTACTTTACAGGCGTGTTTTTACGCATCTACCTATAAGAGAGTCGACGGTCATGGACAACACAACATCGATGCGCGCCCAGCAAAAGCTGAGCTTCTTGCATCACATCCGCCTAGTTCCGCTGTTTTCCTCAATTCTCGGTGGCATCATTCTGTTATTTGCCTTGAGTTCGGTGCTGGCAGGGTATTTCCTGCTGAAAGCCGATTCAGACTTGCAGGATGTGACATCTGAAATCCAGGTTCGAACGGGTTTATCGAACAGTTCAAACCATCTGCGCACGGCGCGTATCAATATGATTCATGCGGGAGCGGCCAGCCGTATTGCGGAAATGGACGCGATGAAGCAGAACATTGCTGAAGCCGAAACTCGCATCAAGCAATCACAGCAAAGCTTCGCGTCTTATATGGGTCGCACGGTACGTACGCCTGCGGATGAAGCGCTGGATGGCGATTTGAAAGCACGGTTTGATGCCTATGTTGCAGGCCTACAGCCGATGCTGAAATATGCTAAAAACGGAATGTTTGAAGCGATTATCAACCATGAGAATGAGTCAGCGCGTCCGCTGGACGATGCCTATAACGAGATCCTGTTAAAAGCGATTAAAATTCGCACCGACCGCGCCAATGCCCTGACCGCTGATGCACATAAACGTACCCAGCTTGGGCTGATGTTTATGGTAGGCGCGCTCGCTCTGGCGTTGATGTTAACGGTGATAACCTTTGTGGTGCTGCGTCGTACCGTTATTAGCCCGTTACAACGCGCAGCACGTCGCATTGAACTGATTGCAAAAGGTGACCTCACGCTGGCTGATGATCTGACAGGGCGCAGTGAAATTGGCCGTTTGACCCACGACTTGCAAACCATGCAGCATTCACTGGTGCAAACTGTCGGTACGGTACGTGAGGGGGCGGAGCAGATCTATCGGGGAACTAGCGAGATTTCGGCGGGTAATACCGACCTGTCTTCGCGTACCGAACAGCAGGCAGCTGCCATTGAACAGACGGCGGCCAGCATGGAACAGTTGACCGCAACGGTGAAACAGAACGCCGATAACGCGCATCACGCCAGCAAACTGGCGGGCGATGCCTCCGGTAAAGCCAGCCGTGGCGGGCAGATGGTCTCCGGCGTGGTCAAAACCATGGGCAATATTTCTTCAAGCTCTAAAAAGATCTCTGAAATCACCGCCGTGATTAACAGCATCGCGTTCCAGACTAATATTCTGGCGCTGAACGCCGCTGTAGAAGCCGCGCGTGCGGGCGAACAGGGCCGCGGATTTGCCGTTGTCGCCAGCGAAGTGCGTACGCTGGCAAGCCGTAGCGCCAACGCAGCCAAAGAGATTGAAGGGCTGATTAACGAGTCTGTCACGCTGATTGACCAGGGTTCTGGCGAAGTGGTCGCCGCGGGTAATACGATGAATGAAATCGTCGAAGCGGTTAAACGTGTCACCGATATCATGCTCGAAATCGCCGCTGCGTCTGATGAGCAGAGCCGTGGCATTGAGCAGGTAAGCCAGGCTATCTCGGAGATGGACAAAGTGACTCAACAGAACGCCTCGCTGGTGGAGGAAGCTTCAGCCGCGGCGGCGTCTCTGGAAGAGCAGGGCGCACGACTGACCGAGGCCGTCGGGACGTTCCGCTTGAAAGGAGCGACAAAACAGCGTAGCGCAGTATCAGTGCCAACCACTCCATCTGCGCCGCTGCGTCCGGTAGCGGCGAGCAGCGGTGAGAACTGGGAAACGTTCTGATCCGCGCAGCATTGATTGACTGGTTTTAAAACCGGTGTAAAAAGGGTTCATGCTTGTACATGAACCCTTTTTAATGGTGGTAACGCGATGATTTCAGCAAAACGTTTAACCGTACTGTTTGCTTTTTCAGGCCTGCTGACCGGTTGTTCGGTGGGCGTGGGCGGCATCGGGATTGGCGGGGGAAGTAACGGCGTTGGCGTGGGCGCTGGCCTGTCCTTCCCGATAAGCGGCTCCACCTCGACCAAAGAGAGCGCCACCGATTCGTCCCAGCCGGACTGTAATGGGGAAGTGTACCAGGTACAGCCAAACTATCCCGCGCAGGCGATGGCCCAGGAGTTTGAAGGTAAAGTCGCGGTGACGTTCGATGTAAAATCCGATGGACGGGCAACGGGCTACAGCGCTAAAGGTGATAAAGCGTTTTTCGCAGAAACCTGGAAAGCGGTGGCTCGCAGCTGCTGGACGCCAGGAGTACGAAAGGATTTGGTCGTGACGTTTAAGATGAACAAGCCAATCATGTTTGAGCCTACTGCACCCTAAAAAAACGGCCAGTCATGAAAGTGACTGGCCGTTAAACGTTATGCCCGATTACTGCTTGTCGGGTAACGCATAGGCAATAATGTAATCACCACGGTCCGGCGACTGACGTGCGCCGCCCGCATTAATGATGATGTACTGTTTGCCGGTTTTCGGCGACACGTAGGTCATCGGGCCAGACTGGCTGCCGACTGGCAGACGGCTTTTCCAGATCTCTTTCCCGGTTGCGGTATCAAATGCGCGCAGGTAGAAGTCCTGAGTGCCCGCAAAGAACAGCAAACCTGACTGCGTCGAGAGAGACGCGCCCAGCGTCGGCATGCCGATCGGGATTGGCAGATGCATACGAATACCCAGCGGGCCGGTGTCTTCTACGGTTCCCACCGGAACCTGCCACACCAGCTTGCCGCTTTTCAGATCGACGGCTGACATGGTACCAAACGGTGGTTTCTGGCACGGAATGCCCAGCGGAGACAAGAAGCGCTCGCGCATGGCACCGTATGGCGTACCGTCCATTGGGACAATCCCCATCTCAATCCCGCTGGCGTCTTTGGCGACGTTGGCACGTGGCACCATGTAGTTTGCCAGCCCCAGACGCATGTCATTCACAAACATCAGGCCGTTATTAGGATCGACTGAGACACTGCCCCAGTTCATACCGCCGAGCGAGCCCGGGAACTGCAGAGAACGATCGAGTCCAGGCGGAGTGAATACGCCCTGGTGGCGCATCTCTTTGAACTGAATACGACACAGCAACAGGTCGACAGGCGTCGCACCCCACATGTCGGATTCGGTCAGCGTCTGGTTGCCAATCATCGGCATACCAACGGAATACGGTTGGGTTGGGGAGTAGCGTTCACCCGGAATGTGACCCGCAGGGACCGGACGTTCTTCAACTTTCGCTACCGGCTCGCCAGTTTCACGATTGAGCATAAAGATCATGCCCTGTTTACTGGTTTGCACCAGCACCGGCGTGGTGCCGCCTTTACCATCTGGCAGATCGTAAAGCAGCGGCTGCGAAGGCAGGTCAAAGTCCCACAGGTCATGGTGGGTGGTTTGATAATGCCAGCGCACCTGTCCGGTGGTTGCATCAACGGCCACAATCGAGGAGCTGTATTTATCGTCCAGCGCGGTGCGTTCGCCAGCGTAGAAATCAGGCGTGGCGTTACCGGTTGGCAGGTAAATCAGGTTCAGCTTGGCGTCGTAAGACATGGCAGACCAGACGTTTGGCGTACCGCGCGTGTAGGTCTGGCCTTCTGGCGGTTCGCCGGTCAGGGCTGGATTGCCCGGATCCCATGCCCACGCCAGCTTGCCGGTGCGAACGTCATAAGCTCGGACCACGCCCGGCGGTTCACCCGTCGAGAAGTTATCGGCAACGCGTCCACCAACAACTACCACGTTTCCCGCCACCAGTGGTGTGGATGTCTGCTGGTAGTAACCTGGTTTGATTTCGCCCATGCCTATGCTGAGGTCAACGATACCGTGGTTGCCAAAGTCTTCACACAATTTGCCGTTGTCGGCATTGATGGCAATCAGGCGCGCATCGATGGTCGGCAGGAACAGACGACGAGGACAGGCGGCTGGCTGGGTCTCATTTTGTGACGTTGTCACTGATTGATGGTCTTCAAAATAACCCAGACCACGACAGCGCTGCCAGTTAGGGGCCGTGGCTTTGGAATCGTAGCGCCACTTCTCCTTGCCGGAATCAACATCCAGCGCCAGCACTTTACTGTATGGCGTACAGACAAACAGCGTGTCGCCGATTTGCAGCGGGGTGTTCTGATCTTCCGCACCGGAACCGTTGCTTAGCGGAATATCACCCGTATGCGCGGTCCATGCCACCTTCAGTTCATTGACGTTCTGCTTATTGATCTGATCAAGCGCCGCAAAGCGGTCACCGTGGGTGGTATTACCCCAGTGTTCCCAGTTTTTCTGCTGTTCGCCAGAAGCAACCGGTTTGACCGGAACAGATTCATTCGCGCTCACCAGCGTTTGCGGTTTGAACATCCAGCCTAAGCTCACCAGCATGGCGACGGCGAGGATAGCAGCAACACCAAACGCCGGTTTCTTATTTACCGGTGCGGTGTGGTTTGCCGCACGCAGGAATGGCCAGACGATAGCGCACAGGAATGCCAGCACGGCCAGCGTGAACAGGCGCGAGAATAACGGCCAGAAATCCCAGCCCGCGTCGCTAACGGCCCAAAAAATCGAGGCGATAAACGCGATGGCATACAGGACGATACCGCTGAGGCGATTCGTGAAGATTAAAAAGGCGGAGACGACCATCACTACGCCAACGATCAGGAAGTACCAACTTCCGCCTACGGTGGCGAGCTTAAAGCCCAATCCACCGATTGCCAGACCGACGATTGCCATCAGTCCGATCAGGAGCCACTGCAGGATCCTTGCTATCCCGCGCGGCGCGCTGCCAAATGTCATTTCTATCTCCTTAGAATGCCTCGACGTCTTCCGGTTTGTGCTGTGCTGCATCTGTACCAAATGGGTAAATAGATTCGAGGTAAATGATGATTAATACGGTTATTACCGATTTAAAGGCAAAAAAATTCACGAAGTAATGGTTTGGTGAACCATTTGGTGAATTGGTCGGTATGATAAATCTGTTAAATTGTTTTGCGCAATTGTTAATAAAAAATTTCGCATTAATTGATTAAAAGAACCAAAAAACCCGTCAATGAGACGGGCTGGTTGGCAAATAATGGGCAGAGAATCAGATTGGCATGGATTTGCGAATGGCGCTGAGTAGCGTTTGTGCGGCAGTTGAAAGCGGGGTATCAACGCGCGTTAAAATTCCGATAGGTTCCCCTGCTCCGGGCGAGGTAACGGGTAGCGCCACCAGGCAACCCTGGCGTAAGTCTTCTTTCACGGCGCCCGATGGAACGAACCAGACGTAATCGTAATCCACCGTTAACTGGCGAGACAGCGATGCCGACAGCGTTTCGATACAGCCGGACGGGAGTTTGCAGCCCTGCATCTGAAGCATCACTTCAGCGTTATGGCGCGGTGCCGTCCCTTTGGGTGACACCACCACCGGCCATTCCATCACTCGGCTCAGAGTAACGGTATCGCGCAAAAGAGGGTGATGGGGCCGAACGACCAGTTTTAGTGATTCGAGGAATAACAGTTCGTAGTTTAGACCCACCATCAGTTCCGGGTCGGACATTCGACCGATGCCTAAATCCAAATCGCCTGATTTCAACCCCGACAGGATCATGGGGTTATTCATGGTGGCAACTTGCAGCGTAGTGTTCTTTTGTTGCTTATGAAACTGACCGATAACGGACGGTAAAATCCCCAGGGCTGCCGTAGGGAGAGCTCCAATTCGCACGATATCGACGGCGTGATCGTGTTTGCCATTCAGCGACTGGCCTGCGGTGTTGATGGCATCAAGGACTTTGACGGCGTGCGTCAGAAATTGCTCGCCGACCAACGTAAGCTGAGCGCCAAGGCGGCCACGGTTAAACAGGCGCGTTCCAGTAAGTTGTTCCAGTTCGTTCAGCGTTTTTGAAAGTGCAGGCTGGCTGAGGTTAAGAGTTTCAGCCGCGCGCCCCAGCGTTCCCTGTTGAGCGACGGCTACAAAAGTGTGCAAATGGCGCAAGCGTATGCGCTGACTAAACAGACCATTTTTTTCCATATGCGATGTTAAAAACAGAGCCATGCGGGTGACAAGTGAAGTTATCTAAATTTGATAACCTGATAGCAAAATATTATTAACATTTGATCCATTTGAGTTACAAGAGGATTTTTACTCAAGGTGATTTAATCGCCTTATGATCACAATCCTGTGGCATAAGGTCAAAAGTACAGGGAATGTGCAGTCGCCCATCAGGATCACAAATCCGAAATTCTTCCCCCCAACGAAGACGGCCTTCTCTACACTCCAGATATTATTCACTGGAGGCATGACATCATGGCGAACACCATCACGGCTGATGATATTCGGGAACTTTTTTCGCAGGCTATGTCAGCAATGTACCAGCAGGAAGTTCCGCAATACGGCACATTGCTGGAACTGGTTGCAGATGTGAATCTGGCGGTGCTGGAAAATAACCCGCGCTTGCATGAACAACTGGTGAACGCAGATGAACTGGCGCGACTGAACGTCGAACGCCACGGTGCCATTCGCGTAGGGAGCGCAAAAGAGCTGGCAACTTTGCGGCGGATGTTTGCCATTATGGGAATGCATCCGGTGAGCTATTACGATCTCTCCCAGGCCGGTGTGCCGGTACACTCGACGGCGTTTCGTCCCGTCGATGACGCGGCATTATCCCGAAATCCTTTCCGCGTGTTTACCTCGTTGCTGCGCCTTGAACTGATCGGCAACGTTGCCTTGCGCGAACAGGCGGCCAACATTCTGGCAACGCGCACTATCTTTACCCCGCGCTGTCTGGAATTGATCGAACAGCATGAGTCCGAAGGCACATTCACCGAGAGTCAGGCGCGCGAGTTTGTTAAAGAGGCACTGGAAACGTTCCGCTGGCACAGCCACGCTATTGTCGATCAGGAAACGTATCAGGCGCTGCATAATGAACATCGACTCATCGCTGACGTTGTTTGCTTCCCTGGATGCCATATCAACCATCTGACGCCGCGCACGCTGGATATCGACAGGGTGCAGGAATTGATGCCTAAGTATGCTATCGAACCCAAAATTCTCATTGAGGGCCCGCCGCGCCGTGAGGTGCCGATTCTCCTTCGTCAGACCAGCTTTAAAGCGCTCGAAGAACCGGTGCTTTTTGCGGGTGAACATCGAGGAACACATACCGCGCGCTTTGGCGAAATTGAACAGCGCGGCGTGGCGCTTACGCCGAAAGGCCGCGAACTGTACGACAGGCTGCTGGGAGAGGCCGGGACGGGCAAAGATAACCTGACCCATCAGCTGCACCTGCGGGAAGTGTTCCAGCAATTCCCCGATAGCGAGATGTTCCTGCGCCGTCAGGAGCTGGCCTATTTCCGCTATCGCCTGACGCCTGCGGGCGAATCGCATCGCCAGGCCTTTCGCCCTGGCGACGATCCGCAGCCGTTAATTGAGCGCGGGTGGCTGGTTGCTCAACCGATAACCTACGAAGATTTTCTCCCGGTCAGTGCGGCAGGCATTTTCCAGTCCAATCTGGGAAATGAAACCCAGGCACGTTCGCATGGAAACGCCAGTCGGGACGCCTTTGAGGTCGCGCTAGGCTGTCCGGTTCTTGACGAATTTACGCTTTATCAGCAGGCGGAAGAACGAAGTAAACGCCGTTGCGGTTTGCTCTGAAAACGTTACTCTGCTGGGGTGTGATGGAAACAGAAGGTCAGGATGGAAAACTCCTCAACTCCAGTAGTGAATACGCGCCAGGGTGCGCTGATCGGTTTTATCGATGATGACGTGCATGTCTGGTGCGGCATTCCCTATGCTGCGCCGCCAGTGGGGCCGTTGCGCTGGCGTTCGCCGCAACCGTCGCCATGTTGGGACGATGTGCGCGAAGCCACTACGTTTTCAGCTTCCAGCTGGCAGAGCAGTGAATATTGTCAGGCGCTGGGCGGCGGCGATCCGGGTCGTTTCTCTGAGGATTGTCTTTATCTCAATATCTGGTCGCCCGTAACGCGTCAAACGCCACTGCCGGTGATGGTGTGGCTGCACGGCGGCGGTTTTACGATTGGCGCAGGTGGCTTGCCGCCTTATCAGGGCCACGCGCTGGCGAGACGCGATGTCGTGGTGGTGACGCTCAACTATCGTCTCGGGCATTTGGGCTTTTTTGCCCATCCTGCGCTGGAGGGGGAGGAGGATCGCGTGGTGCATAATTTTGCGCTGCTCGATCAAATCGCCGCGCTACAGTGGATACGCGACAATATTGCCGCCTTTGGCGGTGATCCGGACAACATCACCCTGTTTGGTGAATCTGCCGGAGCCCGCAGCGTGCTGTCATTGCTTGCCTCGCCGCTGGCGAAAAACTTGTTTCATAAAGCGATTGTGCAAAGCGGCTATACGCTACCGGACACACCGCGTGAACAGGCGCTGCAAAACGGCGACGCGCTGGCAACGCATTTAGGGATTGAGCATGCCACCGCAGAGCAGTTGCGAGCGATCCCCGCAGAAACCTTTTGGCCGTTGACGGCTCCCTATAACATTGCACCGACGCCCATTGTTGGCGACTGCGTGCTACCCGAGCCCATGCTGGACGTGTTTTTCGCGGGCCGGCAGCATCCTGTTCCGCTAATGATTGGCTCGAACAGCGACGAGGCCAGCGTGATGGCGGTGTTTGGAGTTGATCTTGCCGGACAAATTGAAAAGCTCCGCCGCGAACGTCGTTTTGGCTTAGGGATTATCAAGCTGCTTTATCCTGGCGTAAAAGGGGATGAGGAGCTGGGCCGTCAGGTGTGCCGCGATATGGCGTTTACGACGATGGGATATGTGGCGATGCAGGCCCAGCAGCGCGTGGGTGAGCCGTGCTGGCGCTACTGGTTTGATTATGTTGCTCAAGCCGAACATGAAACGTATCCCAACGGCGCGTGGCACGGGAACGAGGTGCCTTACGTGTTTGATACGCTGGGTACGGTAGAACCCTCAAGGCGGTATGTGAACGAGCATGATCTGGCTTTCTCTGCGCAGGTGGCCGACTACTGGGTCAACTTTGCCCGCCATGCCAGTCGGACCTGTGATGCATTGCAAGGTCCGACAAGATGGCTTGCCTGTCGAAAAGGGCGAGACGTTTTACTGCGCATCGGATTGAATAAACATGCAGGTTTTAAGCTGGAAAACCGTTTTATGCGCGCCAGAATGAGCTTATTTAAACGGGTCATGAAACACCACGTCAGTCTGGATTAAGCAGACAGGCGCGAAACGCGGCAAGCCCGGCGGCTTTGCCGCGTGATTCACGTAGCACCAGTCGGTAGCTGGCCCCGGTTTTGACGCTGGTGTCATAAGGACGGGCCAGGCGGCCCGCGCGAATATCTTCTTCCACCAGCGTTTCGTCGGCAATGGCCACGCCAAGCCCCTGCATAGCCGCGGTGATGGCCAAATCCATCGTGTCAAAGTGCTGGTTTTTTTGCATGACAAAGGCGGTGCCAGCCTGTTTAGTCAACCACAGCGACCAGTCCGTTTTATCTCGCGTAGGATGCAAAAACGTTAGCGTATCCAGCGCTGCCCCCAGTCGTGTTGGGCTGACGACCGGCGTTAGCGCTTCTTCAAAGAGTAAATCTCCGGCATTCATATGGGTGCCAAACACAATCGCCGCATCATAGGATTCCGTTTTGAAGTTAACGGTGTGATCGGTCGTGGCCGTGAGCGAGATCTGTAACTCTGGCTGTTCGCGCTCCACCTGGAGAAGACGAGGAATGAGCCAGCGCATGGCGCAGGTTGGTACTTTCAGGCGCACGACGGTTTGCAGCGCGCGAGCTTGTTCCGCCACCGTTAATAATTGTTCGAATGCGGATTGTAAATCGGGAAGCAGGGCGCTGCCTTGCGATGAAAGGCGCAGGCCACGGGCGTGTCGCTCAAAGAGGGGAAAGCCGAACCAGGCCTCAAGGGTGGCAATTTTACGGCTGACAGCGCCCTGAGTCAGACAAAGTTCTTTTGCCGCGTGAGTGAGATTCAGATGACGCGCGGTGATCAGAAAGGCGTCTACAGCATTGTGTGGAAACGAGCGACGCGACATAAACACTCCAGGCATGCGTTTTTATCATGTCGGCTATCACACAACACCTGATGGAACGTGTCAATCAGCTAAAAAAAACCCGCCAGGCGGCGGGTTAGTGTCATGCAGGTTCTTAGAACTGGTACACCAGGCCTAAAGCGACGATGTCATCGGTAGAGATGCCCGCGTCTTTATAGAACTGATCGTCGCCGTCCAGCAGGTTGATTTTATAATCAACATAGGTGGACATATTTTTGTTGAAGTAATAGGTCGCGCCTACGTCAACATATTTCACCAGGTCTTTATCGGCATTCGCGGCGTTATAGGTTAAATCTTTGCCTTTTGATTGCAGATAAGAAACCGCAGGGCGCAGACCGAAATCGAACTGATACTGAGCGGTGACTTCAACGTTCTGCGTTTTATTCGCTACGCCGCCAACATCGCTGTTAGACGTGCTGCCGTAGGTAGTCATATTACGGGTTTCTGAATACATGGTTGCCAGATAGATATTATTGGCGTCGTATTTCAGGCCAGCGGTCCAGGCGTCGGCTTTATCGCCGTCAGCCATATAGGCGCTGGTGGAATTTTGCTGTGCATTGGTACGGTCAGAAGAGGCATAAGCTGCGCCTGCACTAAAGCCCATGCCAAAGTCATAGGTGGTCGAAATACCAAAGCCGTCGCCATTTTCATGACGGACGTCGCGACCATTGTTGGTGCCTTCGTTACCGTTGCCAGCATCTTCGTTATTGCCCTGATACTGAAGAGCAAAGCTCAAACCGTCTACCAGGCCGTAGAAGTTGTTATTGCGGTATGTTGCCACGCCGTTTGCACGGCTGGTCATGTAAACGTCTGATTGTGAATAGGAATCGCCACCGAACTCTGGCAGCATATCGGTCCAGCCTTCCACGTCGTACAGTACGCCGTAGTTACGACCGTAATCGAATGAACCGTAGTCACCAAATTTCAGGCCGGCGAAGGCCAGACGGGTCCAGGACTGGTTTTCGGAGCCTTCGGTATTGTTGGCCTGAACGTTGTATTCCCACTGGCCGTAACCGGTCAGTTGATCGTTAATCTGGGTTTCGCCTTTGAAGCCAAGACGGACATAGGACTGATCGCCATCTTTTGACGAATCATCAGAGAAGTAGTGCAGACCGTCTACTTTGCCGTAGAGATCTAATTTGTTGCCGTCTTTATTATAAATTTCTGCTGCATGAGCGGTGCCTGCTGCCAACAGCGCGGGGATGACGATTGCCAAGACTTTTCTTTTCATTTTCGATCCTTAAAAAGGTTTTTATTATGCTTTGGAATGAACTTTTGCACATATCATGAGTCGAATGAATCCTAATATTCTTTCGAGCGTTTCGGCAAATATTATAAATATTTTAAATGTTAATAATTGATTCATTATTAATTAAATGAAATCTTGATTGGCTTGATGAATAATTGATAATTAATTTATTCATGAGGCGTATTTGTATTTCACAATACGTGACTGACGAACAATCACGCCTCATGACCCATGCATTTTACTCATAGCTCCCATGACAACAATTCGGTTGTCGTTCATCACCCCTTCTTGTTGAATAGTTATGCAATATCCACCTGAAAGGATTGATGATGACTCTGCGTACTCCGGTGCACACTCGCTCGAAACTGCCTGATGTCGGCACGACTATTTTTACGGTGATTGGCCAGCTTTCTGCCCAACATAACGCCATCAATCTTTCTCAGGGAGCGCCTAACTTTTCCTGCGATCCTAAGCTCATCGCGGGCGTAACGCGTGCCATGGAAGCGGACCATAATCAGTATGCGGCGATGACCGGTTTGCAACCGCTGAAGGCGCGCATTGCGGATAAAATCGCTTCGCTATACGGAACGCGCTATGACGTGGACAGCGAAGTGCTGATAACCGCCAGCGCTAGTGAAGGGTTATATTCTGCCATTAGCGGCCTCGTACATCCCGGCGATGAAGTTATCTATTTCGAGCCATCGTTCGATAGCTACGCGCCCATCGTGCGGTTGCAGGGCGCAACCCCGGTGGCGATTAAACTGACGGTGCCGGATTTTGCTGTTAACTGGGATGAGGTCCGCGCGGCGATATCGACGCGCACCCGGATGATCATCATTAACACGCCACACAACCCGAGCGGGCAGGTCTTCTCGGCAGACGATCTGCAACAGCTGGCGGCGATTACGCGGCATACCGATATCATTATTTTGTCTGACGAAGTGTACGAACATGTCGTTTTCGACGGCAAGCCGCACCATGGAATGGCCACACATCCGCAGCTGGCGGAGCGCAGCGTGATCGTGTCGTCATTCGGAAAAACCTATCATGTCACCGGCTGGCGCGTAGGGTATTGTGTTGCACCGGCCGAACTGATGGATGAGATTTGCAAAGTGCATCAGTTTTTGATGTTTTCTGCCGATACTCCTATGCAGTACGCGTTTGCTGAGCATATGGCCGATCCGCAAACCTGGCTTACGCTGGCTGCGTTTTATCAACGCAAGCGCGATCTGCTGCAAAATTTGCTGGCCGAATCACCGTTTACGTTATTACCCAGCGCAGGGTCGTTCTTCCTGCTGGCCGATTACAGCCACTTTAGCGATGAAAGCGACGGTGAAATGGTCAAACGGCTGATAACAGAATGCGGTGTTGCCACTATTCCGCTGTCGGCGTTTTATGCCGACGGTACGGATAACAAATTGATCCGTCTCTCTTTCGCTAAAGATGAGGCAACATTACGGGCAGGCGCGCAAGCCCTGTGTCGGATTAAACCACGCTAAGGAGTTTTGCTATGAAATTTAACGCGTTAGTTGTCGGCCTGGGAATGCTGTGTTCATTTTCTTCATTTGCGGCTACCGAGCTTCGTTATGGACTTGAAGCCGAATATCCACCCTTTGAAAGCCGCAACGCATCTGGTGAGCTGGAAGGGTTTGATATCGATCTGGGCAAGGCGATTTGTCAAGCCGCTGCGCTGAAGTGCAGCTGGGTCGAAACCTCATTCGATGCGCTTATCCCAGGGCTGATGGCGAAAAAATTCGATGCGATTAACTCGGCAATGAACATTACTGACCAGCGTCGCCAGAGTATCGACTTTACCCAACCTATTTATCGCATACCTTCACAACTGGTGGGGAAGGCGGGTAGCGGTGTCGAAGCCACGCCGGAAGGTTTAAAAGGTAAATCTATCGGCGTCTTGCAGGGCTCCATTCAGGAAACCTATGCTAAAGAGCATTGGGAAAAACACGGTGTCACCGTGGTGTCTTATAAAGATCAGAACATGGCATGGGCAGACTTGCTGAATGGCCGTATTGACGCCTCGCTGGTGATGTCGGCGGCTGGACAGGCAGGTTTCCTCAGTAAACCGCAGGGGAAAGGGTTTGGCTTTATCGGCAAGCCCGTGTCGGACGACACGATCCTCGGCAGTGGGATCGGCTTTGGGCTGCGCAAAGGTGACGAGGCCACCAAAAAACAGCTTGATACCGCCATTGAGAAAGTCCGCGCTGACGGAACGATCGATAAGCTGGCTCAGAAGTACTTTCCAGGTATCGATGTCAGCGTAATATAACAATATTGCGCCTTATTAGCCCCTGATGACGATGTCCATCGGGGGCTTTTTTATAGTGAGTTATACGTAACTTTACCCGTAATTCGGGTCATTCCCCTCGACAGAAAATATTTCTCACTTTGCTCATATAATCACCGCTCAACAATTGGATTCTTAACCATTTTTGTTTAGTCTGTGCGTTCTTTCCTGCCGTCGTTTCGCCGTACGCGAAACTCATTCACACGACCATAAGGACGTTTTCTCAGGCATGAATCGCAGACATTTTTTACAAGGCTCGCTGGCAATGGCAGCGCTGAGCGGCACAGCCGGACTGTCATCGCTCTTTTCCCGTGCGGCTTTTGCCGCTGACTCGGACATTGCCGACGGCCTGAGCCGTCGTTTTGACTTCTCTGTACTGCAATCCATGGCTCACGATCTGGCGCAAACCCCGTGGGGCGGTGCGCCGCGTCCATTGCCAGAAACGCTGGCAACCATGACGCCGCAGGCCTACAACGCCATTCAGTACGACGCCAAACAGTCGCTGTGGAACAACATCGAAAACCGTCAGCTAGACGTACAATTCTTCCACATGGGGATGGGATTCCGTCGCCGCGTGCGCATGTTCTCTCTGGATTCCGGCACCTCTCAGGCGCGCGAAATCCATTTTCGCCCGGAACTGTTTACCTACAATGATACCGGCGTGGATACCAAACAGTTGCAGGGGCAAAGCGATTTAGGTTTTGCCGGTTTCCGTGCGTTCAAAGCGCCTGAACTGGCGCGCCGTGATATCGTCTCTTTCCTGGGAGCAAGCTATTTCCGTGCGGTAGATGATACCTATCAATACGGTCTTTCCGCGCGCGGTCTGGCTGTTGATACCTTTACCGATACGCCGGAAGAGTTCCCCGATTTCACCTCGTTCTGGTTCGAAACGGTTAAACCGGGCGATACCACCTTTACCGTCTATACGCTGCTCGACAGCCCAAGTATCACTGGTGCCTACAAATTCGTGATCCATTGCGAGAAGAGCCAGGTGATCATGGAGGTGGACAACCACCTGTACGCGCGTAAGGACATCAAACAGCTCGGCATCTCCCCGATGACCAGCATGTTCAGCTGTGGCAATAATGAGCGCCGCATGTGTGACACGATTCACCCGCAAATCCACGACTCCGATCGTCTGGCGATGTGGCGGGGCAACGGTGAATGGATTTGTCGTCCGCTGAATAACCCGCAAAAGCTCCAGTTCAATGCTTATCAGGACAAAAACCCGAAAGGATTTGGCCTGCTGCAACTCGATCGCGATTTCTCGCACTACCAGGACATCATGGGCTGGTATAACAAGCGTCCAAGTCTGTGGGTTGAACCGCGTAACCAGTGGGGCAAGGGCAGCGTGGGCCTGATGGAGATCCCGACGACGGGTGAAACGCTGGATAACATCGTTTGCTTCTGGCAGCCGGAAAAAGCGGTGAAAGCGGGTGATGAGCTGGACTTCAAATATCGCCTGTACTGGAGCGCGCAGCCGCCGGTTCGTTCTCCGCTGGCTAACGTTTACGCCACCCGCACGGGCATGGGCGGTTTCCCGGAAGGCTGGGCACCAGGCGAAAATTACCCAAAAACCTGGGCGCGTCGCTTCGCCGTCGACTTCGTGGGCGGTGATCTCAAAGCCGCGGCACCAAAAGGTATCGAACCGGTGATTACGCTCTCCAACGGCGAAGCGCGGCAGGTCGAAATCCTCTACGTTGAACCGTTCGATGGATACCGCATTTTGTTTGACTGGTATCCGACGGATGATTCCACCGATCCGGTGGATATGCGGATGTTCCTGCGCTGTCAGGGCGATGCTATCAGCGAAACCTGGCTGTATCAGTATTTCCCGCCTGCGCCGGATAAACGCCAATACGTTGACGATCGTATTATGCGTTGATGGCAACTTCCTCTCCCCGCACGGGGAGAGGTTTTAAATGGCCCCCAGCAGTGGCGTGCGGGTAATACGCTGCTGCCCGTTTATCACCTTTTCACCGCGCAGATGAATGTTTTCTCCGGCGAACGCTTCAATGACCGCATCGTCGGTGATCTCTACCCGGTGTTCGATCAGCACATCGCCGCTGATTCGGGCGCGTCCCTGAATAACCACTTTATCGTCAATCATGATGGGCCCCCCGCGCAGCCACGCCTGGCCGCCAATCAGGACATGATGTTTAATGACGCAGTTACCTTCCACCACTGCGTTTTCCGCCACCTGTGAGCTGTAGCGTAGGGTTGGAATGGCGTCCTCTTCTCGGCCCGCAATCAGCCTGGCATTACCGTAGACTTTTGCGCAGTCGCAAATCCAGACGTTGTTCAGTTCATTACCTTCGATCAACGCGTTATCGAATATCTCGGCTCGATGTTCAACAAACGCATTATTCACAATGGCATCACCGTATATCTGCGCCTGATGCACGATGCGAGACTGGCTGACGGTGGCGTTATCGAAGATCATCAGGATCTGCTCGTGATCCGGCGTGAGGCCTGTGGCAGCGACGATTTGGCTCTCGTGCAGAATGCGCGCATTGCCGTAAAGATGGCACACCCCGCGCACATCAGAGCGCTGCACCGTAACGTGACCGCCAAGCTTTGCGCCATGACTAACCTGTGACGCATCGACCCAGCTGTTATCACCGATGCAGGCGGCATGTCCGATGATGCAGGGTTGAGTGATACGCGCGTTATCGCGAACGCGCGCGCCTGCATAAACCACGCTATTTTCATCGTAGATCCAACAATGACCGTCGTGGGCGAGCGCGTTTTCGTCGTCGATCCATCCGCCTTTGGTTCCGGCGCTGATATCGTTGAAGTCGCGGGTGGCGATAATTTGTCGCAGCGTGACGGCGGTTTTGGTCTCGCCATTTTGCCAATGCCAGATACGGGTTTCATCGCTGAGCCGGTATTTTTTCATCACACTATTCCTGAGGGTCGTCTTCACTAACCGTAGCAAACTTTACGACTTTCGAAGTACTGGCAACCGCTCTCGAAACCCCTTAAACTAGCATTTCAAATATTATTTATAATTTAAAATCAATGCATAAAAGCAACAATTCCCAACAAGTTCTTAACTTACCCTTTGGCTACTTTGGTATGGTGCTCGGCACCATTGGTATGGGTTTCGCCTGGCGATATGCCAGCGTCATTTGGCCGGTCCCCCATTGGCCTGGTGAGATGTTGGTCGCGCTGGCGGTATTGATATGGTTTTTGTTAAGCACTGCGACGATCGCGCGCGCCGTGCGTTTTCCTCGCAGCGTGTTAGCAGAAATGCGCCACCCGGTGATGAGCAGTTTTGTGAGCCTTTTCCCGGCCACCACGCTGCTGGTAGCGATTGGTTTTGTGCCCTGGTTAAGGCCCGTCTCGCTGGGGTTATTCACGGTAGGCGTGGTGGTTCAATTAGGATATGCCGCCTGGCAAAGCGCAGGGCTGTGGCGGGGGAAACATCCAGAAGCCGCTACCACGCCGGGTTTGTATCTTCCGACGGTTGCCAATAATTTTATCAGCGCGATGGCCTGCGGTGCGCTCGGCTTTCATGATGCCGGGCTGGTCTTTCTGGGCGCAGGCGTCTTTTCATGGCTTAGCCTTGAGCCGGTTATTCTTCAGCGTTTGCGCAGTGCCGGAGAGCTTGCTCCTGCGTTACGGACCTCATTGGGGATTCAGCTTGCACCCGCACTGGTCGCCTGTAGCGCCTGGTTCAGCGTCAACGGAGGGGAGGCGGATACCTTTGCCAAAATGCTGTTTGGCTACGGTCTTTTGCAACTGCTGTTTATGCTGCGCCTGATGCCATGGTATCTCTCACAACCCTTTAATGCGTCTTTCTGGAGCTTCTCGTTCGGTGTTTCCGCCCTGGCGACGACGGGGCTACATCTTGGGCAAAGCAGTCCATCCGGCTTCTTTCATGCTATTGCGCTCCCGTTGTTCATTTTGACTAACGGCATCATCGCGCTCCTGCTGGCGCGTACGTTTATTTTGCTGATGCAGGGAAAATTATTAGTTCGTTCAGATAAAGCCACGCTTATGCACACTGAGGAAAAAGAATGACTGTCTTTGATGAAAATTACTTCACCGGGAAATATGGCCTGACGCAAACGCATTCTGACGTGGTTTACAGCGCCGGGATCGTAAAACCAGGCAACACGCTGGATCTGGGCTGCGGCAACGGTCGCAACAGCCTGTATCTCGCGGCCAACGGCTTTGACGTGACGGCGTGGGATAAAAACCCGGCGGGTATCGAGAATATCGAACGTATCAAGGCGGCTGAAGGAATTGATAATTTAAAAGCCGATATTAAAGATTTGAACAGTCTGAGCTTTGAAGGGGAGTACGATTTTATTCTCTCCACCGTGGTGATGATGTTCCTGGAAGCAAAAACGATTCCGGGTCTGATCGCTAATATGCAGCGTTGCACCAGGCCTGGCGGTTACAACCTGATTGTGGCGGCAATGGATACCGACGATTTTCCGTGTACCGTTGGCTTCCCGTTCGCGTTTAAAAGCGGCGAACTGAGCCGCTATTATGACGGTTGGGAACTGCTGAAATACAACGAGGACGTCGGCGAGTTACACCGCACCGACGCCAACGGTAATCGCATCAAACTGCGCTTCGCCACGATGCTGGCGCGCAAACCCGCTTAACGGGCGGCCAGCAGGCAAATTTGCAGTGCGGTGTTGTAGGAGGCCTCGAATGACGACAGCGGTAAAAACTCAAACTTCGAATGGAAGTTATGAGCGCCGGTGAAGAAATTCGGGGTCAGCAGACCTTTTGCCGATAACGCTGCACCGTCTGTTCCCCCGCGCATTGGCGTCGGTTTGGGCGTGATGCCGAGTGACTCCATCGCCTCAAACATCAGGTCAATTGCGCGGCGATCTTCGCCAATAGCGTTGCTGATATTGCTGTAGGTATCCTCGATGTGGTGCTCGACTTTTGCTGTTGGATGCTGGGCGGCGATTTTGCTGGCGACATCGGCAATCTGCTGTTTACGGGCGGCAAAATTCGCTTTGTCGAAATCACGAATGTTGGCTTTTAGCACGGCGTCGTTTTGTCCCGCCTGAATACCGTTAAACCAGATATAGCCCTCACGCCCTTCGGTACACTCAGGCGTTTGCTGGCGATCGAAGTGGCTCATAAAATCAACCACCATCAGCAGCGGATTCACCAGCACGCCTTTTGCCGACATCGGATGGGCGGTCACGCCGGTAAAGCGGATTTCTGCTGCGGCAGCATTGAAGTTCTCATAGACAATCTCACCCAGTTCACAGCAGTCGATAGTCCAGGCAAAATCAACGTCGAAACGTTTCAGATCCAACGCTTTCGCGCCGTTCAGGCCAATCTCTTCGTCTGGCACAAACGCGACCACAATATCGCCATGCTGATGTTCTGCCGTTAAGTTTTCCAGCACCGTCATCACCACGGTGACGGCGGATTTATTATCTGCGCCTAATACGCTGGTTCCGTCGCTAAAAATAATCTCTTCGTTGGGGTAAGCCAGAATTTCAGGGTGCTCATTAATGCGTAACCAAATCGCTTTCTCTTTATTCAAACAGAGATCTTCTCCGGTAAAGGTGAGTATTTGCGGATGAATATCCGGTGATAATCCCACGTCCACCGTATCAATATGGGTAATAAAACCAATACGTGGAGCGTCAGGCACATTCCCTTTTTTAACAGCGGTGACGGTGGCAAATTCGTCGATCACTATGTCGCTTAAACCCAGTGATTTCAGCTCGTTAGCTAACTCTTTGGCCATCTCATGTTGACCCGGCGTGGAGGGCAGCGTTTTGACCTTTGGATCGCTCTGGCTGGTTATTGCAAGATAGCGAAAAAAGCGTTGGGTTAATTGACTGGAGAGTGTTGAAGCCATAGTGATTCCTTCTTTATTTGTATTATCAGGTGTTTGCAATGTCACTTTAATGTTATTTATGGATTGGCAAAAGAATTAATTAGCCGTCGAATTAAAAAGACAGGAAAACGCGATGAATAGCAAACTTACCACTTTAGCCCTGGCGTTTGCCGCACTGACGGTCAGTTCCGCCGTAGCGGCCAAAACGCTGGTGTATTGCTCCGAAGGTTCGCCGGAGAATTTCAATCCTCAGTTGTATACCTCTGGCACCAGCGTGGATGCCAGCGCCGTGCCCGTTTATAACCGTCTGGTCGATTTCAAACCTGGAACGACCGAGCTGGTGCCAAGCCTGGCGGAAAGCTGGGACGTCAGCAAAGACGGTAAGGTTTACACCTTCCACCTACGAAAAGGCGTTAAGTTCCAGAGCAATAAGTTCTACAAACCGACGCGCGATTTTAACGCTGACGATGTGGTCTTCTCGTTCATGCGCCAGAAGGATGTCAATCATCCGTATCACAACGTGTCAAACGGCAGCTATTCCAACTTCGAAAGCCTGGAGTTTGGCAGCCTGATTACCGCTATCGATAAAGTAGACGACCATACGGTGCGCTTCACGCTGGCGCATCCTGAAGCGCCGTTTGTCGCCGATCTGGCGTGGTATTTCGCCTCCATTCTGTCCGCTGAATATGCCGATGCCATGCTAAAAGCAGGCACGCCTGAAAAAGTGGATATGGACCCGATCGGCACCGGACCCTTTACGCTGACGCAGTATCAAAAGGATTCGAGGATCCTGTTCACCGCGTTCCCGGAATACTGGCAGGGCAAGTCTAAGCTCGATCGGCTGGTGTTCAGCATTACGCCAGATGCCTCTGTGCGCTACGCCAAAGTCGAGAAAAATGAGTGTCAGGTGATGCCGTTCCCGAACCCGGCTGAACTGCCGCGCATGAAGGCGAATAAAGATATTAACCTGATGAGTAAAGCAGGGCTGAACACCGGCTTCCTGGCGTTTAATACGCAAAAACCGCCGCTGGATAACGTCAAAGTTCGTCAGGCGCTGGCCATGGCGATCAACAAACCGGCCATTATTGATGCGGTGTTCCATGGCACAGGAACCGCTGCTAAAAACCTGCTGCCTCCCGGCGTGTGGAGTGCGGACAGCGAGCTGAAAGACTATGAATACGATCCTGAAAAAGCCAGGGCGTTATTAAAAGAGGCGGGATTTGCCAACGGCGTAACCGTGGATCTATGGGCCATGCCGGTGCAGCGTCCGTATAATCCGAATGCGAAAAGAATGGCCGAGATGATTCAGGCCGACTGGGCAAAAATCGGCGTACAGACGAAAATAGTCACCTATGAATGGGGCGAATATCTGAAGCGCGTGAAGGGCGGTGAACACCAGGCTGCTCTGATGGGCTGGACTACCGCAACGGGCGATCCTGATAATTTCTTTGGCCCGCTGTTTACCTGTACGTCGGCCAACGGTGGCTCGAATTCGGCAAAATGGTGCTATAAGCCTTTTGATAATCTTATCGCCGAGGCGAAATCGATAACCGATCATGAAAAACGTGCGGCGCTATACAAACAGGCGCAGCAAATGATGCACGATCAAATGCCGGCAGTGATGATTGCTCACTCCACTATTTTTGAGCCAGTGCGTAAAGAAGTTACCGGTTACGAAATTGACCCGTTTGGTAAACATTTATTCTGGCAAGTGGATATTAAATAACCATAAAAGACTGCCTGGCCCGCTGTCGGGCAGTCTTTTTGCAATTTGTGCTCGCTACCTCATTTTTTGTCACAACAGCCCCCCAAATCTTTTGCTATAACTTCAAGTGCATATCTGCAAATAACATGGAATACCATCATGCGTACTCAAGCTTTTTTTAAAGTTGCAGTGCTCTCTGGCTTGCTGGCTTTAGCAGGCTGCGCGTCCAAAGTGGCGCAGCCCGATCAATTCTCGGGTTTTTTGAAAGATTATTCAGGCTTGCAGGAGACCACCTCAGCGACGGGTAAACCGACGTTACGTTGGGTTGACCCGTCATATGACCCGGCAAAATACGACAGCATTGTCTACAACCCAATTACCTATTATCCGGTACCAAAACCAACCACCCAGATTGGTCAAAAGCTGCTTGATGACCTGCTGGCTTATACCAACACCAAAATGAAAGCCGCTATTGGGCAGAAAAAACCGATTGTGGCGACCCCAGGGCCACGTAGTTTGATCTTCCGTGGCGCTGTGACTGGCGTCAGCTCCAAAAAAGAAGGCTTGCAGTTCTATGAAGTCGTTCCTGTCGCACTGGTCATCGCCGGGACGCAGATGGCATCAGGCCACCGTACCATGGATACCCATCTCTATTTCGAAGGTGAGTTGATCGACGCTGCAACGGGTAAACCTGTTATCAAAGTCGTACGCAAAGGTGAAGGTTCCGAGCTTAACAATGAAAGCTCGCCAATGACGGTGGCGACGCTGAAGAAAGTGGTCGATGACATGGCGACAGATGCCACCATGTTTGATGTGAATAAAACGCAGAAATAATCCTCACCCGGCCTGCATTATGCAGGCCGGGCGCTTTACGTTCTTATGCCGTGCGCAGCCGTTTAAACCAGGTTTCGGGTTTGGCAAACATCACCATATTCCCCGTCAGAATAAGCAGTAACCCCATCACGGCATTCATATGCCAGACGTAACCTTCGTAAACCGTCGAAATGGATAACGCCACGATCGGGAACAGTAGCGTGCTGTAAGCCGCTTTACCTGCGCCGATGCGTCCCACCAGGGTGAAGTAAGCACCAAAGGCAATGACAGACCCAAACAGCGCCAGATAGAGCAGTGCGCCAATGTAGCTTACCGTCCATTCAGGCATAAAGTTATCGCCGCGAATCACCGCAATGGCACCCATCACCAGCGTGCCGTACAGCATCGCCCAGGCGTTGGTGGTCATGGTTTCAAGCCCGTTACGCTGATGGCGCAGGCTAATCATGTTCCCCAACGAAAACCCGTAAGTCCCCAGCGCCGATAGGCCAATACCCCATAACAATTCAGGACGCCAGCCACTGTTAAGCAGATCGTCCCAGAAAAGAGTGATGATGCCCAGCAGACCCAGCCCTGCGGCTGTCCAAAAGCGAGTGGGTGGGCGCTGGCCGAAGAACATGAAGCTATTAATGGCGTTATACAACACGGCCATCGAGAAAATCACCGACTCCAGACCGGTATTGATCCAGGATGCCGCAGTGTAAAAACACCAGAAGTTAAAGCAAAAAACGCAGCAGCCCTGGACCACACAAAATAGATGATCGCGAAGTGCCAGTTTGCGCAGGCGTTTTAGCGCCAGTAGCACCAGCATAATGGTGGCGCTGGCGACGGCAAAACGCCAGAAGATCGATACGGGTGCCGCAACGGAACCCTGTTGAAGGAAAATAGCAATCCAGGTCGTGCCCCAAATCACCACCACCAGCCCGTATAACAGTGCGTTCATTTTGTTCTCGTTATTCCACCTCAAAGAAGAGGAGTGTGGCCTGACGTGGCGCGCGGCGCTTTCATCGTCTTGCTGTCGACTTGCATAATCTTGCGCTTTTTTGTTTCACCAGCGCTGGTATCGGCATGCAACTCTTCATAGACTAACGATCTGATTAATTATCCCTTAACGGTTATGTCTCGCGCTTACGACACCTTTGAAAAACTCCGCCAACAAAATGCCGTGCTGCGGGAAACGGTCGCGCTTAATTCAGGCATTCAGCTGGCAGCGTGGTTCAACAAGCACGACACGGTGACGGTCAAAAGTAATCACCATACCCTGAGCCTGTATGTGGCGGACGGCTATGAGAGCTACCATAAAACGTCAAACGGCTGGAAGAATGGCGGCGGGCCGGATCGTTTTTGCCTGATGCCGCAAGAAAGTGAGTCGACCTGGGATATTCGTGACGATTTGTCCTTTGTGCATCTGTACTGCACCGATGAACATTTACGCGAGATCGGTGAAAAGATTTGGGACAAAAGCCCGGCCTCCATCGTCCTGGACGAAAAAACCTTCGCCAGCGATGCGAAAATTGCCATGCTTTACCGCCAGTTTTTGCTGGGCTGCGACTGGCAGCAGTCGGCCAATCAACTGACGCTAAGTACCGCCAGCACGCTGCTTCTGACGCATCTTGTCCAGAATTATTCCAACGTACAGTGGAAGTTACCGGTCGTGACGGGCGGTTTATCGCCGTTTGTGCTGCGCAACATTCTGGCGTATATCGACGCCAATCTGTCGCAGCCGTTAACGCTTTGCGACCTGGCGGGTCAAGCCTCACTGAGCGAATACCATTTCGCCCGCATGTTCCGCCAGTCGATGAATATGGCTCCGCATCAGTACGTCATGCAGCAGCGCATGGAAAAGGCGAAAGCACTGGTTCAGTTTGGTCGTGAGCCCTTGACGGATATCGCGCTGGCCTGTGGATTTAGCTCGGCCAGTCACTTCAGCAACAGGTTTAAATCCTCGACCGGTGTTACCCCCTCGCAGCTACGCACGGCGAAAGCGTGAGAACATGGCGTAGCATATGCCGCCTGCAATAAGCCCCCAGAATGCGGAACCCACGCCTGCAAGCGTCACGCCGCTGGCGGTGACCAGAAACGTAACCACTGCGGCATCCCGCTCAGTTTCATGATGTAGCGCCTGAGACAAACTTCCTCCGATCGTCCCAAGTAATGCCAGTCCGGCGAGCGTTTGGATCCAGCTTAAGGGGAGCGATGCCATCAGCGCGGTAATCGAACCGCCAAAAACTCCGGCGAGCAGATAAAACACGCCCGCTGCGGCAGCGGCAATCCAGCGTTTATCGGCGTTTGGGTGCGCATCCGGGCTTTGACAAATGGCAGCGGTAATGGCGGCAATACAAATGGAGTACACCCCAAACGGAGAAAATAGCAGGGCTAGGGCTCCGGTAAAAATCATTAACGGTGAAACGGCAATCGGATAACCCGAGGCCTTCATGGTGGCAAATCCCGGCGCGTTTTGCGATGCCATGGTGACCAGGAAGAAAGGGAGACCGACGCTGATAAGCGTGGTGAAGCTAAATGTGGGCGAGATCCACTGCGGCATCACTACGGCAACATGAAGATTTTCGGTGACAACGTCACCTCCAGCCCAGGCGGCAATACCGCCAACCACTAGCGTAACGACAATGGCATAGCGCGGCGCGAAGGCTTTAGTGATAAGCCACGCCAGCAGCATGCTCCCGCACAGCAGAAAATGCCCCTCAAGATTACTGAAAGCCTGCAATCCAAAGCGTAACAGCACGCCTGCCAGCATCGCTGCCGCCAGCGTATGGGGGATGATTTTCATGAGACGGGCGAACAGACCGGTCAGGCCGCAGAGCAGTATCAGTGCGTTAGCAAAAATAAAAACACCCACGGTTTCTGCCAGCGAAATGCCCTGCAAGCTGGTGGCGAGCAAGGCCGCGCCGGGCGTTGACCATGCTGTTAAAATAGGGGCTTTATACCAGACTGACAACGCAAGCGTACTCACCCCCATACCGATACCGAGCGCGGTCATCCAGCCTGCAATTTGTTGTGCATTGGCTCCTGCGGCTGCGGCAGCCTGCCATATCAAGGCCGCTGAGCTGGCGTAACCCACCAGCACGGCCACAAATCCGGCGAGTACCGCAGGAAAAAGTTGAGTTGAAATGCGCATATTATCTCCGTTGTGCGTTATAGCGCTCGCGGCAATGTAGCACTGTGCGCTATAGCGTACAAGTGGTACACTCCACGCCATGGGAGAATCAATGAATATCACTCAACATCTTGCATTAACACTGAAAACGCATCGACAGGCGCGAGGCTGGAGTTTGTCGAAGCTGGCAGAAGAGACGGGCGTGTCAAAGGCGATGCTGGGGCAAATCGAGCGCAATGAGTCCAGCCCGACGGTCTCCACTCTGTGGAAAATTGCCACCGGGCTGAACGTGCCTTTCTCGGCGTTCATCACGCCGGAGGAGCAAGCGCAGGCTATCTTCGATCCGCAACAGCAGTCTATGGTAGTGAAACCCTTATTCCCGTGGGATGACACGCTCAAATTCGATCATTTCTCGATTACCCTGGCCCCGGGGGCGCTCAGTGAATCGACGCCGCACGAAGCGGGCGTGATTGAACATGTGGTCGTGATTAGCGGTGAGCTGGAGATGCGTATAGAGGGCGTCTGGCGCACTATTTTGGCCGATTCAGGCGTTCGTTTCGCGGGTGATAAAAGTCACGCTTACCGCAACAGCAGCGGCCAACCGGTACACTTTCATTCACTCATACATTATCCCGGCTAAAGGTACGCAAAACGGTTCCGTTGCCGTAGACTTCTGACTACAATAGCCGCCATTTTGACCCTAACGGATAACGACGACGTATGCGCCTGCAATCCCATCATCTTGAACTGTTAAGCCCGGCCCGCGATGCCTCCATTGCTCGTGAAGCGATTCTTCACGGCGCCGATGCGGTCTACATCGGTGGCCCTGGTTTTGGTGCTCGCCACAATGCCAGCAACAGCCTGCGCGATATCGCCGAGCTGGTGCCTTTCGCCCACCGTTTTGGCGCGAAGGTGTTCGTGACCCTTAACACGATCCTTCATGATGATGAACTGGAACCTGCGCAGCGCTTAATTACCGATCTCTATCAGACGGGTGTGGATGCGCTCATTGTGCAGGATATGGGGGTTCTGGAGCTGGATATCCCCCCTATTGAACTGCATGCCAGTACCCAGTGCGATATCCGTACCGTCGAGAAAGCGAAGTTTCTTTCTGATGTGGGCTTCACCCAAATCGTGCTGGCGCGCGAGCTGAACCTGAACCAGATCCGTGATATTCACCAGTCCACCGACGCGAATATTGAGTTCTTTATTCACGGTGCGCTGTGCGTGGCCTATTCCGGGCAATGTAATATTTCCCACGCGCAAACCGGGCGCAGCGCCAACCGCGGCGACTGCTCCCAGGCCTGCCGTCTGCCGTATACCCTGAAGGACGATCAGGGGCGCGTAGTGGCATTTGAAAAACACCTGCTGTCGATGAAAGATAACGACCAGACTGCAAACCTGGCGGCGCTTATCGACGCGGGCGTACGCTCCTTCAAAATTGAAGGGCGCTACAAAGACATGAGCTACGTGAAAAATATCACGGCGCACTACCGTCAGATGCTGGATGCGATTATTGACGATCGCGGCAATCTGGCTCGCGCTTCTGCGGGGCGGACTGAGCACTTCTTTATCCCGTCGACGGACAAAACCTTTCACCGCGGCAGCACGGATTATTTCGTGAATGCGCGTAAAGAGGATATTGGCGCGTTTGATTCACCGAAATTTATCGGGTTGCCGGTGGGCGAAGTGCTCAAGGTGTATAAAGACCACCTGGATGTCAACGTGACCGAAACGCTGGCTAACGGCGATGGCCTGAACGTGATGATCAAACGCGAAGTGGTAGGATTTCGTGCCAACACCGTCGAGAAAATCGCGGAAAACCGTTATCGCATCTGGCCGAACGAAATGCCGGCCGATCTGTACAAAGCTCGCCCGAACGCAGCGCTTAACCGTAACCTCGACCATAACTGGCAGCAGGCGTTGCTGAAAACATCCAGTGAGCGTCGTATTGCGGTCGATATCGAGCTGGGCGGTTGGGAAGAACAACTGATTCTGACGATGACCAGTGAAGAGGGTGTGAGCGTGACTCACACGCTGGACGGGCATTTTGAAGTGGCCAACCACGCAGAAAAAGCCCTGAATAATCTGAAGGACGGTGTCGCAAAACTCGGGCAGACGATTTACTACGCGCGCGATATTCAGGTTAACCTGCCCGATGCGCTGTTTGTACCGAATAGCCTGCTGAACCAGTTCCGCCGTGAAACCGCCGAGATGCTTGATGAGGCGCGTTTGACAAACTACCCGCGCGGCAGTCGCAAGCCGGTTTCCGTCCCTGCACCGGTTTACCCGGATTCACATCTGTCGTTCCTGGCAAACGTCTACAACCACAAAGCGCGTGAGTTCTATCATCGTTATGGCGTGCAATTGATTGACGCCGCGTATGAAGCGCATGAAGAGAAGGGCGATGTGCCGGTGATGATCACCAAGCACTGTCTGCGCTTCGCCTTCAACCTGTGCCCGAAACAGGCTAAAGGCAGCATCAAAAGCTGGAAAGCCACGCCGATGCAACTGGTGAATGGTGATGAAGTGCTGACGCTGAAATTTGACTGCCGACCGTGCGAAATGCATGTCATCGGCAAGATGAAAAACCATATCTTTAAAATGCCACAGCCGGGTAGCGTCGTGGCATCGGTGAGTCCGGAAGAGTTGATGAAGACCTTACCGAAACGTAAGGGCGCTTAACTAAAGAAAATGCGTCTCGGGTTTGCGCGATTTTTGCCAGTAATGGTGCTCGCGCAAACCATCTGCTGAATCCTCTGCAACACATCTTATTTCGTCGCTGTCGGCTTCATGACGAAGCTGATGGTCGACGTTCTTGACCCACAAAAATTCATGCCCTTTATGTCCTGCCATCAACTGACCTGAAAACATCGCGCAGATCAGCAGGATGACTGACAACCCTTTCTTTACCATCAGATTCACTCGCAGGATTCATTTGCAGCAATAATGCTGGTAATTGCGTAGGGTTATTATTCAAATATTAAAAATAGCGCAAAGAGTTTGTCAGTTTCTGCTGTGTGAAATGAAATGTGACCTAAGTTTTTTCCTAAATTTTCGCGAGAAAATATAAAGCTGTAACAAAGAGCGTTTTATCAAGTCCTTAACCTGACACGTTATTTGGCGTGTCTGGAGCCATTACTGCCAAATTTGGTAAGGGGGTTTGTCTAGGTATTACAGAAAATTCCGATATAATGTCTTTTTTGGCTATGGACCTGGTCGAGTAAATGAAAAAAGTATTACCCATTGCAATTCTGGGCATCGCAGCAGCAGCGACAGCTTGTGTGAGTTACGCCTCTTACAATGATAAACCCGAATATCTCCAGGCCGCTGAAACGCGCGTAGGATCTTATTTGACCAGTGACTACGGACGCATTTCCTGTACGAGCACAAAGATCAATGATGCTCGCTGGGGGCTTCAGTGCCTCAATGCAGAGAAGGGCAAGAGCTTCGAATTCACCGTCGCCCCTGCAGATAAAGCACCCTACGCGGTTTCGCGCTCATTCTATCTTGAAGCGGTTAACGATAACGCAAAACAAAGTGCCGAACAGGGTCTAATGCGATATTTGCAAGTTAACACCACCGCAACGGTAAGCCAGTCCTGAGAACACAAGACAAACGGTAAGCGGTTCGTTTAACGTTTGTTGATATTGCAGATGTTAGGTTTATTGCGATCCGCATCGTGACATTTGATGTCGCGAACGTAGATACCAAAATACAAATCTATCCATGCAAGCATTTACCGCCATAATATGGCGGTTTTTTTTGCCTGAAATTTGCCTGGTTACGGGTAAACCCGCATTGAAATAGCGTGTTTACGCTTTTAAGCGGGCAAGATGAATAAATTTCAACACCTGTGAATTTTTCTCGTTTGTCGCCATACGGTGGATATGACATATTTTGGACATATAGACATCCAGAAGTCTGAATGTTCAACAAATGAATTATCACTGTTGGCAATTATCTGCCAACAGATAAGGAGAGAGTCATGCAACGACAACACGCCCCGTACCGTGCCGATGTGGTAGGTAGCTTTTTACGTCCTGATGCTATCAAACAGGCGCGACTCAAATTCGCCAGCGGTGAAATTGACGCCGGGCAACTACGGGCAGTCGAAAACGAGGCTATTCGCCATGTGGTTGAGCAGCAGTGTGCGTGTGGGCTGCATGTTGTAACCGACGGCGAGTTTCGCCGCGCCTGGTGGCATTTCGATTTCTTTGATGGTTTGCAGGGTGTTGAGCGCTATGACTCGAACCAGGGTATCCAGTTCAATGGCGTGCAAACCAAAGCCCACGGCGTGCGCGTGACGGGCAAACTGGGATTTGGTGACCACCCGATGCTGGAAGATTTTCGTTATCTGAAAAGCATCAGTGGCGATGCACAGCCGAAGATGACCATTCCAAGCCCAAGCGTGCTGCATTTCCGTGGTGGGCGCAAAGATATCGATGCGACCGTTTATCCAAGGCTAGATGCCTACTTTGACGATCTGGCCACGACCTGGCGTGATGCAATCCATGCTTTCTACGAAGCGGGTTGCCGTTATCTGCAACTGGATGACACGGTCTGGGCTTATTTATGCTCCGATGACCAACGCCGCCAAATCAGCGAGCGCGGGGACGATGCCGATGAGCTGGCGCGTATTTATGCCCGCGTGCTGAATAAAGCGCTGGAGGGTAAGCCAGACGATCTGACCATCGGTCTGCATGTCTGTCGTGGTAATTTCCGCTCCACCTGGATCTCTGAAGGTGGCTATGAGCCGGTTGCAGAAGTCCTGTTCGGGACGGTCAACGTCGATGCATTCTTCCTGGAATACGATAACGATCGCAGCGGTGATTTTGCGCCGCTTCGCTTTGTGCGTCCTGGCAAACAGCAGGTCGTTCTGGGGTTGATCACCACCAAAAATGGTGAGCTGGAAAATCCCGAGGGCGTGAAAGCTCGCCTGCAAGAAGCCGCCCAGTATGTCGCCAAAGACCAAATCTGCCTGAGCCCGCAGTGCGGCTTTGCCTCTACCGAGGAGGGGAATAGCCTGAGCGAAACCCAGCAGTGGGACAAAGTGCGCCTGGTAACAAAAATCGCTGAAGAAGTCTGGTAACAAATCGCGCACAGCGTTGCACTCAAATAATGCAGCGCTGTGCCATCTTGAGTCGTTTCCCTCGTAAGTCCGCAATTCGTCCCCTGAATTATCACCATTCTGCAATCTGGCACTCTTTTTGCTCTTGTGAAACTGGCACGTTTTTTTGCGTCCTTGCCGTACCGGACGTCTTCGCACAGCTTTCTTTTCAGGAGTGAAAATATGCACCGTCGTACCTTAATTAAGGCCTTTGCACTGTCTGCTTCCGTTGTGGCTATGGGAATGAGTTTTGGCGTGCAGGCCGCCGATACGATCAAAATTGGCATTATGCATTCGCTCTCCGGCACGATGGCTATTTCTGAAACGCCATTGAAGGATGTGGCGTTGATGACGATTGATGAGATCAATGCCAAAGGCGGCGTACTGGGGAAGAAACTTGAACCCGTGGTCGTCGATCCCGCCTCCAACTGGCCGCTGTTTGCCGAGAAAGCCCGCCAACTATTGAGTCAGGATAAAGTAGCGGTCGTCTTTGGCTGCTGGACGTCCGTTTCGCGTAAATCGGTGCTCCCGGTATTTGAAGAGCTGAATGGTCTGCTGTTCTATCCGGTGCAATATGAAGGCGAAGAGATGTCGCCGAATGTCTTTTACACCGGTGCCGCGCCAAACCAGCAGGCGATCCCGGCAGTGGAATACCTGATGGGCGAAGACGGCGGCAGCGCGAAGCGCTTCTTCCTGCTGGGTACCGATTACGTGTACCCGCGTACGACCAACAAAATTCTGCGTGCTTTCCTGCACTCGAAGGGCGTGCAGGATAAAGATATCGAAGAAGTCTATACCCCGTTCGGCCACAGCGATTATCAGACCATTGTTGCCAATATTAAGAAGTTCTCAGCAGGGGGCAAAACGGCGGTGGTCTCGACCATCAACGGCGATTCTAACGTACCGTTCTATAAAGAACTGGCAAACCAGGGCGTGAAGGCGACGGATGTTCCGGTCGTGGCATTCTCAGTGGGCGAAGAAGAGCTGCGCGGTATTGATACTAAACCGCTGGTGGGTAACCTCGCGGCGTGGAACTACTTTGAATCGGTTGATAATCCGACTAACGAAACCTTTGTTGCGGCCTATAAAGCCTACGCGAAAGCGCATAAGTTGCCTAACGCAGACAGCGTCGTGACTAACGATCCGATGGAAGCCACCTATGTCGGCATTCACATGTGGGCGCAGGCGGTAGAAAAAGCCGGGACAACCGACGTAGACAAAGTTCGTGCAGCGATGGCAGGACAAACCTTCAAAGCGCCGTCGGGCTTTACGTTGACCATGGATGCCACCAATCACCATCTGCATAAACCGGTGATGATTGGTGAAATCGAAGGTGACGGCCAGTTCAACGTGGTATGGCAAACCGATAAGCCGGTGCGTGCTCAACCCTGGAGCCCATTCATTGCGGGTAACGATAAGAAATCTGAAGAACCGATGAAAACCGCCGGTAACTAAGACTTTGTCGTCACGGAGAAAAGCCATGAATATGATGCGAATCATTGTCGCAATGGTATGGCTTGCCGGTCTGCTGCCAGGGATGGCGCAGGCGTCGGATGCAGATGCCTTTGTCGCAGCAAATCGTAGCCAGCAGGTGTCGCTGTTGGAGCAATGGGCCGTTAGCCCAAACCCAGAACGTTTACCGCTGCTGAAAGCGCTGCAAAAGGAAAACCTGTTCGTCGATACGCAAAAACACGCGTTTACCCGTCTTAATGACACCATGGTAGCCCTGGGCGAAAACGTTCAGGCGCAGGGCGAGCCGAAAGCCGTTCGATTGACGAACCGCCTGCGGGTTCTCTCTTCTACCGCACTGGCGACGCATCAGCTTATGAGTGACAGTGTCACCGACAGGCGTGCGGCGGCAACGTTACTTCAGCGTGACGCCACCCCTGAAATGCTGAGTCTGCTACAGCAACGCCTTGTCGCGGAGAAAGACGACAGCGTACGCCCGTTACTGGAAGCCGCGCTGGCGAACCTGTTACTTGCCAGCCCGCAGCCAGAGGTTCGTCTACAGGCCGTCGAATTATTAGGCCACTCCTCAGACCCTGAAACGCAGGCTCGGCTGATGCCCTATACCCAGGCACAATCCGAACCCGATGCGCGGGTTCGCGCGGCGGCCCTGGACAGCCTGAGCATGATCCAACATCGATTACTGATCGGCGATCTGCTGGGACAGGCTTTCATGGGGCTGTCGTTAGGATCGGTACTGCTACTGGCGGCGCTTGGTCTGGCGATCACCTACGGATTGCTGGGTGTGATTAACATGGCACACGGCGAAATGCTGATGCTCGGGGCCTATTGCACCTGGATGGTCCAGCAGGTGATGGCGCAGTTTATGCCCCAGTGGCTGGCGCTCTATCCGATTATCGCGCTGCCGGTAGCGTTTTTCGTCACGGCAGGCGTGGGCATGGTGCTGGAACGTACCGTGATCCGCCATCTGTATGGTCGACCGCTGGAAACGCTATTGGCGACCTGGGGTATCAGCCTGATGATTATTCAGCTGGTGCGCATGACGTTCGGGGCGCAAAACCTTGAGGTAGCTAACCCGGCGTGGTTGTCCGGAGGCGTTCAGGTGTTCGCCAATCTTATCCTGCCGTGGAACCGTATTGCGGTGCTGGTTTTTGTGCTGCTGGTGCTGTTCTTTACCTGGCTGATACTCAACAAAACCCGTCTGGGGCTAAACGTGCGGGCGGTGACGCAAAACCGCAGCATGGCAGCCTGCTGCGGCGTGCCCACCGGGCGTGTCGATATGCTGGCGTTTGGTCTGGGGTCGGGTATTGCCGGATTAGGCGGTGTGGCGCTGTCGCAACTGGGTAACGTCGGGCCAGAGCTGGGGCAAGGTTACATTATTGACTCCTTCCTCGTGGTGGTGCTGGGCGGTGTCGGACAGCTTGCGGGCAGCGTGGCAGCGGCATTTGGCCTTGGGATTTTCAATAAAATACTTGAACCGCAGATGGGCGCGGTATTGGGCAAAATTGTGATTCTGGTGGCGATTATTCTGTTTATTCAGAAACGTCCACAGGGGTTATTTGCGCTTAAAGGGAGGGTGACAGACTGATGAGCCAGCCACTGACCTTAACGATGGCGCGCCGAGCGCCGCGTACAACCCAAGTTCTGGGCAGCGTAATACTGGCAATCCTGCTGGTACTCCCGTTCCTGGCACTCTTACCCGCCAGCCATCCCTTAGCACTCTCCACCTGGATGTTGACGCTTGTCGGCAAAATCCTGTGCTATGCCATCGTCGCGGTGGCGCTGGATTTGGTCTGGGGGTATGCGGGGATGCTCTCACTGGGACACGGGATTTTCTTTGCGCTCGGCGGATACGCAATGGGGATGTACCTGATGCGTCAGGCTTCAGGAGAGAACTTACCGGCGTTTATGTCGTTTCTTTCCTGGCAAGAACTGCCCTGGTTCTGGTGGGGGACGCAGCATTTTGCCTGGGCATTGGTGTTGATTGTCATGATCCCGGGCCTGCTGGCGCTGGTCTTCGGGTGGTTTGCGTTTCGCTCGAAGATAAAAGGCGTCTACTTTTCGATCATGACCCAGGCACTGACCTATGCCGGGATGCTGCTGTTCTTTCGTAACGAGACCGGGTTTGGCGGCAATAATGGTTTTACCGGCTTTACCACGCTGCTCGGCTTTTCAGTGACGTCCACCGGTACACGCATTGCGCTATTTCTGGCAACCGTAGCACTACTGGTCTCGTCGTTAGCCGTCGGGTTCTGGCTTGCCAGAAGTAAGTTTGGCCGTATTTTGACCGCCGTGCGAGACGCGGAAAACCGCTTAACCTTCTGCGGGTACGATCCGCGCGGCTTCAAGCTGCTGGTCTGGACGCTTTCAGCGGTGCTGTGCGGGCTGGCGGGAGCGTTGTATGTCCCACAGGTTGGGATTATTAACCCTGGCGAAATGTCGCCGACGAACTCGATTGAAGCCGCAATCTGGGTGGCGTTGGGTGGACGCGGGACCTTAGTCGGTCCGGTTATCGGTGCGGCGTTGGTGAACGGGGCCAAAAGCTATTTTACCGTGGCGATGCCGGAATACTGGCAGCTGTTTTTGGGGATGATATTTATTGCCGTCACGCTCTTTTTACCGCGCGGCGTCTACGGCCTGTTCCGTAAAGGGGAGAAATAATGCAGCCAGCAGAAGGATTGTTTACCCGTCAGCTTCCCGGAGATCGCTTTCGCGAACAAACCGACCCGGTGCTCCAGCTTGAGGCGATAAACGTCAATTTCGATGGTTTTCAGGCGTTAACCGATCTCTCACTGAACATCGGCGTGGGAGAATTACGCTGTGTTATTGGTCCTAACGGCGCCGGGAAAACGACGCTGATGGACGTGATCACCGGTAAAACCCGCCCCCAAAGTGGAAGGGCCATTTACGATCAGTCCATCGATCTGACCGGGCTGGATCCTGCGGCGATTGCCCGCCAGGGTATTGGGCGTAAGTTCCAGAAACCCACCGTCTTTGAAGCATTAACCGTATGGGAAAACCTTGAGCTTGCGATGAAAGGCGACAAATCCGTATGGGCCAGCTTACGCGCGCGTCTGACGTCAGACCAAAACGATCGTATCAATGAAATGCTGACGCTGCTGCGCCTGAACGGTGAGCAGGATCGTTTTGCCGGTTTGCTGTCGCACGGGCAAAAGCAGTTTCTGGAGATTGGCATGCTGCTGGTGCAGGACCCGCATCTGCTGCTGCTTGATGAACCCGCCGCAGGAATGACGGACGCAGAAACAGAATACTCAGCGGAGCTTTTTCGCACTCTGGCGGGTAAACACTCGCTGATGGTGGTCGAGCATGACATGGGCTTTGTGGAAAGTATCGCTGACCATGTCACCGTGCTGCATCAGGGGCGCGTTCTGGCTGAAGGATCGCTACGGGAAGTGCAGGCCAATGAGCAGGTTATCGAAGTCTATCTCGGACGCTAAGGAGCGCAGATGTTACAGGTTAACGAACTGAATCAGTATTACGGCGGGAGCCATATTCTGCGTGGTGTGAGTTTTGACGCACCGGGTGGCGAAGTGACCTGTTTGCTTGGGCGTAATGGGGTGGGCAAAACGACCCTGCTGAAATGTTTGATGGGATTAATTCCCGCGCGTAGCGGAGAAATCGTCTGGCAAGGGAAAAAGATCACTCATGCAAAGCCGCATCATCGTGTGCAATCGGGTGTAGCCTATGTGCCACAAGGACGCGAGATTTTTCCGCGTTTAACCGTGGAAGAAAACCTGCTGCTGGGTCTCTCGCGCTTTCCGGCCAGGGATGCTAAAAACGTGCCGGATGATATCTGGCAGCTGTTTCCGGTACTCAAAGAGATGAAGCACCGCCGCGGAGGCGATCTTTCTGGCGGGCAGCAGCAACAGCTGGCGATAGGGCGCGCGCTGGCGAGTCGACCGCAGCTGTTGATTCTGGACGAGCCGACGGAAGGTATTCAGCCTTCGGTGATCAAAGAGATCGGCGTGGTGATACGTCACCTGGCAAACCGTGGCGACATGGCCATTTTGCTGGTGGAGCAATTTTATGATTTTGCAGCTGAGCTGGCGGATAACTATCTGCTGATGTCGCGCGGGAGCATTATTCAGCGTGGGCGTGGCGAGCACATGGAGCAAGAAGGGGTTCGCGGACTCGTTGCGATTTGAAATGTTATACTATAACATCATCATTCTCATATAACGGAGTGAGGATGTTACCTTGGCTGCACATATTGGACAATTTGCAATGACTCTGGGGGCGCTGCTGGTCAGCGGCCAGCTGTTTGCTCATTCACACGGCCATCAAATGACCGAGGCTGAGCAAAAAGCAGCGAACGGTGTGTTTGAAGATAAAGACGTTAAGGACAGAAAACTGTCCGACTGGGACGGCGTCTGGCAATCGGTTTATCCTTTCTTAATCGACGGCGCGTTGGATCCGGTCTTTAAGAAGAAAGCCGCAACGGATAAAAGCAAATCCTTCGACGAGGTGAAAGCCTATTACCGCAAAGGTTATGCCACTGACGTCGAGACGATTGGTATCGAAAATAACGTGATGGAGTTCCATACCGGTAAAACGGTTGAAAGCTGCCGCTATGACTACAGCGGCTATAAAATTCTGACCTATGAATCAGGGAAGAAGGGCGTGCGCTATTTGTTTGAGTGTAAAGACGCGACGTCCCACGCACCCAAATTTGTCCAGTTTAGCGATCACACCATCGGTCCAAAACAGTCTGCCCATTTCCACATTTTTATGGGTAACACGTCTCATGAAGCCTTGCTGAAAGAGATGGATAACTGGCCAACCTATTACCCTAACGAGATGTATAAAGATCAGGTTGTTGAGGAAATGCTGCACCACTAAGCTTTAAGCATTTTATTGCCGGGCGATCCCGCCCGGCCATGTTGTTACGCCGTTTTCGGTTCATCCTGCCACGCTTTCACACTCATTCCGCGTAAAATCATCAGCCAGGCCACGACGATTGCCGCCATCATGATGGCAAACAATGACCAGTGCGGGAGATGGGTGAGGATGATACCGGTGATCATTGGGTTTGCGGCGGCACCGAGCCAGCCCAGCGCCTGGGCAGAGAAATAACTCGCCTTCATCCCCGGGGGCGCGATGTTATCAATCAGCATGTATTCACCCGGCGCGTAGATGATTTCTCCGATGGTAAATACCGCCGAAGCCACTCCCCAATAAACGAGGTTGTTGCCGGAGAACATAAAGCCTCCTAATCCCAGTAAAAAGAACAGCGTTCCTAGCGCCATTAGCGGGCGGATATTTTTGGTCGAAATCCTACGTCCAATCATATATTGCAGCGAAACCACAACGGCGGCATTGACGGGCAGCACAACGGCAACCACGTTCTGAGCAAAATCACTGTCGTAGTCTGCCGCCAGCACGTACTGAGAAATACAGCTGGCAAACGAGCCGCCCACGTACGAGGCAAGTAAACCGGAAAGGGTGTACCAGAATAAAGCTTTGTCGCGCAGCAGCACCGAAGGTTGCCACGGTACTGGCGCATTTTCGGCGTCAACTGCCAGCCCTTTTTGCACATAAAGCTGAATAAAGACCAACGGCAGTGCGGCGCAGAAGGCTGCAAGCCAGAACGGCAGTTGCAGGCTGTACATCACCAACAGGGTGCCAATCGGTGGGCCAATCGTCCAGCCAATGTTAAGGAAGCTGTAGTTAAGGGAGAATACCCGCGCTTTATCCGAAGGAGTCAGAACGTCGGAAAACCAGGCTTTCAGGACGGTTGAAAACACCGAATACGCGCAGTTGATGAGGGCAAAAAATATCACCACCAGCGTAACGTTATCGACCAGCGGAATCGCAATAAATCCGGCAATAAAGGCCAGAATCGAGATGAGCATGTAGCGCTTTTTATCGAACTTATCGGCCAGAATGCCAAATCCCATACTGAAGACGACGCCAATGGTTAACGCCACCGTCAGGGCATAACCAATATTCTCAACGCTCATGTTATACACGCGGGTGAGATAAATGGTCATAAACGGTAGAGTCGCGCCGCGACCAATTGTTAATAACAATGACGATGCCAACAGCGCTGCGGTTGAGCGCCTGAGAGATGATTTCATATTCCTGTCCGACATGTGCTTATGATTTTTTGTTGTGTCTTATCAGGATTACCACGCTATAAGAGGCTTGTATAGCACCTAATTTATCCGTAAGTGCTTCGCTTGACTGCCAAAAATGAATGACCTTTTCCTCACGTGATTTTTTCGTTACCTTGAATCGTTAACAAAAATTTAATAATCAGGGGCAGGATATGACGCGTAAAGACGGGCTACTGGCGTTGCTGGTCGTCGTGGTGTGGGGACTGAATTTTGTGGTTATCAAAGTGGGGTTACACAATATGCCTCCGCTGATGTTGGCGGGTCTGCGTTTTTTGCTGGTGGCGTTTCCGGCGTTGTTTTTTGTCGCTCGCCCGAAAATCCCGCTTCGCCTGCTGCTCGGTTACGGTTTGACGATTAGCTTTGGGCAATTCGCCTTTTTGTTTTGTGCGATCAAGTTCGGTATGCCAGCAGGTCTGGCATCGCTGGTTCTTCAGGCGCAGGCCTTCTTTACGATTATTCTCGGTGCGTTTGTGTTTCACGAGCGCTTGCAGGGGAAACAGCTGGCAGGGATAACGCTGGCGGTGTTTGGCGTGATGGTGCTGGTTGAGGCCAGTCTGAACGGCCAACATGTCGCGTTGCTGGGCTTTATGCTGACGCTGGCAGCAGGTCTCAGTTGGGCCTGCGGTAATATCTTCAACAAGCTCATTATGCAGCATGAGGCGCGCCCGGCGGTGATGTCGCTGGTGGTCTGGAGTGCGCTAATTCCGGTGGTGCCGTTTATGGTTGCCTCTTTCCTGCTGGACGGTCCGACATTAATGCTCAAAAGCCTTGTCGAGATTGACCTGACGACGATCTTATCGCTGGTCTATCTGGCCTTTGTCGCCACTATCGTAGGCTATGGTATCTGGGGATCGCTGCTGGGGAGATATGAAACCTGGAGAGTTGCGCCGTTATCGCTGCTGGTTCCGGTGGTCGGTATCGCCAGTGCGGCAGTATTGCTGGGAGAGGAACTGACGGCATTACAGCTTGTGGGAGCGGTACTGGTCATGGCCGGATTGTACATCAACGTTTTTGGTCTGCGGGTACGTAGGACGACACGTATTCGAGGCTGAAAAAAGCCCCGCATCACGCGGGGCAAAACGAATCAGAAGCCGTGCTGATTGTAATACGGCACGCCTAATTCGTCGGATTTGTCGCTTCCCGCACCCATGTGATTAAAATCATAAGGCGATTGTTCGTTTGCGGTCGGCAGAACCATCGCGTTGCGATTGCTCTGCTGTGCGGCATTGGGCGTTTGCTCCGCAAAAGTCTGGCCGGAGACCAGCACCAGTAAGGTGAGGGCGGCGGAGGCGGTGAATTTCATGAGTTCCTCGGTTACGTCTTAATTCAGGCGATTAGCAATGGCAATGGGTAAGGGGTAGCAAGTATCGGGATTCGCCGTGCATGCTGGTGATTCGATACTTATGCGGCGGCACGTCGAAATAGTTTTTGAACGTGCGGGTCAGGGTCTGTTGCGATTCAAACCCGTAACGCTCCGCCAGATACAGGATCGGTTCATTACTTTCTTTCAGCTTCTGAGCGATTTCGGTCAGCTTACGGCTGCGGATGTATTGACCTAATGAATGACCGGTCTCTTTTTTAAACATCCGTTGCAGGTGCCATTTGGAATAACCTGAACGTTCAGACACCTTCTCAAGAGAGAGGGGTGATTCCAGGTTATCCTCGATCCAGCCCAAAATGCTATGAATAGTGATGGCGTCATTATTGCGTCTGGACATCGTCATACCTCTTTCTGTTTACGGCAGGATTTTCTTAAGCAAATGCTCAAGTGTGACGACTTCATCCGCCGTTAAGTTTTTTGTTAGTTCCTGATGCAGTGTAAGTCCTACTAGCTCATGACATTTTTCACACATGGCTGCACCGTCGCTGGTGAGTTGCACCAGTACGCCACGCTTGTCATTTGGGTTAGGTCGTCTTTCAATCCATCCTTTGCAGACAAGACGATCGAGCATACGCGTGAGCGCGCCAAGATCGACAGAAAGCACCTTTTTAAGCTCAACAGGGGTAATGCAGACTTCGCAGCGAATGGAGCACAGCACTTTGAATTGCGTGGCAGTGATATCCATCGGGGACAAATAGTCGTTGAGCAGACGGTCTTTTTTCTGGTTTACCATGTGAATCAGTCGACCCAGTGGAATAATTTCATTGAAGAGATCACTGGTGCTTTTCACAATGGTTGCCCTGGCAAGTAGTTTAGTCACGGCAGATATTATTGCTCAGGCAAGTATAAGTCAACTGAATGTATTCGCGGATGCCACGTTTTGCTAAAACGATTAATGAACTTTTTTGAGTCTGTTTTAAATCATAAACATAACGCTTAGTTATAGTTACGCGGTGGAAAATAGTGCTTACATCGTCTTCATGGCTCAATTGCCCTGTTTCACCGTATAATTAGGGCGTTGATTAAGGATAAGGACGGCGACAGGCTATGGTGGAACTTTTTAAAGCAATTGGACTTGGGCTGGTGGTGTTGTTGCCGCTGGCGAACCCGTTAACGACCGTGGCACTGTTTTTAGGTCTGGCGGGCAATATGAACAGCGCCGAACGTAACCATCAGTCATTGATGGCATCGGTTTACGTGTTCGCGATCATGATGGTGGCCTATTACGCAGGCCAGGTAGTAATGAACACCTTCGGCATTTCTATTCCGGGTCTGCGTATCGCCGGTGGTTTGATCGTTGCTTTTATCGGATTCAGGATGCTGTTCCCGGCGCATAAAGTGCATGAGTCGCCTGAAGCCAAAAGCAAATCAGAAGAGCTGGAAGATGAACCTTCCGCGAATATCGCGTTTGTGCCACTGGCGATGCCGAGTACGGCGGGGCCGGGGACGATTGCGATGATCATCAGCTCGTCCTCAACGGTGCGTGATGGATCAACGTTCTCTGCGTGGGTGGTGTTGGTTGCGCCCCCACTCATCTTCGCCCTCATTGGCGTTATCTTATGGGGCAGCCTGCGCAGCTCTGGCGCAATCATGCGCTGGGTAGGCAAGGGCGGTATAGAGGCGATCTCCCGTCTGATGGGCTTCCTGCTGGTCTGTATGGGCGTGCAGTTCATCATCAACGGCGTACTGGAAATTATTAAGACCTATCATTAATAAAAAGGGTGGCTCAGCCACCCTTTTTTCTATCCGCGATGCGGCTGTTCTTCGAGCGCCACAGGCCATTTTCGAAAAATCAAAATTGACCAAATCAACGCTGCCAGAGCCGGGATAGCGCCCAGATACCCAATCGCTGACATCGAAAGATGCAGGCTGATCTGATTGCCGAGCAGGGCTCCTGCGCCAATACCAATATTGAATATCCCGGAAAAAAGTGACATTGCCACGTCGGTCGCGTCCGGTGCCAGCGCCAGCACTTTGACCTGCATCCCGAGACCGATAATCATTATCGCTACGCCCCAGAACAGACTCAGCACTGCAAGATGACTTTCGCTTTGCGAGGCGGGCATCAAGAGCAGCAGGCACGCCAGCAGCAGACCAATTGCGCTACTCACCAGCAGCGAGGCGTGTTTGTTCCCCAGCTTGCCGAACAGCAGGCTGCCGACAATGCCTGCGCCACCAAGAATCAATAACAGGACTGTTGCAAAGTTTGCGCTAAAGCCCGCGACGACTTGCACAAACGGCTCGATATAGCTGTACGCAGTGTAATGCGCGGTAACCACGATGACCGTCAGCAGATAAATGCTCATCAGCGCCGGGCGACGAAACAGCAGAGGCAGGCTTTTCAGCGAGCCTGAATGTTCGCTTGGGAGTGTTGGCAAAAGTTTGATCAGGCACAGCAGCGTGATCAGCGCGCCCATTCCGATGGCGAAGAAGGTGGTACGCCAGCCGAAATACTGCCCGACAATACGCCCTATCGGCAGGCCTAATACCATCGCCAGTGCGGTGCCGGTGGCAAGCAGACTCAGTGCCTGGGCCCGTTTACCAGCAGGGGCCAGACGGATCGCTAACGAGGCGGTTATCGACCAGAAAATAGCGTGCGCAAATGCGATGCCAATCCTGCTGACGATCAGCACGGTGAAATTCCACGCCAGGAAAGAGAGCACGTGGCTTGCGATAAACACCACAAATAGCACAATCAGCAATTTACGACGTTCCACCTTACTGGTCAGCAGCATAAAAGGAAGCGACATCAAGGCCACTACCCATGCGTAAATGGTGAGCATGATACCGACCTGCGCCGTTTCCATATGGAAACTTTGAGCAATATCGGACAGCAGGCCAACGGGGACAAATTCAGTGGTATTGAAGATAAAGGCGGCAATGGCAAGCGTGACCACACGTAGCCACGCGACCCTGCGGGAAACCGTGTTCGTTGTCATAGGAATAAGGGGGTTCGTTGCGAATAAGATGAGGACGCGATCTTAAAGCCTTACCTGGCGAAAAGACAATCATTATGTGATGCAGATCTCATAATTTACGTTTCAATAGCGCTGGCGAAGGGGGTTGTTTTCATTGAATATAAAGAAAAGCACAATAAACAGGTGGTGACACAATGCAGCAAATTGATTTTTATCTGGTGGATGCGTTCAGCGACCGGGCCTTTGCCGGAAATGCAGCCGCAGTCTGCCCACTTGAAGAGTGGCTCCCGGACGAGACGTTGCTGAAAATGGCTCAGCAGCACAATCAGTCAGAAACTGCGTTTTTTGTGCGCAACGATAAAGGCTTTGAGCTGCGCTGGTTCACCACGCAGTATGAAATCAACCTGTGCGGCCATGCCACGCTTGCCGCATCACACGTGATTTTCGAGTATCTGGACTATCCGCACACGGAAATTGTCTTCTCAACCCGCTTTGTCGGGGAGCTTACCGTCAAGCGCAGGGGCGACTGGCTCACGCTCAACTTCCCGGCCTGGACGAGCGAACCGATCGATAATCCGCCGGCGTTACTGTTCTTTGCCCTTGGGATCGAAGGGGCCAAAGAGGTTCGCGCCGGACGGGATTATATGGTGGTGCTTGAGAATCAACAGCAGGTTGAAGCGTTAATACCGGATATCGAAGCGATGATGCCGCTGGATAAAATGGTCTGCGTGACCGCGCCGGGGGATGAGTACGACTTTGTCAGCCGCTTCTTCTGTCCGGGGGAGTCGGTGCCGGAAGATCCAGTGACCGGATCTACTCACAGTATGTTAATTCCCTACTGGAGCGAAAAACTCGGTAAAACGCAGATGCAAGCCCGCCAGGTTTCAGCCCGTGGCGGGGACTTACGTTGTGAACTGCTGGGCGACCGCGTCCTGATCGCAGGTCAGGCAACGCTGTACCTCAAGGGTACCGTCTTTTTACGTTAATTTGCCTCGCGGACGGGGTCAGGCTCCGTCCGATTTTCTACTTTCGTTTGCTGGCTTGAATAGATAAAGGCCAGGGCGATGGCCAGACAAACGACGGCACCAAGACGATTCATCGAGAACGGGATGGTCGCGTTGCCTAACCAGCCAAAGTTATCGATCAACATACTCATCGTTAATTGACCAAAAATGACGGCAACCGTCGCCACGGCAGTTCCGATGCGCTGTACGGCCAACACCATCACCACAATATAGGGTACGCCGAACATCGCACCCACCAGCTGCCATTTAGGAACGTCGAGCAGGCTGACGGCATGTTTCGGTTCAAAGAAAAATATCAACAGGGCCGTAATGAGAGCCCCGACCGAGAAGGTCAAAAATGCGCTGCGTAATACGCCGACGTGACTGCCGAGCTGACCGTTGATTGCGGCCTGAATACTCAGCGTGGCGCCGCCAACAACCGCCAGAATAATCATCAGGAGGGTCATATTGCTTCCTTAACCTTGTGCAACCAGCGCCAGTGCGCTGAGGATGAAAATCAACGCGAGAATGCGCTTGCCGTTTATTTTTCTGCGTGGGCTACCCAGCAGACCATAGTGGTCAATGATCAGGCTTTTAAATACCTGACCGGCAAGAATGCCAATCATCGTCAGCGCTATGCCGATAACCGGCGTGGTCACCGTTAAAATAATCACATAAACGGGTCCGAGTACGCCGCCCAGAAGCTGCCACGAAGGTTGAGCGAAAAAGGAGGGGCTATTGCGCGGGCTGAAAAACAGCATCAATAAGAAAGTGAGCGCCGCACCCACGCCAAAAATGCTGAATGTCGCCCACAGATCGCCGACCTGACTGCCCAGGGGGCCTAATAATCCCGCTTCGATGGACAAGCCCATCCCGCCCGCCACAACGAATATAATCAGTAAAAGATGCATCGTTAACTCTATACAGTGATTCAGGCGGTGGAGGTTACCGCGTTAGCGCGTTGCGAAAAATGCTATAGTGCGTGAAACACCTTTGCAGGAAATGCGTCAATGTACGACCTCGGTTCCGTCAATCTTCGCGCGCTGAAAATTTTTTTGGATGTCTTTGATGCGCAAAATTTTTCCGTCGTTGCCCGACGCGAAGGGATCTCGGCTTCGCAGGTGTCGCGGGTCATCCATCAACTTGAAGATGCACTGGGACAGCAGCTTTTTTATCGCAATACGCGGGCAATCATCCCGACGGAAAGCGGACGCCTTTTTGCCGAGTACGCCCGAAATATTGCCGGACAAATCGAAGCCGCTCGTGAGGCGCTATCTGAGCGTAATATTGAGCCTTCGGGGCTGGTTCGAATTAATGCGCCCGTGTTCTTCGGGCAGCGACATATTGCGCCATGGCTTGCGGGTTTATCTGAACGTTATCCGCGCCTGCTGATTGAAATGATCCAGACCGATGATTTTATTGATCCACATAAAGATGCGGCGGATGTGATATTCCGTATTGGCGCGCTGACGGATTCAGCCTTCCACGCGCGGGTTTTTGGTACGCAGCATTATCAGTTGGCAGCCTCAGCGGATTGGATTCGCCAGCATGGTGTGCCTTCAAGCCCTGACGATTTGAGCAGGCTGCCTTGCCTGGTTTATCGCGGCTCGTCCGGTCCAAACCGTTGGCATTTTAGAAAGCCGGGCAGGGCGTGGGTGCATTACCCCGTCTCGCCGCTGCTGAGTTCAAATAACGCAGATACGTTACTCCAGGCGGCATCCGGTGGGATGGGGCTGGTTCTGTTCCCGGACTGGCTGATGGGGGATAAACTCCGGTCGGGGGAACTGGTCGCGCTTTTGCCCGAATATGAAACCTCAATTAATACCGAACCCCAGTCTATCGCGGCGATATATCCCCATGCTCGCCATCCACCCCTCAACGTCCGGGCGGTGATTGATTATTACGTTGAGGTGTTTGGTACGCCGCTTTATTGGCAAGTACCTGACAGCACATCATAAGTTAATACTATGAAGGTCCATCGGTAACGCAGCGCTATGTTGGAGTAAAAACAACAAAGGAGCCTGCTATGTATTCGATCACCTCTGAATCCGCTTCACATCCCGATATTATTACGCTCATTGCTGCGCTCGATGCTTATCAGAGCGAACTCTATCCAGCGGAGAGCAATCACTTGCTCGATCTGTCGCAATTACCGACTGAACGCCTGATCGTGATGGCGATCCGCGATCGTCAGCTGAAAGCCGTCGGCTGCGGCGCGATTGTCCTGAATGATGACGGAACCGGTGAGATGAAGCGGGTCTACATTGACCCGACGCATCGTGGGCAGCAGTTGGGCGAGAAGCTGCTTGCTGCCCTGGAAGATGAAGCGCTTTCACGCGGATGCCACACGTTACGTCTGGAGACCGGTATTAAGCAGCACGCGGCGGTACGCCTTTATGAAAACCACGGGTACTTTATGCGCGAAGCATTTGCCCCTTACGCCGAGGATCCGCTAAGCCTGTTTATGGAGAAAGCGCTGGTGGCAGACGTTCGTTTAGCAGCGCTATAAACGCTTCAAGCTGGCGCGTCATCGCCCCGCGTCGCCATACCAGCCAGGTCGTGAGCCAGCGCCAGTTTTCCGCCAGCGGCCAGGCTTCAACCTGAAGATGCCCCGGCATGCTTTCAAGCATGGAGCGGGGCATCAGCGCCACTCCCGCACCCGCTATCACGCAGGCCAGCATACCGTGATAAGACTCCATTTCATGGATACGTCCCGGCATCGCCCGGTCGGCATGAAACCAGCTCTCCAGATGCCTGCGATAAGAGCAATTTGCCCGGAATGCGTAAACATCGCTGCCATTAAGCTGCGTCGCACGTGTCACTTTTGCATGTCCTGCCGCCACGACCAGCATCATCTCTTCCTGATAGACAGGCATCCCGTCCAGCTCTGGATGCGATAGCGGACCATCAACAAACGCGGCACTCAGGGTGCCTTCCAGCACGCCGTCGATCATCGTCCCGGACGGGCCTGTGGAGAGCGCAAACTGAATGCGCGGATAACGCTGATTGAACCGCGCCAGAGATTCTGGGATCCGGACAGCGGCGGTACTTTCAAGCGCACCGAGGGCGAACAATCCCTGCGGTTCATCCCCGGCGACGACCATGCGGGCTTCATCTACCAGCGCCAGGATCTGTTTGCTGTAACGCAAAAAATTGTGTCCCGCCGGAGAAAGACGCAGGCGCTGATTCTCACGGATGAATAACTCAACGCCAAGGTCGGCTTCAAGCTGGCGTATTCGGGTGGTCAGATTTGACGGGACGCGATGTACCTTCTGCGCGGCCTGGGTGATGCTCCCGGTCTGCGCGACCGCGTTGAACATTTCAAGCTGGGTTAAATCCATAACATTCTCGATTTGTGAACAAGTTGGTCATGATTATTCAGTTTTCAGAAATAGCAGAGTGGGACACAATGAATCAACCCTTTTATACGGAGACTCTTATGACGCCTACACCTTCTACCCACGCAATTTCTGTCAATCCTGCCACGGGCGAAACCCTCACGACCCATTTGTGGGCGACGGCGCGCGAAGTGGATAGGGCGATTGCCGACGCTGACGCCGCTTTTCGCCAGTGGCGTCATGAGAGTGTGGCCCATCGCGCGCAGAAGCTGCGCGATCTCGGCGCGGCGCTTCGCGATCACGCTGAGGAAATGGCGCAAACCATCACCCGCGAAATGGGGAAACCGATACTGCAGGCCCGCGCAGAAGTGGCTAAATCAGCCAGCCTGTGCGACTGGTACGCCGAGCAGGGCCCGGCCATGCTGAGTGCAGAGCCTACGTTGGTTGAAGCGCAAAAGGCGGTAATTGAATATCGCCCTCTTGGGCCTATTCTCGCCGTGATGCCGTGGAACTTCCCGCTGTGGCAGGTGCTGCGCGGCGCAGTGCCGATTCTGTTGGCCGGCAATAGCTATTTATTAAAGCCTGCGCCAAACGTTCTGGGCTCGGCGGCGATTATCGCTAAAGTCTTTGCAGAAGCGGGCTTCCCCGAAGGCGTCTTTGGCTGGATCAATGCCACGAACGATGGCGTCAGCCAGGCGATTAACGATCGACGAATGGCGGCAATTACCGTGACGGGCAGCGTTCGCGCCGGTGCAGCGATTGGTGCCCAGGCGGCGGCCGCGTTGAAGAAATGCGTGCTGGAGCTGGGGGGGTCCGATCCGTTTATCGTATTAAACGACGCAGACCTGGATTTGGCAGTGAAGGCCGCCGTCACCGGACGTTATCAAAATACCGGGCAAGTATGTGCTGCCGCGAAACGCTTTATCGTCGAGGAAGGGATTGCAGCCGAATTTACCGAGCGCTTTGTGGCGGCTACGGCTGCACTGAAAATGGGCTCGCCAGAAAGTGAAGATAATTATCTGGGACCGATGGCTCGATTCGATCTGCGCGATGAGCTGCATCAGCAGGTTGAGGCCACGTTGAAGGAAGGCGCTACGCTATTGCTCGGCGGCGAGAAAATTGCAGGCGAGGGTAACTTCTACGCTCCGACCATACTCACAAACGTGGGGCCTGAGATGACGGCATTTCGTCAGGAGCTGTTTGGCCCCGTTGCCGCTATCACTATTGCGAAAGATGCGGAGCACGCTCTGGCGCTGGCAAATGATAGTGATTTTGGTCTTTCAGCCACCGTCTTTAGCGCAGATGAACAGCAGGCTGAATCACTGGCTCGTCGTCTGGAGTGCGGGGGGGTGTTTATCAATGGCTATAGCGCCAGCGACCCGCGCGTGGCTTTTGGCGGCGTGAAGAAAAGCGGCTTTGGTCGCGAGCTGTCGCACTTTGGATTGCATGAGTTTTGTAATATCCAGACGGTGTGGAAAGATCGCGTATAGCATTCGACAAAATGGGCCTTCTTTATGAAGGCTCTTGTCATTGTAGTGTCATGGTTCTGTCATTAACGTTTCGTAGACTCGCTCGCGTCTAACGTACTGTTACAGAAGAAGATTATGAACCTAACGCAAATTATCAGCCGTATTGCGAAGCGCTTTATCCCCCGCCAGTTTGGTCTTCTGGCCGGAATCTTTTGTATTATCGGACTCTTCTCCGCGCTGCAACTCTCCTCCTCGATATTGCTTAATGCTTCGCTACGCGATGCCCAGCGCAATGAGCAGCATAACCAGCAGGCGCAGCTGCAACAAAGCAAGCTGGATGTGGCGCGCGTGACTTTGCTGGCAGCAAGCGATCTGCTCAACCGCTCGGGTGTCTATTTTATGCAGGACAAAGAAACCGGATCCGAAGGAAGCTGGCACAGCTTAATGGATGAGGCCCAGAAGGCGTTAAGCGCATCTCATGATGCATGGAATATATGGTTGTCGCTCAATCCTCCAAAGGATGAGGCTCTGGTCAGCAGCTATCAGCTTTTTTACGGCGCTATCAACGAACAAGCCGAAGGTCTGGTCAAAACCAACTCGATTGATGCTTTTTTTGCGGTTCCTGCTCAGGCGTTTCAGACCGATTTTAATGACAACTATGCCCGCTATCAGCAGATGAGCGAGCAACGAGCAAATGCAGGTCGCGAATCTCTGATGGGGCAATTATCAGGCCTACAGTCTCTCTTTTTGCTGGCCCCCGTTTTATTATTGGCGATTGCCGTTTTGGTCTGGTTTGGGATGTCGCGTTGGGTGATTACGCCGTTGCGCCAGCAGGTTGCTCATATCGATCGACTTGCGGCCGGGGATTTGTCTGTTTCACCCCCGTCAGTGAAATGCTTTAACCGCGAAGTTGGGCAGCTAAGCGCCAGTATCAGGACCATGCAGCAGGGGTTGCAGCAGCTGGTCACGCAGGTGAGCGAGGCGACCACCTCAATGGTGGAAAACATCGGTTCCCTGGCGGAAGGCAATCAGAAACTCTACCAGCAATCGGCGCGACAGGCGCAGGAGCTTAATGATGTCACTGCGCACATTGCCATCCTCGAAACCCACGTTGAAGGCAATACGGGATATGCCAAGCTTGCCAGCTCACGCGCCGACGAGGCACGCAAGGCTGCGGCGGGTGGCGATATGATGATGTCAACGGTCAATGCCTCAATGCAGGCGATTGTTGAGCGATCTTCCGAGATGCGCGGGATAGTGGCCATGATCGACAGTGTGGCTTTTCAAACCAATATCCTGGCGCTCAACGCGGCCATTGAAGCGGCTCATGCGGGGAATCAGGGCAGGGGATTTGCGGTAGTCGCGCGTGAAGTGGGCCTGCTGGCGAGAAAAAGCAGTCATTCAACACAGACGATCCAGGAGCTGATTAATCACTCTTTGCAAGGCATCGAGGATGGTTCAAAAGCGGTGGTCCGTCTGGAAGATAACCTGCAGCAAGTCACCGGGCTGGTGGCGAGTTTAAGCAGTTTGCTGAATGATATCTCCGTAGCTACCCTGAGCCAGGGCGACAGTATCCATCAGATAACTCGTCAGCTTAAGGCGCTTAATCAGGTTTCGCGGCAAACGGATGCGCTGGTCACGACGGCTTCAGAGTCGTCACGTCGGCTGCATGATGAATCTTACCTTCTGATGCAGGCCGTCTCGCGTTTTCGTCTTCCTGCCTGACGCAACATATCAGCCTCTGTTATACTCCCAGCCCGTTTTTGGCCTGTAGGCAAGGAGCAAACTGTGGCTGCGGTTATCCATAATGAGATGCTGGAAGAGATTCTGGCGCAGGTTCGCCCGTTACTGGGTAAAGGTAAAGTCGCTGATTATATCCCGGCGCTGGCCTGTGTAAGCGGGAGCAAGCTGGGTATTGCTATTTGTACGGTGGATGGACAGCAGTATCAGGCCGGGGATGCCACTGAGCGTTTTTCTATTCAGTCGATCTCGAAAGTCTTGAGCCTGGTCGCGGCGATGCGCCAGTATCAGGAAGATGAAATTTGGCAGCGCGTGGGCAAAGATCCTTCCGGTCAGCCTTTTAACTCGCTGCTCCAGCTTGAGATTGAGCAGGGCATTCCCCGTAACCCCTTTATTAATGCCGGTGCGCTGGTGGTGTGCGATATGCTGCAAAGTCGTCTTAGCGCCCCGCGTCAGCGCATGCTGGAGATCGTGCGTCAGCTAAGTGGCGTGTCCGATATTCTCTACGATGCTAACGTTGCCCGTTCTGAATTTGAGCATTCGGCCCGCAATGCGGCGATCGCCTGGCTAATGAAATCCTTTGGTAACTTCCACAATGACGTGGCGACCGTCCTGCAAAACTATTTCCACTATTGCGCGTTGAAAATGAACTGCGTCGAACTGGCGCGAACCTTTCTGTTTTTGGCCGATAAAGGTCACGCCGCGCATCTTTCCCAGCCCGTGGTGTCTCCCATGCAGGCCAGACAAATTAATGCGCTGATGGCAACGAGCGGTATGTATCAGAACGCGGGTGAGTTTGCCTGGCGAGTCGGGCTGCCGGCGAAATCAGGCGTGGGTGGCGGTGTTGTCGCGATTGTCCCTCATGAAATGGCCATTGCCGTCTGGAGCCCTGAACTGGATGCAACAGGCAACTCGCTGGCAGGTGTTGCGGTGCTGGAACAGCTGACGCAGCGTCTTGGGCGCTCGGTGTATTGATAACGAGGTTCGACCTTTTACACCGGCTTGTGCGGCGCATTTACCCCAAAGCTTAATGGGTTATGCTCCCTCGCAATGTATGTTATAGATCCATGCTCAGCTTTTATTATTCATGCCGTTGACCGCTGAATAGTTGCGCTAAGCAATTATATGGATTGATATTTGATGCGATCTTCTTTGTTGTCTTTCAAGCCATTTCAACCTGAAAACCCACTGCGAAACGTAGCCACTATTTTTATCCTCACCACGCTGTTTTACTTTATCGGTGCGGAGCTGCGGCTGGTGGAAGCGCTATCACTGTTTTGGCCGCTTAACGGTGTGATGGCCGGGGTGTTTGCTCGCTACGCGTATCTGAACCGTCTGCACTATTACGCGGTATCGTACGTTGCCATGCTGATGTACGACGCGGTGACCACAAACTGGGGTATTGCCTCGGTGGTGATTAATTTCTCCAATATGGTCTTTATCGTGATCGTTGCCATGTTGGTGACGCGTGACAGAAAACAAGGGCGTAAAACACCGGATCCTATTAATGCGCTGCGCCTGTTCAATTACTGCCTTATTGCGGCACTACTGTGTGCGCTGGTGGGTGCTCTCGGCTCGGTTGGCATTGATAGCCAAACGTTTTGGCCGTTGTATGCCGACTGGTTTAGCGAGCAGTTTTCAACAGGGGTATTGATTTTGCCGTGTCTGTTGACGGTGAAGATACCGGTCATCAAGCACCCGTTACGCGTAGAACATCTCTTACCGGCGCTGGCACTGATCGTGTCTGTTATCGCCTCCGCGGTCATTGGCGGCGCGGGAAGTCTGGCATTTCCATTACCGGCACTTATCTGGTGTGCGGTGCGCTATTCGCTGCCAGCCACCTGTCTGCTCACCTTCGTTACCGGCGGACTCGAAATTATTCTGGTGGCCAACTCCATAATTGATATCGCCGTCGCAACACCGCTATCGACGCCGATGATGTTCTCGGCTCGTCTGGGGATCGCCACGATGGCGATTTGTCCGGTCATGGTGTCCGTGAGTATGGCCGCGATCAATTCGTTGATGCAGCAGGTCTCTCTGCGCGCGGATTATGACTTTCTGACCCGCGTCTATTCTCGCTCGGGTCTGTATGAAGCCCTTAAACATGAAGAGTCTCATCGGCATCCCCGTTTTCTGACGGTCATGCTCCTGGATATCGATTACTTCAAAAACATTAATGACAATTATGGTCATGAGTGTGGCGATCGGGTGCTGGCGGCCTTTGCGGCTAAAGTTCAGGACGTGGTGGGCGAGGATGGTCTGGTTGCGCGAATGGGCGGAGAAGAGTTTGCGGTCGTCGTGAACTCCGAGGATTCCCGACAAGGTTATGAGCTGGCGGAACGGATAAGGACGTCAATAGAACACCATACCTTTACCTGGCGACAGCAGTCGTTGTTCCTGACCGTCAGTATTGGTTTGGGGAGTGCAAAGTCTGAAGCCTGGCAACTGACTGAAGTTTTCAACAAGCTCATGGCTGAAGCAGATGAGTATTTGTATCGTTCGAAAAAAGCAGGGCGTAATCGTACCAGCGCGCGTCAATCTGACGAGAGGCATATCGTGGAACCGCAAAAACGCTCGGAGCAGGTGTAACCGCATCCATTTCAGGCAGAATGCGGCGTAGATGTTATCAATTTGCTGATAAATTGCTTGCTACGTATTTTTAAGCTCAATAAGATACCGGAGATGATAATTCGGAAAAATCGCATCATGACCGTTATTGACAAATTCAATAAAAACCAAGGTTTACCAGGTAGCCGGTTTGTCAAACGTATGTTCCTGATGCGTGTCCTGGGTACCTTTCTCTGTTTTATTCCTATTCTGTCGGTTCTTATTGAACATCAACGGCCTCTATGGCTCATGCTGCTGTTGGCGGTGAATGCGTTTATCTGGCCGACGCTTGCCTGGCAGCGCGCCATCCGCTCGGCGTCTCCACTCAAAACCGAACATCAAAATCTGGTGATTGATGCGGGAGCGGGGGGATTCTGGATAGCGATGATGGCAGGTAATCCGCTACCGTCCGTGGTAATTGCGACAATCCTGCTGGCTGACCGTCTCTCTGCGGGCGGTTTTGGGCTGATGAAGAAGGCCGCCGTGGCGATGCTGGTCACTTTTATGGCCGGGTGGCTCACGCAAGGCATGGCGTTTATTCCGTATGTGTCGCAGCGCACGATGTACCTTACTCTCCCTCTGATTGGGATTTATATCATTGCGCTTAGCGTTCTGACGGATAGCATCGCTATTCGATTACGCCTGAAGTCACGTGAGCTGGAACGGATAGCCATGATGGACCCGCTCCTGGATATCGCCAATCGACGTTTGCTGGAGAAGCGAATCGATCACGAGCTGATGAAACTTCAGCAGGCGCATCGTGAGTCTGCGTTGATGTTTATCGATATCGATAATTTTAAAGACGTGAACGATCGTTTTGGCCATAAAGTGGGTGATGCCATGCTCGCCACGGTATCAGAAATCTTGCATCTCGCGACGCGTCAGACCGATACCCCGGCTCGACTGGGTGGCGACGAGTTTGTGATTTTACTGCCGAACACCACCATTGAAGAGGCGCAGGTTGTGGCGTCTCGTATCATGGATGCGACCGCCGTCATAGACGATGTCGCGGAAACCACGGTGAATTGTACGCTGAGTATTGGTATTGCCATCGCAACCCGTGAGATGGCAAACGTCACCGACTGGCTACAGGCGGCGGATGATGCGCTCTATCGGGCCAAACGTGACGGTAAAAATCGAATTTTCGCACACTGACAAACGTACTCTTTAGGCTAAGCTTTCAAGAGGCTTAATGTCAGGAGAGACTATGAAAGCGCCCGCGATCCCTGCTAATGAATCACAACGTCTGCTATCCCTGAAAGAGTCCGGGCTTCTGGAGTCAGATAACCATTTACCCTACGACAGGCTCACGCGGCTGGCGAAGCGCCTCTTCGACGTACCCGTCGCGATGGTCAACCTTGTCGATGAGCGATCGCAGATATCCAGGTCGGTTGACGGCCCGGCCGCAAAAACGCTCCCACGCAATATCTCTTTTTGCGGACATACCATTCTGAGCAACACACCGCTGGTGGTGGTTGATACCCTTAGCGATACGCGTTTTGTCGATAATCCGTTAGTCACGGGCAATCCAGGCGTGCGTTTTTATGCTGGCATTCCTTTGCGCTTGCCCGATGGCGCGACCGTGGGAACGATCTGCGTAGTGGATCATATTCCTCGTGATTTTAGTGCTGCCGATATTGCCGCCCTGAACGACCTGGCAGCACTGGCAGAGGACGAATTTGCCGCCGCCACGGCGGCGACGACCGATGAAATGACAGGATTATTCAACCGGCGTGGATTCAATCAGTTCGCGGCGTTTGCGCTATCCGGGGCTCGGCGGCGTGCAGAGCCTTTGACGCTTGCCTGGATAGACCTGGACAAATTTAAACAGATTAACGATCGCTACGGTCATGATGAAGGTGACATTGCGCTAAAAGCAATGGCTGACCTGATGCGTGCGTCATTTCGCGAAGCCGATCTTCTGGTGCGTTATGGCGGTGATGAGTTTGCCGTACTCTTTGCCGATACTGATGAGCAGGGCGCGTGGATTGCGATGCAATATTTGACTGAGCAGGTGGCCAACTATAACCAGCAGGGTTTACATGCCTGGAGCCTGACGTTCTCCTGGGGCGTATGTGAATTCGACCATCAACAAGGCGATATCCAGCGCTGGCTGAAAATAGCCGATGAGAAGATGTTTGCCATGAAGCAAAAACATGGCGTTTGCCGCTAACATCACGAAAGCCTATGTTCAGGTGCTTGCGTTAAATAAATGTTAAAGGCAAGGTGGGGAGGAAATAATTAAGGACACCTATGACCTCCTCATTATCTATTCAAATGCTCTCCCGGGAAGCGATTCTCTGCCACATTGCGGCACTGGCCGATATTCTCGAAAACTGCGTTAACGGCGGTGCTTCAGTCAGTTTCATGCAACCCTTCACAGATGAAAAGGCCCGTCAGTTTTGGACTGGTGTTGCCGACAGCGTGGGCCGGGGGGAGCGTACCGTTTTGGTCTGTCGTGACAATGACGGTGCATTTCTTGGGACCGTGCAACTCATCACCGATCAGCCAGAAAACCAACCGCACCGCGCTGATGTTGCCAAGCTTTTGGTACACGATAACGCCCGGCGTAAAGGCGTGGCGATGGCCTTAATGGAGGCGCTCGAAACCGAAGCGCGAATCCAACATAAAACCGTGCTTGTACTGGATACCGCCTCGGGTAGCGGGGCAGAGACGTTCTACCAGCGCGCGGGGTGGAACAAAGTGGGCGAGATACCACGCTATGCGCTGATGCCCGACGGTGAAATGACCGCAACATCTGTGTTCTATAAGTTTTTATAATTCTTTTCACAATTGCTGCATGAGTTGATCAAAACAGGGGTTCGTGGTCGTAAAGTTTGATAAGTTATTGGACCAATCTTATCAGGCTGTATGACTAATCAATAAAAAGGAACCTCTTTGTGAACACACTCAACCGTCGTGATTTTCCCGGAGCACTTTACCCAGAACGTATCATTCAGTTTGGTGAAGGTAACTTTTTACGTGCGTTCGTTGACTGGCAGGTTGATCTGCTGAACGAGCATACCGATCTGAACGCGGGTGTGGTTATTGTTCGCCCTATCCAGAGTGATTTTCCACCATCGTTAAGCACCCAGGATGGCCTGTATACCACCATCATTCGTGGCCTGAACGAACAGGGGGAGGCCGTCAGCGATGCGCGTCTTATCCGCTCGGTTAATCGTGAGATCAGTGTCTACAGCCAGTATGAAGAATTCCTGAAGCTGGCGCACAATCCTGATATGCGTTTTGTCTTCTCTAACACCACTGAAGCGGGCATTAGCTATCACGCTGATGACAAATTCGATGATGCCCCGGCGGTGAGCTATCCTGCTAAATTAACCCGTTTGCTGTTTGAGCGTTTCAGCCATTTTAACGGTGCTGTGGATAAAGGCTGGGTGATTATCCCGTGCGAACTGATTGATTATAATGGTGATGCGCTGCAAGAACTGGTACTGCGTTATGCTCAGGAGTGGGCGCTCCCGGCTGCCTTCACTCAATGGCTTAACGAGGCTAATACGTTTTGTTCAACGCTGGTCGATCGTATCGTCACCGGCTATCCGCGCGATGAAGTGGCTGCACTAGAAGCAGAACTGGGCTATCACGATGGTTTCCTCGATACCGCAGAGCACTTTTATCTGTTTGTGATTCAGGGGCCAAAATCGCTGGCCAGCGAGCTGCGCCTGGATAAATATCCGCTGAACGTGCTGATTGTTGACGACATCAAACCGTATAAAGAGCGTAAAGTCGCGATTCTCAACGGCGCACATACTGCGCTGGTTCCGGTTGCCTTCCAGGCCGGGCTGGATACCGTGGGTGAGGCAATGAACGATGAAGAGGTGTGTGCCTTCGTTGAAAAAGCGATTTATCAGGAGATAATCCCGGTGCTGGATCTGCCGAAAGACGAGCTTGAGACATTCGCAAGCGCCGTCACCGGTCGTTTCCGTAACCCGTACATCAAGCATCAGTTACTGTCTATTTCGTTGAATGGGATGACTAAGTTCCGCACACGTATTCTGCCGCAGTTGCTAAAAGGGCAGAAGGCTACAGGTACGTTGCCAGCGCGTCTGACCTTTGCCCTGGCGGCGCTCATCGCGTTCTATCGCGCTGAACGTTTCGGAGAAAGCTATCCGGTGCAGGATGATGCGCATTGGCTGGAGCGTTTTCAGCAGCTGTGGTCACAACATCATGATAAGCAAATTAGCACCCGCGAACTGGTCAGTGCGGTTCTTAGCGTGAGCGACCATTGGGAGCAGGATCTGACTCAGGTCAGCGGATTGGTAGAACAAGTTACACTCGACCTGGATGCGATTCTGCATCAGGGTATGCGCGCAGCCGTTAAGCCTTTATGTTGAGGTAAAAGTGCCCGGCCTCGGCCGGGTTTTTAATACACAATCATTAGTTACAACATACTATTCGCTCTTTTTTTTATAAACACGTTGCAGCGGCATCGTGCCATCATAGCTGGGCAGAGGAGAATATGCAAAGAGTCGGTAACAAGCTTGCAACCGTGACGACGATCACGTTTAATAGCCACGCTCTTTATTCTACCTGAAGCTGACTATGATTGTTCGTCCTCAACAGCACTGGTTGCGCCTGATTTTTGTCTGGCATGGTTCCGTTCTGTCTAAAATTTTTACCCGGCTGTTTCTCAACTTTCTGCTTTCTATCGCCGTCGTCTTAATGCTGCCGTGGTATACCTCGCTGGGTATCAAGTTAACCGTTGCGCCATTTAGTATTCTTGGCGTAGCGATCGCCATCTTCCTTGGTTTTCGCAATAACGCCTGCTATTCACGCTACGTCGAGGCTCGCCAGCTTTGGGGGCAGTTGATGATAGCGTCGCGCTCGCTATTTCGCGAGGTGAAAAACACGCTACCTGGCGATCAGCATCTGGGGGAATTTGTCCGCCTGCAAATTGCTTTCGCACATTGCCTGCGCATGACGCTGCGCCGACAACCGCAGGCTGAGCAGCTTTCTCAGTATTTGTCCGCACAACATCTCCGCGAGGTGATGGATTCTCATTCTCCGTCGAATCGCATTCTGCTGATTATGGGTGAATGGTTGGCAGTCAGAAGGCGGGAAGGGCAATTGTCGGACATCTCCTCAATAATCGACTGAACGATATGTCGGTCGTGCTGGCCGGCTGTGAGCGTATCGCCAATACGCCTGTGCCGTTTGCTTATACCTTGATTTTGCACCGTACGGTTTATCTGTTCTGCATCATGCTGCCTTTCGCGTTAGTCGGCGACCTGCATTACATGACGCCGTTTGTCTCCGTGCTGGTTTCCTATACCTTCATCGCACTCGATGCGTTAGCAGAAGAGCTGGAAGAACCTTTTGGTATCGAAAATAACGACTTACCACTGGATGCTATCTGCAATGCAATGGAAATCGATCTCCTGCAGATGAATGATGAACCCACAATCCCAGCACGTTTGCTGCCGGACAGACGCTACCAGCTGACGTAACAATGGATCAGGAACGCTGCAAGGCGTTCCACTCATCGCACGTGATTTCCCATAGTTCGGAGTCCAGCATACCGCTGACGTAGGCTTTCTTTTCCGTTCTCACCAGACGCATTCCACTACTTTGCGAAATACGCTGAGAGCGCGCGTTGACTGATGCTTTTGGCGCGCGAAGCAAAGGTTTTTTTAGCACATTGAACCAGTAATCCGTGGCCGCAATACTGGCTTCACGCATGTAGCCCTTTCCTTGCCATTGGGGAGCGAGCCAGAAGCCACGATTATTGTCTTCGACATCGTACAAACAAATCAGCCCCATTAATTCATCTGGTGCCTCATGGCGTCGGATTGTCCAGAACCACGCGACGCCTTTCTCTACGTCCGGCAGCGCCACATTGTTAACGTAGCTTTCAGCGCCATTATCCGGGTAAGGCCAGGGGACGGACGAAACCATGTAACGGACAATTTCCCATTGTGGATAGAGTTTTTGTATCTGTGCGGCGTCCTGTGCTTCAAGCGGTTTAAGAACGAGCCGTTCGGTCGTTAATATCGGAACAGACATAGCGCATATCTCCTTTTCTACGCGTGCGGCGGTCGGGTTGTATATCAATGGATAAGTTTTAGGGCTCGCGTCTGGCGACGATAAAGAGTCTCGGGAATGCCAGCAGAATCTGTCCATTTTCCTGAAGTGGATACTGCTGTTCCAGCAATTCTTGATAGCGTTTCAGATAGTTTCGCTGCTCGCTTTCGTTCAACTCCTGTAACCAGGGCCGCAATCCCGTTGCGCTCACCCAATCAATGATTGCCTGGTGCGAGCTCATCTTGTGATAGTAGGTCGTGCGCCAGATATCCACTTCGCATCCAGCCTCACTCAAAATATCGTAATAAGCATGAACGCCGGGTAATGCATCACGACTACGATCGGGATAACCTTGCTCGTAAGCGACTTCGCGCATCAAAACATGCGTCGGTTCTTGTTGATTATCAGGCATTTGAATAGCCAAAACCCCGTTAAGCGCAAGCAATGAAACAAGATGGGGCAACAATTCATAATGGTCAGGGACCCATTGCAATGAAGCATTGGCATAAATCAGATTCAGTGCATGCTCGGGTCGAAATCGCTGAATATCGGCTTCAATAAAACGACATTCCGGAACAGCGACGCGGGCTTGTTCCAACATAGCAGGGGAATTATCCACGCCAACAATTTGCGCAGATGGCCAGCGTTGGTGCAATAATGCGGTGCTGTTGCCGGGCCCACACCCCAAATCAACAATTGAAGATACATCGTTAAGGGCAATTCTTGCCAGCAATTCAGCAGCAGGGCGCGTACGTTCGGCGCCATATTGCAGGTAAAGAGAAGGGTTCCAGTCGGCCATCAATGTTCTCCTGTTTGCATGTTTCAGCAAGTGTAGATCAAAGGAAAATGACTGGCGGGATGCGTTGTTGCAAAAGATGTAAAATCTACATTCTTATATACTCATAGATGGAAGGGATCGAATGGTATCAGTGGAAAGTTTGAAGTCTACGTACCCAGGCTCGATAGCATGGTCATTCGGGGACAGCGTGAACATGGCTGATGAACTTGCCGAACTTGTGGTTAAAGGCAGAAAAACAGCGTCATGCGGGTCGCTCGCCTCTTTTATATCTGAAAGTCCGTCACCCAATGTCGGGAGCTACCATATTATTCTCAACGGCCAGCAATTACCGGTTTGTGTGATTAGATTGATTTCATTGAGAATTGTTAAGTTCTGTGATGTCGACGAAACCTTTGCCAGAAAAGAAGGCGAGGGCGATTTGAGCCTTGAATACTGGCAAAAGGAGCATAGGGCTTTTTTCAGTCGGGAAGGGACATTTTCAGAGAGTATGGAACTCGTCGCTGAAGAGTTCCAACTCGTAGAAGTCATGTAATCGGAATCGTTTATGGTTTTATGTTCAGAGAGATAGCCATTTTTGGTCGTCACGCTTAATGCTTTGCTCAAGTTCGCTTCCGCGGGTGGCAAATACACGCTGCATCGGGAAACCGCTTTTTTCTAATACGTAGGCAAGCGTGGCATATTCTCGAGGGTATTTTGAAACGACCGTCTGATCGATTTCTACCAGACCTAGTGGAAACGTAAATGTGCCCATGTCGTAGATGCTTTGACGGCGGAACAATCTCCAGACACCGTCTCGTTTCTCAGCCATATCATAAAAGCGGTTATGACATTCGCAGCCCACATTGAGCTTAACGTTTTCAGCGATGATCATCGCGTTAGTTTCGAGAATGGCTTTGTTGCCGCTGGCGTTGAAGGTAATAACCGGTGCGGCGATAAGATGTTTGGTGCGTACGTCAGAGGCACCCATACGAATCGAACCGTCGACAAAATCGCTGCCTAAACCTTCGAACCAGGTTATCTCGATGGTTCCATCACTGTGGAATAAGTTACGCAACTGATCCCATTCGCCAAGATCGCGATGCATCCAGCCATTCATCAAGTCGTTAAGCTGTTGTCGGTCCTGAAGCTGATTTTGCATGTGTGACTCCCATTAATTAACTTGAATGAGTTTAGTCGCATCCTCCAATGGCCACAAATAGAGATTAGTATTTAGCTCCTACAACCTTGGTGCGCATAATGTATATTATGTTAAATCAGCTATAATGGTTATAAGTTCACAATGCACGTCTTCACTCCCCTGTATGCCGGCCCGGACCGGCACTGGTTCAAGAAGCAATAATCTCGTTATCCCAAACGCGATATGCGCGATCTGGCCTCATCAAGGTGGTTACGCAGCGCCGCTAAGCACGGTTCAAAATTGGCGGAGAAACTGTTGCAACTCATGGTCAAAGCGTAAAAGTGCTCAGCCAGTTCCAGCGCTTCCCGCCAGACCTCCCCGTCGATTGCTTCAAGCAGCGTGGCTGGACGTAGCGTATTCACTATTTCTCCACCTGATTTAGGGGCAAACCCCATCGGCAGAATGTCGTATGCTGGCGCAAGATGATATGGTCGACCATGTCCACTGATGAATGACAGGTTCCCATGATGCATGTCAGTATTGCCGATTAGCACCCCAAATGCCCAGAGCCGTGCCGTGCTAATGGCGGCCTCAACACTAACCTGCTCCTGTCTGATCAGTTCATTCACCAGAATGGGCCAGGCGTCTCTTGCTCGGCCAACAAACTCCGCCTCCAGCGCCCGTAAAGAAAATAGGCCTATACGACCTAACGGACCCACTCTATCGAACCGGGGGATCTCAAGGAAGCGCTGACCTCCAAAATCAAACACCTCGGTTTCGACACCAAGGGTTTTTAGGGCCAGATGTTCGGCCTGCAGCAGATCGCGCCAGCGTTCGCTAATGGGGTTATCGTCAAGTGCCGTGAATTTCACGATGACGTGGCCACGTTCTGTATAGGTGCAAAATTTTGGTTGTTCGCCACCAGCAGATGAGCCAGGCGCTTCACCGGAGCTAACGGCCAACGCTAACGCTGGATAGGCAGCGTCTCGATCAACGGGTGTAGGCACCGGCATTTCCACGAACTGGTATCTTGTTTGTTCCCCTATTAACAGATTCCCTACCGCATCATGACCATGAACCAGCAAGGCTCTAATGACTTCAGCGTCTGTCCAGTCTTCCGGATTGGGAGATAAGCCAAGCCCACTGGAATAGGTGGATGCATACGCTCGCCCAAGATACCCCTGCGGGCGCATGTCAAAAAGCCACCATGGTAGTCCGTCACTGTGAAGACACACTTTATCAGCCTGCTCCATGACAAACCCGTCTGGATGAACCGGAATGAGTTTACCCAGTGATTTCACTTGGCCTTCTTCGTTTACGCGGTAAATGGGAGCAGAACTAAACCCTCGAAAAGCGTCGCGTAAAGCATATTGAATAGAAGGACCTGAGCCAATTCGAACGACTTCTTCACCAAGCACCTTTAAAGCTCGGGACATGGTCGGCTGACTAATACCAATAATATTAGTCAGTTGCCTGACGGGCATTGGTCCCTGACGTAGCAATTGTCGTATCATATCAGTTCGATTTGTCATGGATATGAATAGCTCTATGAATAGGTTTGTGAATAGATAATTTATCATCTATCCGGTTACCTGTCATGTTCAGTTTCCGCACGGGCCCGAGCTCTGCGGATAAATGATGTAACTATATGATGTAAAAGACTTTCATGAAAAATGGTGATTCTCCGTAAATTCTGACATTCCAGCAGCATCATGATGCGTCAGAATTGACGTACAACCCCCAAAATCACCCGCTTTAATTTCCCTAAACTCATCGATATCATTGCTGGTCACTCTGCTTTCTTGTAACCTTCCCTTGCTTATCACCATTGCCAAATATTCGAATTAACGGACTTAATATGACAGCTCACACTTCAAAAGATCCCTTGCATGGCGTCACGCTTGAGATGCAAGTCAGCGCCCTAGTGGCACATTATGGGTGGGATAAGCTGGGCCAACTGGTCAACATCAACTGCTTCAAAAAAGATCCTAGCGTGAAATCCAGTTTAAAGTTTTTACGCCGTACGCCGTGGGCCCGCGCGGAAGTTGAGGCGCTTTATCTGGATTCGCTTGAGGATATCGTCGACGATAAATCCGATGAACCGGCGTTCAATCCATGGGTTAATAGTCAAATTAAAAAGAGCTAATGAGAAGATGACACGACAGATCAAGCGCCTGGGCATGCTCGTTGCTTGTGCTCTTTTGCTGGCCAGCTGCTCCTCTACGCCGCCGAAATCACTGGTCACTCCACTTCCGCCAGTTGCTAAACGCCCTCTTCCCAATGAAAATGATCACAATCAGCAGCCGATGCGTGGCGTCTGGCTGGCAACCGTTTCTCGCCTCGATTGGCCACCTATCGCTTCCGTCAATGTCTCAGATCCTCGTGTGCGTAACGCGCAGCAGCAAAAAGCGCTGACTGACAAGCTCGATAAACTCAAGAGCCTCGGGATCAATACCGTATTTTTCCAGGTGAAACCCGACGGTACCGCGCTATGGCCCTCTAAAATTTTGCCATGGTCAGATACTCTGACGGGTAAAGTGGGCGTCGATCCGGGTTACGATCCGCTGCTCTTTATGCTGGATGAAGCGCACAAGCGCGGCATGAAGGTCCACGCCTGGTTTAATCCTTACCGCGTAACGACGAACACCAAACCATCCACCGTCGCCGAGTTAAATCGTACCGTTTCGTATAACCCCGCCAGCGTGTTTGTGCTGCATCGTGACTGGATCCGCACGGCCAGCGATCGCTTTGTGCTCGACCCAGGTATTCCTGAGGCGCGGGACTGGATCACCAGTATCGTGGCTGAAGTTGTCGCTCGTTACCCGGTGGATGGCGTGCAATTTGATGACTATTTCTATGCCGAAACATCAGCCTCTGCGCTTAACGATAACCAAACGTTTCAGAAATATGGCGGTGGATTTTCCTCAAAGGCAGACTGGCGTAGACACAATACGCAACAGCTCATTGAACAAGTCTCTCGGACTATCAAACAGCTGAATCCCAACGTCGAGTTCGGTGTTAGCCCCGCAGGCGTTTGGCGAAATCGTTCACACGACCCTTTGGGTTCCGAGACCTCTGGCGCGGCAGCTTATGACGAAGCGTTTGCCGATACGCGCCTGTGGGTACAAAAAGGGTTGCTGGATTACATCGCGCCGCAGGTTTACTGGCCCTTCTCTCGCAAAGCCGCACGCTATGATGTGCTGGCGAAATGGTGGGCAGAGGTCGTGAAGCCCACAAACACTCGCCTTTATATTGGCGTAGCGCTGTATAAAGTGGGTGAACATTCGAAGAATGAACCTGACTGGACGGTTAACGGTGGCGTGCCAGAGCTTAAAAAGCAGCTCGATTTGAATGAATCTGTACCGCACATTGACGGTACGATTCTGTTCAGAGAGGACTATCTCAACCAGCCCCAGGCTCAGGAAGCGGTCAGCTATATTAAAAGCCGCTGGGGCACGTGATGATTGCTACTCAGGTTTTGGACCAAACATATCAAGCAATTGCTTATCGTCTGGCATACCAACCACCTGCTGTAGCTCGTTTTTGTCATTCATGTAATAAATAGCGGGCGTAGCATTCGCGCCGAGTTCGTCCATCAACTTCTGGTGATTCTGAAGAAGATTGAAGATCTCTCGTGAGGCTGCGCCCTCATATTTAGGCAGTTTCTTACCACCCGACAATTCATACTCTTTCCAGGCTTCAACCGGGTTGTCAGCATTTAATATTGCCGTTGCGTTTCGTCCACTCTTAGGGTTTAGAAAAGCGACAAGCAGCGTATTCAGCTGTACCTTCCCTGCTTTTACCCACGGTTGGGCTTCTGACCAAAAGGCTTTGCAATAAGGGCAAAACGGATCGGCAAAGACATACACTTTTCTGGGCGCGTTATCAGCGCCCTCCTTCAGAGGATCCGCCTTATTTAAGCTGTCCCACATTTTGCGACCTAAGGGAATATAGATCTCATTATTGAAATACTCCTCACTAATATTTTTCCCTTTATCATCATAAAGATAACCAGAAATGACATGTTTACCATCAGGGGTAAGGAAAAGCGTCACACCCATGTCCTGATATTGCCCAAGCCAGCTTTTAACACCGCCTGGCGCACTAATTTCCTTAAGGATGGTAATGCCCTGCTGCTCACCGAACTGTTTCACAATCGGCGGGACATTATCAGCGGCGAACGTTAATGTGGAAATAAACCATGCTACGATCGGAATAAGATATTTCATTTTATCGTCCCTTATAGTGGGGCAATTCGCCCCTGTTAACATCTATTGCACTATTTAACGTGCGAAGCAGCGTTTGTTTATCGAGTAAGGGAGGAAGAATATCTCCGCTGGGCCTGGCAGGACCATAAACCTGATTGAACGGTATGGCATAGCTATTCCTTTTTTGCAAAAACGCCGTGATCATCTCCGAGGGCTGACTCCAGTCGCCGCGAAGCGCAACAACATCAGGCTGATTGAGGGCGGCTACGATCTCAGGCTGATTCAGCACCCGATACTCATTGACCTTGCACGTTACGCACCAGTCGGCGGAGATATCGACAAATACGCGTTTGCCTTCAGCCAACGCGCTCGTTATCGCTTCTTCGCTCAGCGGCTGCCAATGAATACGCCCCGCCGAGACTTCTGACTCTGAAGATGGACTCTCCCTCTCGCCAAAATGCCCCCCGAGCAGCGTTGCCAGCCACAGACTGGAAGCCAGCATCATCAGGCCCAGTATGATTTTCAACGCCCTCATCCAGCGCCCAGGCCGCGGAAGCAACATCGCGGTTTTTGGGATCAATGCGACAAACAACCACGGCAAACTCATCCCCAGCCCCAGCATAAAGAAGATCAGCCACAGATCGTGCAAAGGGGCCGCCAGCGCAAACGCGACGGCTGTGCCGAGAAACGGTGCCGAACATGGGGTTGCCAGCAGCGTGGCAAAAACACCTTCAAAAAAGCTCCCTTTCAGCCCTGTGCCACCAGCCGTCGCCATTCTCCCGATAGCCCATGAAGGCAACCATACCTCAAATGCGCCGAAGAGATTCAGTGCAAAAACAAAGGTGACGACCACCATTACGGCAATAAACCACGGGTTCTGAAACTGAATCCCCCATCCCAGCGACGCGCCCGTTAATTTCAGCGTCGTCAGCATCAGAGCCAAAAGTGCAAATGAGGTCAAAATCCCTGCGCTGGTTGCCAAAAAGCGCAGTCTGATTTTGTTCCTGTCTGACCCCGCCTGTAGCACCGAGCTAAGCTTCATCCCCATAACGGGTAGCACGCAGGGCATCAGGTTCAGAATCAGACCGCCGAGCAGCGCAAAGAGCAGCATCCTTCCCAGGTTATCCTCGCTTCCTGCGGCGTTTGCATCCGCGATATCGCTGCCCAGAATGACGTGGGATTGCTGCGCTTTGTCGCCATTAGTCAGCACAAGAGAAAGGGTTCTACCGGCGAGCGATACGGGCCGATCGCCCCACTCATCCGTCACGGGAACCGTCACTGTCAGATGCTGCCCGTCTGTACGGTAGCTTGGCTCACCAGGCATCACACCACCCGCTATCTCATCAAAGAACGCGGCTGGTTTCTCCCATTTATCCGCCGTCGAAGCTGTAATAATCAGATTATTTCCAGCCAGATGCGCGGCAAGATCTGATGTTACCCCGTCTTCTTTTGGAATAGTCCGCATCGCGCTTTCAAAAGCATCCAGAAAACCCGGTCCAACGGGCTGACTGAAATCCAGATGTAGCGGATAGTCCGTGAGCAAGCAAACGTTACTACAGGTTGATAACGTCAGCGTGCCAGCCAGCGCATCATCAGACGAACCGGTGAGGATCATCGGGATGATGACCTGCTGGTGATAGCCCTGAGTCGTCAGTCCTGAGATATCGAATCGTGATGGTACAGGCCAGAACCATTCATCCTGAACCGTATTATTCCACGTGATTTTCGGTGCTACGCCGCCTTCACCTGGCGTACGCCAATAGGTTTTCCAGCCTGACGCCAGCTCGACATAAAGCAAACCGTAGATACGGTCCTGACTTCTTTCTGCCTGGAAACGAATCCGGGCATGATCATTTTGAGGGGATACCAGCCATCCCGTGTCAGCCGCGTGGGCAAGGCCCGTGCAAGACAACAACAGGAGGAACAGGCCCCTGAGGATATTACGCATTCTTTTCTCCGTGAATAGATAAGTGAGTCGTTAGAAAACGACTTTTTCATTCACGAAAAACGCAGTTTATAAGATGTATTCGGTGCGGTGGCACCAGGATAGGTTTATCCCTGAAACGGGATATTCGAACTTGAGTGAACTGAGTCAGAAGTGCGAGGAAGAGGATAATCGCGGGCAACGCACCGTCAAAGAACAGCGGTTGGGCACACAGTAGCGAGTGACCGCTGAGCTGACACGGCGAAGGGCCAGGTTGATTTTCATCCAGACCTGGGTTCGTCACGTTAACCGGGATTGACGTCTGTACCGACTCACCGACACCCTGTAAGAAATGGTGAAGATAAACGGATCGCTGGACAAGGCATAGTGCCATTGCCAGACAAGCCATTATCAAGAACCATTTACCTAAAAGCTGACGATTACGCATAAAGTACCAGGAATGTGAGATCGCCCGATCATAAACGATAACGATGATTCTACAAGAACCTTGAATGTAAGGTTTTGTCTTATGAGGCGTTAAACATATCCAAAAATCGCTTAACGGTGCGAGAACGTTCAAACCGACGCCAGGCTATGGCGACGTCTGTCTGTAGAGACGCGCCTTTAAAACCATGGTAAGTCACGCCAGGATGAACGATACAGGACATCGATTGAGGGACTAACGCAAACCCAAAGCCTGCTGCAACCATGCTTAATGACGACGACAACTGCGAGGCCTGGTAAGTCCGCGTCATGTTTACTCCTGCGCGATGGCAGTTGTTATATACCCGTTCAAAAAGACCCGGCGCTACCTCTCGGGGAAACAGAATCAAAGGCGTGTTATGCAGTTGCTCAAGCTGGAGCAACGTTTCGTCAGCAAGCGGATGTTGGCTATTTAACGCAATCACCATCGGCTCTTCATCAATAATCCGAACGTTAAAAGCCTTTGTGCTTTCACAAGGGAGTCGCACGAACGCAATATCTAATTCCGCCTCGCTTAGTGCGGTCATGAGTGTCGCCATATTGGCTTCAATCTGGTGGATAGTCACTTCGGGGAATTGCTGTTGATACTGATGTATCAGGGTAAATACTTGCGGATGGAACGCATCAGAACTGGTGATCCCAATCGCTAATCGTCCATTGACTCCGCGAGCAATGCCTTTCGTTTTTTCTAATGCGGCGTCGCTTAAGGCGAGGATTTGACAAGCATCTTCGTAGAAAGCTTCGCCCGCCTCCGTCAGTTCAACTCCACGAGTTAACCGACGCAACAACGGCGTTCCTACCTCTCGTTCAAGGCGCTGAATCTGTTGGCTTAGCGGAGGCTGGGAGATCCCAAGTTCCTTCGCCGCTTTTGTGAAGTGGCGTGCGCGCGCCACGGCAACGAAATAGCGCAGATAACGAAGTTCCATATCTAAAACGTCTCAAGCCATCATGCTTTCTATATTGGAACTGAGAGCTGAATCGGGTCAACATTAATTTAACCTTTCTACAAAAAGTTGAACGAGGAAGACAACAATGACCCACTCTGCGGATTGTTCCTGCGAAGAAAGTCTGTGTCAGACCCTGCGCGGTTTCTCAGCGCAGCATCCGGAAAAAGTTCTGTTCCAGACCTCTCTGATGAGCGCCCTGCTCAGCGGCGTCTATGAAGGCAGTACCACCATTGCTGAGCTGTTAACCCACGGTGACTTTGGTCTGGGGACATTTAATGAACTCGACGGAGAACTGATTGCGTTCAACAGCCAGGTTTATCAACTTCGCTCCGATGGGAGCGCTAACGCTGCCAGGCCTGAACAGAAAACGCCGTTTGCGGTGATAACCTGGTTTCAGCCGCAGTATCGCAAAGCCTTTGACGGCCCCGTTAGCCGTCAACAGCTGCATGAAATCATCGATCGTCAAATCCCGTCCGATAACATTTTTTGTGCATTGCGTATCGACGGTGCTTTCCGCCATGCGCATACCCGCACCGTCCCGCGTCAGACGCCGCCCTACCGCGCCATGACCGACGTTCTCGACGATCAGCCTGTGTTCCGCTTTAACAACCGCAAAGGCGTGCTGGTTGGCTTTCGTACCCCACAACATATGCAGGGTATAAACGTGGCGGGCTATCACGAACATTTTATTACTGACGACCGTCAGGGAGGCGGACATCTTCTCGATTATCAACTCGATAACGGCGTGCTGACGTTCGGCGAGATTCATAAGCTGATGATCGATCTCCCTAATGACACTACTTTTTTGCAAGCCAATCTGCATCCCGACAATCTTGATGCCGCGATTCGTTCAGTTGAGAATTAACAGGAGAAGCACCGTGGAGAAAGAAAAGCACGCGCGCCAGTGGGCGCATGGCGCCGACATGATCGTCAGCCAGCTTGAGGCGCAGGGCGTCAAACAGGTCTTTGGGATCCCTGGGGCAAAAATAGACAAAGTTTTCGATTCTCTGTTGGATTCCTCTATCAGGATTATTCCTGTTCGTCATGAGGCCAATGCCGCGTTTATGGCGGCCGCCGTCGGGCGGATTACCGGTAAGGCTGGCGTTGCGCTGGTCACTTCAGGCCCTGGCTGTTCAAACCTGATAACCGGAATGGCGACAGCAAACAGCGAAGGCGATCCGGTGGTGGCGCTGGGGGGCGCGGTCAAACGCGCAGATAAGGCGAAACAAGTACACCAAAGTATGGATACCGTGGCGATGTTCAGCCCGGTCACCAAATACGCCGTTGAGGTTAATGCGTCCGATGCTATCGCAGAAGTGGTATCCAACGCGTTTCGTGCAGCAGAGCAGGGTCGGCCCGGCAGCGCCTTTGTCAGCCTGCCGCAGGATATTGTCGACCAACCCGCGACGGGTGCCATTTTACCTGCCAGTAACGCTCCCATGATGGGAAGCGCCCCGGACGAGGCCATCGACAGCGTGGCGAGTTTAATTGCCTCTGCAAAAAATCCGGTGTTTTTACTGGGCCTGATGGCCAGTCAGCAAGAAAACAGCACGGCCCTCCACCAGCTTCTGGAGAAGAGTCACATTCCGGTGACCAGTACTTATCAGGCGGCAGGTGCGGTAAATCAGCAGCATTTTTCCCGTTTTGCCGGTCGCGTGGGTCTTTTTAATAATCAGGCAGGTGACAAACTGCTTCACCTGGCAGATCTGATTGTCTGCATTGGTTACAGCCCCGTTGAATACGAGCCCGCGATGTGGAACATGGGTGACGCCACGCTCGTACATATCGACGTATTACCAGCCTATGAAGAAAGCCACTATACGCCGGATATTGAACTGGTCGGGAGCATTGCAGGCACGCTGACTAAATTAGCCAGCCGCATTGAAATGCCGCTGATACTCAGCCCCAGAGCCTCGGAGATCCTGGTCGATCGCCAGCGACAGCGTGATTTGCTCGATCGCCGAGGCGCTCGACTTAATCAGTTTGCCTTACATCCCCTGCGTATCGTGCGCGCCATGCAGGATATCGTGAACAGCGATGTCACCTTGACCGTCGATATGGGCAGCTTCCACATCTGGATTGCTCGCTACCTTTACAGCTTCCGCGCCCGTCAGATCATGATTTCCAATGGCCAACAAACCATGGGCGTCGCCCTCCCCTGGGCAATCGGCGCATGGCTGGTCAATCCTGAACGTAAAGTGGTGTCGGTGTCGGGAGATGGCGGATTTTTACAGTCCAGCATGGAGCTGGAAACCGCAGTACGACTGAAAGCAAACGTGCTGCATATCATTTGGGTGGATAACGCCTACAACATGGTGGCAATCCAGGAGGAGAAAAAATACCAGCGTCTTTCCGGGGTTGAGTTTGGTCCCGTCGATTTTAAAGCCTATGCCGATGCCTTTGGCGCCAAAGGTTTTGCCGTCGAGAGTGCAGAAACGCTGGAATCCACCCTTCGCGCCGCCATGGATGTCGATGGCCCTGCCGTAGTGGCAATCCCCGTCGACTACAGCGATAACCCGCTGCTGATGGGACAGCTTCATCTCAGCCAGATTTTGTAATTCAACTAAAGGATAAAGATATGCAAAAAGTCGCACTTGTCACTGGCTCCGGCCAGGGGATCGGTAAAGCCATTGCGCTTCGCCTGGTAAAAGACGGTTTTGCGGTAGCCATTGCCGATTACAACGAACAGACGGCAAAGGCGGTCGCCGATGAAATCAATCAACACGGTGGACGTGCGGTCGCGGTCAAAGTCGATGTGTCTCGCCGTGAACAGGTTTTTGCCGCGGTTGAGCACGCGCGGGAGGTGCTGGGTGGCTTCGACGTTATTATCAACAATGCCGGGATTGCGCCTTCAACGCCTATTGAGTCGATCACACCTGAGATTGTCGATAAGGTCTATAACATCAACGTCAAAGGCGTTATCTGGGGGATGCAGGCCGCCATTGAGTCTTTCAAAAAACTGGGGCATGGCGGCAAAATTATCAACGCGTGTTCACAGGCAGGTCATACCGGCAATCCTGAGCTTGCCGTCTACAGCTCCAGCAAGTTTGCCGTTCGGGGGCTAACGCAAACGGCTGCTCGTGATCTTGCTCCGTTGGGCATCACCGTAAACGCATACTGTCCTGGGATTGTTAAAACCCCTATGTGGGATGAAATCGATCGGCAGGTGTCCGAGGCTGCCGGTAAACCACTGGGATACGGGACCGAATCATTTGCCAAACGAATCACTCTGGGACGGTTATCGGAACCGGAGGATGTGGCCGCCTGCGTCTCCTTCCTGGCGGGACCTGATTCTGATTACATGACCGGCCAGTCGCTGCTAATAGACGGCGGAATGGTGATGAACTAAACGGTCAAACGGCAGATTTATTCTGCCGTTTTATAACGCCGTTGCAGCGTTGCATCCAGTTTACGCTGTAGCGGTTCAGGCGTTTCCCCTTCAATCAGCTTCCCGATTAAATCAAAGCAGTGCCACGCCAGTTGGCGATTATCCTGGCTTACCGTATCAATGGGGATCGTCAGCGAGTCATACAAATAGTGATCGTCAAAGCTTGCCAGGCGCATGTCGCTTTTCAGCAGATGATGCTGTCCCATGTAGCGCAGTACCCCTTCCAGCAACCCACAGGCCGCAGTGAAAATGGCTTTTGGCGGGCGGCCGAGTCGTGCGCACAGTTCGGCAAACATTTCATAGCCGGAACTTGGGTGATAGTTACCGTGAATAATCCATTCGGGCCGTAATTCGACCCCGGCCATAGCAAGACCCTGTTTGAATCCATCGAGACGATCGCGCGTCGGGGAGAGCCGTGGTTGCCCCCCCAGAAAATAGACTTCGTCAGGATGCTGACGGGCGATTTCTGATACCAGCTGTGCGGTCGACGTAATGGAATCCGTCATGACCAGCGGCAAGGAGCTGTCGTTCATATGTCGATCGAACAGGACCACCGGGAGTTGTTCGCTCAGCTTTTGGTAATCGGCATCGTTTAGCATGCTGGAGGCAACAATCAGGCCATCAACCTGACGCGACACCATATTGTTGACCACCACGGTTTCTTGTCCGGGATTTTCATCGGTGCAGGAGATAAGCAACTGGACCCCTGCTTCGCGGCACAAGGTTTCGAGTTCATGAGAAAAAACGGCAAAACCGTAGTTAGTCATTTCCGGGACGACAAGCCCGATGGTATGGCTACGGTTATCACGCAGCGACCGCGCGTGAATGCTGGGCTGATAGTGATGCTGCTTAGCAATAGCCATCACACGGTCGCGGGTTTCTTCTGCTACACGCAGCTCTTTGCTACGACCGTTCAGGACCAGACTGGCAGTGGCTTTTGAAACCCCTGCCAGTTCCGCGATATCTTTAATGGTGACGCGTTTTGTTTTTCTCACAACGACTTAGACCCAGCTACCAAAACCCTCATTCTATCATGCAGGCGCACAGCGACCAGTAGCGTAATGTGATGGCGGACGCACCTTCGAAGCGTATCTGCGCCGGATGGGCAGGAAAATAGCGGCTGCTCATGACCGCCTCGCCGTCGTTGATGAAAATTTCTACGCTCGAACGATCGCACAGGACACGCAACGATGTCGCCGCGCCATCCCAGTATCGCGTCAGCGTTTCGTCGTTTTGCAGGCTTTTACGCTCAAGTGTGATCCCGTTCTCCTCCAGGTTTAGCCACAGGGTATCGGCAATACTCACCCTAACTGGCGCGTCCGTTCGAAGTTCAAACTCGATGCTATTCGCATTGAGTAACGGTGCGGTGTCTGCGCGTCCCTGCCACAGATGCTCGTCTTCTCGCAGTTGTTGCAGCTCCCGAATCGGCGTTTGCCACAGTTTACCGTTGTGAAAGCGCAGCTCGCGCGGGCAGGTCATCTGATGGATCCAACCGTGCTCACGCGTTGGCTGTAGCATCTCTTCCCCATCTGGAACGCCCATCCAGCCAATCAAAATTCGTCGACCGTCAGCCGCCAGAGTGGTTTGCGGGGCATAAAACTCAAACCCGGCATCCAGCTCGTGCAGCGCGCCATGTTCGAATCTGAAATCGTCATAGTGAAAATCACCGCTCATCCAGGTCGATGGATAAGTATTCAAATAGCGATGCGGCTCGTGCGCCAACCCCTGCGGGCAGCAGATCAGGACGTGTGTCCCGTCCAGCGCGAAAAGATCCGGGCATTCCCACATGTAGCCCGCATTGGCGAGACCGTTCACGCCATGTCCGGCGATTTCACCACAGGCGTCCCAGGTCCGGAGGTCGGTGGATTTAAACAACAGCACTTTGCCACGCGTTTGTACATCCTGCGCGCCCAGCACCATGTACCAGAAGCCGTCGTGCTGCCACACTTTAGGGTCGCGGACGTGCCCGGTGTATCCCTCGGGTAAAGCGAGCACCGGCCCAAGCTTATCAAAGCTCCCCGCTGCGTTTTGCACCGCCAGACACTGCCACGCGGTGCGACCGCTATCCTCAAACTTAACGTTGCCGGTATAACACAGCGTCAGCACGCCGTTGTTATCGACGGCGCTTCCGGAGTAGCAACCGTTACGGTCGTACTCTTCATCCGGCATCAGCGCCATCGGCTCATGTTGCCAGTGAATCAGATCGGCAGAACTCCAGTGGCCCCAGCATTTATAGCGATGATCGCAGCCCAGCGGATTCCACTGATAAAACAGATGATAGCGTCCTGCAAACCAGATAAAACCGTTAGGGTCGTTCATCAGGCCGGTGACGGGAGCGGCATGCCATTGTGGATAATGGTCGTCAGCCAACGCCCGCGGCTGCCCTTTCATAACGGCCTGTAATACGGCAGGCCAGCGGGAAGGAAGCGTCATTATTCAGAGTCCGTTTTGTATTTCAGCAACAGGGAGACGGTAAACGCCACGCCAAAGGCGATCGCCATGCCGATGATATAGTTAAGCAGCGAATTGGCCTGCACGATGGCCATGCCTGGGATCGCAGTTAAACCCACGGCGGTCATATACACATGAACTGAAACCACCCAGGCACCGCCCGCCGCGCCGCCAATCAGCGCCGCAATAAACGGTTTCACAAAGCGCAGGTTGATCCCGAAAATCGCCGCCTCGGTAATCCCCAGCATGGCAGAAAATGCCGATGGCAACGTAATGGCTTTAATTTTTGCGTCTTTAGTTTTGAACCAGACGGCCAGACAAGCACCACCTTGCGCCACGTTCGCCATCGCCCAGATAGGCAGCAGGAAGTTAACGCCAATGGAGGGATTACCCAGCAAACCGGCCTCAACGGCATGGAAACTATGATGAATACCCGTAATCACAATCACCGAGTAAAGACCGCCAAACAGCAGTCCGGCAAGCCAGCCAGCATGTTCAATCAGCGTGCTGAGGACAAAAGAGATGCCATCGCCCAGCGCACGGCCCGCCGGACCGATAATCAGCAGTGCGATAAAACCGGAGATGATCACCGTCAGGAACGGCGTCAGGATCAGATCCAGCGCGTCAGGAATCACCCGACGCAGCTGCTTTTCAACCATGCTCATAAACCATACCGCCAGCAGGACCGGGAACACCGTGCCCTGATAGCCAATCATGGCAATTTCAAAGCCGAAAAAGTCCATGGTATGGAACCCGGAGGCCACGCCCCAGGCATTGGTCAGCGCCGGATGCGTCAGGATCCCGCCGAGCGTCGCGCCGAGATACGGATTACCGCCAAACTCACGCGCGGCGGTAAAGCCAATCAGGATCGGCAAAATAATAAACGCCGCCGAGCTACACATATCGAGCATGATGTAGATAGCGTTATCGGCATTGACCCAGCCGTAGGTTTTCACCATGCCGAGCAAGCCCATCAGCAGGCCGGAGGCGACAATCGCCGGAATAATCGGCACAAAGATATTCGACAACAGTCGCGCAATACGCTGGAACGGGTTGAGCTTACGCGCCGCGATATTGGCGGCTTCTGACTTGCTCGATTCCCCCACTCCGGTCGCCTGAATAAAGGCTGCGTAAACCTTATTCACCACACCAGTGCCGAAAATAATCTGCATCTGTCCGGCGTTACGAAAACACCCTTTGACCCCTTCAACCTTGCCAATGGCCTGTTGGTCGGCCAAGGCATCGTCAACCAGCACCAGACGTAAGCGCGTTGCACAATGCGCGGCGCTGGCGATGTTCTCTTTGCCGCCCAGCAGCGGAATAAGCGCACGGGCGATATTATCAAAATCCATAGACACCTCTACCTGAACTCATTTTTTATGATGTAAGTGACGCTCCCGCATAGCGGGAGCGTAAAGGGTTAAAACCAGGTTTCCATCTGCACCCCAAAGTTCCATTCCCCACCCGCGTTGAAGCCGCTGCTGCCAAAGGCATCATCGCTGGCGTAATTATCCAGTTTGCTGCTCCAGTCCATCCAGGTTGCGTATAAACGCAGTTCTGGTCGGCTGAAGAAATCGCCAATCTTGCCCGCTTTTAACGTCGGGGCGAAGGTCAGCTTATAGAAACTACCGTTAACAGCGTTGCGGTCTTTGTACCCTTCCGGATTCAAATCCATGTACTGATAGCTACCTTCGAAAGCGAGCGCGAAGTTCTGCGTCACTTCTTTGATCAAACGCGTGTTGAGCGTCACCCATTCGTAGCTGTCACCTTTGACGTAGCGATCTTTACTGCTTTGCGCCAGCAGCGCCGGAGCGATATGCCAGCCGCCGCCGAGCGGGGTTACGCCGTAGCTGGCAAAGCGCCAGGTATCGGCCTCAGACAGCAACGCCCCGTCGGACCCGATGCTTTTCACTTCTGCACCCAGACCATGGCCGTATAAGAGCGCGGTTTTTGCCGAGCCTTCGCGCAGGCCGTAGAAACTGTCGTTATGCAGGCCGACAAGGGCATGTACGCCATTATTGGCAGCATCGGTTTTGATCAGATCGCCATTGGCATCTTTACGGTCTTCATTATCTTTGGCACGCATTCCGCTGACCATCACCTGCAATGGCCCGGCAAAGTGGTTCATGCTGAGGATGTAGTTCTGAACGTTATTGTCGATCTCCTCTTCGCTACCAAAGTTGCGCCCGTAGATTGAGAAGTTACTGCGAAAATCGTCATCCCATTTCACGTCATACACCCCGCCGCCGGTCCCGGCGAGGAACACCACGTCGGAATCGAGCCAGTGGATGTCAAAGTTGTCGCGGTCAAAGCGTTTACCGGCCCAGAAGGTACTGCTTTTTAGCGGGCCGCTGAAGTCTGGCAAACTGCCCAGTTCGGCAAAGGCCTGACGAATATTCAGATCGCTGGAATCCGCGGACCAGTCGTTATAGGTTTTCTGCCCGTCGGCGAGCATCGCCTTAAAGCGGGTGGTCGCGCCGTTTTCCAGCGTCTGTTTATGCTCCACGTTCAGCTCAACGTAGGTATCCGCTTCGTTGCCCAGACGCCCTACCGCGCCACCAGTTTCGCCGGCTGGGGTCAAATACGGCCCGCTTTTGCTGCTGGAGGCGGCATCGTTCATCAGTAAACCGGAGCGTGCATAGCCGTGGAATTCAAAGCCGCTGGTTTGATCGGACTTTTTCTCCAGCGCCGCTGTACGCTGCGCCACTTCCTGAGTGGAGGTTTGTGTTTGCTGCTGAACCGCCACCAGTTGCTGCGTTTTTTGTTCCGCTGCTGTCGCGCGTTTTTCTGCCGCATTAGCGCGGTTCTCTGCATCCTGCAGGCGCTGCTCAAGTGCGGCGAGACGAGATTCAATACTGTTCATGTCCGTTTGAGCGTATACGGACGCACTGCCGGCCAGCATGCCAATCATCACGGCAAGTCTGCGTTTCTTATACATTATGTCGCATCCCTAAAAGAGGTTATTGAAAGTTGCTAAATTGCTAAACCGGTTTAGGTTGGTGATACTAAACCGTCCAATTTTGACAGGGCAACCCTTTTTGCTAAACCGTTTTAGTAAATGTGACCAGGGCGACAATTCAGACCGCCGGAACGCGGTCTGAGAGAGGCAAACCATTAAAGATCCTGATGATAAGGCAGTGCGGTCATTGCCCCTTTTGCCGTGGTAGCGAGTGCCCCACAGCGTTGCGCCAGAGCCAGCGTTGCGGTGAAATCAGCGTTTTCAGCCGAGAGCCCAAACAGCAGGCCGGCCACAAAGGCATCACCCGCGCCAGTGGTATCGACACTGTTCACCGGCTCGGCTTCAAAGGTTTTTATCTGCCCGTCGTGCCAGGCGATAACCCCTTCTTTTCCTCGTGTGACCAGCACCAGAGGGAGATGATATTCATTGACCAGCCGCGTGAGAGCTTGTTCCAGGTCATGATGCCCGCTCAAAAAAATCAACTCTTCGAGCGAGAGCTTAACTACGTCGGCCTTTCGCAGCGCCTGCACCAGGCAATCATGGAGCGCTTCGCCGTCCTGCCAGAGATCGGCTCGGATATTAGGGTCGAAACTGACGTAACCTCCCGCCTCTTTGATTGCATCCATGGCGCGAAACGTAGTCGAACGGCTTGGCTCGGCGCTAAGTGCAATCGAACAAACGTGCAGCCATTCCCCTTTCTGAAAAACGGGTAAATCAGCCGGGGCTAAGAACAGGTCGGCACTGGGCCGAACCATAAACGTGAACGATCGCTCCCCATCCGGTGCCAGATCTACCACCACGGTTGAAGTACGATGCTGTAAATCGAGATGCATATGATGCGTGTCGACCTTCTCCTGATTGAGCGTCTTGCGCATAAATCGCCCAAAGGGATCGTCACCTACCCGGCCAATAAACCCACTCTGCCCCCCCAAACGTGCAACACCCACGGCGACGTTGGCAGGCGCACCGCCAGGACATTGCAGTAGTTTGCCTTCCCCATCAGGGAGTAGATCGACCACTGCATCACCAAGTACCCAAATCTTTTTCATGATTACCTCAAGCTAAACTTAGTTAAACCGTTTTAGCTATTTAAGCACATCCCACCAAAACGGGAAATCGAAACGGATATGTCTGACATTTATCCTTAACGCAAACCCTTTCTCTATACTTCTTTTCCGGAGGTTATTAATTGATGAAGAAAATGATTCGTTCGTTGTTTGCCAGCCCGGATGCATTGCTCCAGGTGATGAGCCACAGTGAAATACAGGAAGCGATTGATGACGGGGAACGTATTGTCATCGATGCCGACGGCAATACGTCTGTGAATATCCACTGTAAGCATGTTCAGGATGATTTTAGCCGTCATGTTGATGTGCTGAAGAGGGCCTGAGATGGGGACTGCGATATTTATGGTACTGATGGTGTGCGGCTACTGGTACACCAGCCACGATCTTTCCACTCGATTTAAATTCAAGCGTAGCTTTGGCTGGGATGTCTATTTTTTAGTTGCCCTTTACGGCTGTATATTTGTTTTACAGGGCATACTGGCAACGGGAATATTATGGCTTGTCCTTTTAGGGGGCTCGCTGGTATCAAACGCCCTGCCTTCTCTGTTCGGCCCGGAACAACACCACTATCACATGACGTTCATGAACTGGAGCTTTTTAGGTATCCAGGCACCGGTTGTGATTATGCTGGCGTTCGCCGTCTTGTTTTGCCTCTGGCGTTCCAACTGGTCTCAGAGCGCGCGGCTGGATATTCACGGACGTCGCGAGCTTTATAAGCATCTCTCACGCGCAAATGGCGTGGAGGGGCTACTTTATCAGTGTATGGAGAAAGGCGATCTGGCGTGGGTAACGCTTAAGTCTCAGCGTATCTACATTGGTATGATTCATACCGCGACCTTCGATAGCGGCGAGGCGAATAACATCGTGCTGATCCCGATGCTTAGCGGCTACCGCGATGCGAAAACCCTGGATCTGCATATCGAGCATAACTACAGCGCCTGGTACGCGGATAAGGCGATCACTTTAGTCTCCGAGCCGCAATCTGCTCTGCATTTTCGCAAAGTGATTCTGCTTGGGCAGGTCGAGAGCTTATCCCTCTTTGACCCCGCGCAGGTACTGGCGATGGGGATCAACCGCTCGCATTCGTGATGTTAATGCGTAGGGCGATGTGTACTGGCAACTTGTGGCCACTGGATATCGCCTACGCCATTCAACTGCGGGCGCGCAAATAAAAAGCCCTGGAAACGCCGGATCCCCGCCGATTCCAGCCAGCACCACTCTTCCATTTTTTCAATCCCTTCGGCCACCAGCGTGATTTCCAGATCGGTACAGCAGCTCACGATGGATTTCACAATCGCCTGCTTTGGCCCACTCGTGTGGATGTCGCTGACAATCTCACGATCGATTTTAATCTTATCCGGCTGGAATTTGGTGAGCAGAGAAAGCCCGGCATAGCCAGAGCCAAAATCATCGATTGCCAGCCCAATCCCCGCTGCGCGCAGCTGTTTAATGGCACTATTAAACTGATTAAAGCCAGAAATCATCTCGTTCTCAGTCACTTCGATCACCACCTGCTCCGGCTGAAGGTGATATTTCGCAATCTGATCCAGCAAAAATTGCACGGCACCGGGCACATTCACCAGCGACATGGGCAACAGATTAATCGCAATTTTATGATTCCCAATGCCAATCTTTTCGGCCAGTGCAAAAGCATAGGCTTTGGTCTGGAGATCGACCTCGTAGACTTTTTCCTGGTCAATAGCGTTGAAAAATCGTTCTGGGCTCCCGCCATCGTTGCCACGGATGAGCGCTTCAAGTGAGGTGATTTTACCCTCAGAAGGATCGACGATCGGCTGGAATGCGAACTGACAGATTTGATTGTCAATCAGCCCGTTAACCCCTTCCCCAAACGGAGCCAGTTCGGCTTCAAGCGTCCAGTTATCGGGTAGAAAATCAACGCAGATATCGGGTTGTTTTCCTTGAGTGATAAAGGTTTGAATAAATTTGAAGACCCGATCTTCAGACGTCAAATAGCTTTCCAGTTTGCTGTAGCGCAAAACGGATTCAATGACCGATTTGGCCGTCTCTTTTTGAAGATCGAACAGCAGCATGCCGACATTTTCAAACCGTCGTCTTGGGCCGTAATCGCGCATGAGCTCAACAACGCAATGATGTCGTTCATCTGCGCGGATTTTATGGAAGAGCTTCACAACACTCTCTTCGGTTCCTTCAAGAATTTGCAGGAAATCGACGCCGTTAAACAACAAAATACCCGTTATATTCAGCGCAGCGTTGCGATGTTTTGCCTCTTCCACAATGGTGAGAAGCGGTATTGTTTCACAGGATGAATTCAACTGACTTCGATAAATGATGGTTGTCAGCACAATAAGGTGTCCTGTATTAATATTTACGCATTTAAGCGTCTGTTTATCATACTTTCTGAACGCCGCCTATCGGTACCCTCTATATTTTCTTCGAAGATTTTCGCCGCAAACATAAGAATGATGAATGTGATTGCGGTCTGCTTCGTTACGGCTGAAGACGTTGAATATCTTCGGGCTCAAGTTTTTTGCCGCTCGCATTGGTGACAACGAGTTTTGCAACCGGCTGTTGCTCAGCGTCCACAAGTCGCGACATGGGTTCACCATCACGGAAAAGATGCTCCTCACCCCACTGGCGCAAACTCAGAATCAAAGGAAATAAAGATTTCCCCTTGGGTGTGAGTGCATAGGCATGGTACGCCGCGCCTTCGTTCACGGGGACCTGGGTAAAAATACCCGCCTCGACAAGCCATTTTAACCGCACGGCCAGCAGGTTTTTGGCTACCCCCGTGCTTTTCTGAAAGTCAGAAAAACGGCGAAGCCCGTCAAAGGCGTCGCGCAGAATCATCAACACCCAGCGATCGCCAAGTAAATCGACCGCCCGTGCGACCGGACAGGTTGTTTTCACAAACGTATCTTCATGCGTCATAGGTCAACCCTGTAAAACTAGTTGCAAATAAAAACCAGAATGGTTATTGATCATCTGGTTGTTATTTAAAACCAGATTAAGGGACAATGCAAATGACCTGCTTTGAAGACCGTGTTCAGGACGCTTACCTGACGTCGCGAATGGCGTTCCTGTTTGCTGCGCTGTGCGCTTTTGCAGTGGCGAACGTCTACATGATGCAACCCCTGCTAAACCAGATTGCCGCAACGTTTGTTGAAAAGACGGGAAAAATGGGGATTGTTATTACTGCGACGCAACTCGGGTATGCGTTGGGCCTGCTGCTGCTGGTTCCGCTTGGCGACCGCTTAAACCGCAAATATCTGGTCGTGGCGATGCTGATGGCGAGTGTTGTATTTTTAGTTCTCGCCGCTATGACGACCTCGCTGTACGGGTTAAGCGGAGCGCTGGTCTTAGTGGGATTGATGGCGGTCGTGGTCCAGATTATCGTCGCCTTTGCCGCCGCTCTCGCTCACCCGGATAAACGCGGGCAAACCACCGGCATGGTGACAAGCGGCATTGTGCTGGGGATCCTGCTGGCACGTCTGATCTCCGGTGTGCTGACCGAATGGCTGGACTGGCGCAGAACGCTGCTGGTATCTGCCGGTGCCATGTTCATCATGGCCGTCATATTTCTGCGCGCAGCGCCCCAAGACCGCAAGCCACGTCCTGCACAAACCTATCGCCAGCTTTTGTTTTCCGTCATTACGCTATGGCGGCAGATCCCCGAGCTTCGCTCTCGTGGGATACTGGCGATGCTGATTTTCATGAACTTTAGCGTGCTGTGGTCCTCGCTGGTCTTCCCCCTTAGCCAGCGTCCGTACAATCTGAGCACCGCACACATTGGGCTCTTTGGTCTGGCGGGAATTGCCGGAGCCCTGGCCGCAAGACGAGCCGGTATTTTAGCGGATCGAGGCCTTGGGCAACGCGTAACGGGCGCGGCGCTGGTGTTGCTTTTGCTGTCATGGGCGGCGATTTTCTGGGGTGGGACGTCACTTCTCGCCTTAACGGTGGGCATTGTCATGCTCGACTTTGCTGTACAGGCCGTTCACGTCACCAGCCAGACGTTGATTTTTGCCAGAAATCCGCAGGCGACCAGCCGCCTGGTCGCCGCATACATGTTTTTCTACTCTATTGGCAGCGCCTGCGGCGCGCTGTTGGCCACCCAGCTCTGGAGCTATTACGGGTGGCCGGGCGTGTGCTCGCTGGGAGCAGTGCTCAGCGCGCTGGCGTTATTGTACTGGTATCGGGTCGATCGCAATCAGTGCAGCGCGGCAGTCGCTGGTTGATTCGAGCCACCATATCGTCATAAAAGGGGTTTGAGGTGACCCGCATCAGCGAATCCATGCTGACCACCAGCACTGACGTTTCACCGCGCAGAGAAATCGTGCCCAGATTGATGCCGTAGCGGCGAGGATCTGCCGGATGACTTCCGTAAAGATCGTCGCTCGGCGAGAACGGTATGGCGACATGCGACAGCGAGAAGATATCTGCAGGATAAGATATCCCCAGCGGCTGCACGTTTTCGTCCCGTTCTCCCGCTGGCGTGCTGCGCGCGACGGTCGCGAAAGTGTTCGGGGACGCATTGGTGATAACCGTCGTACCGTAGCGGCGCGGTGCTGGCGGCAGCAGTGCGTTAACCGCATCGTAGGAAGTGGGTCTGAACAGCGGGCGGAAACTGGCCGCCTGGTTAATGTCATAAATGACCAGTTCGCTACCGTTGGCAGGCAGCACATTATACAGCGTGTTCACCACGGCGCGCGAGCTGACCGTTGAATCCATGATTGACTGGAAGGTCAGCACTGGCGGCAGCGCGGCGAGCTGATTCTGACGGGCAGCTTCACTCATTTGCTGTTGCAGCGCTTTCGTGAGTAGCCACGACTGACGCGCAGCGTTCACCGGAAATGAATTGTATTTAAACGGATTGTATTCCGGGGCGATATTCAGCCAGGCCGATTTAGCAAATGCAGGCAGTATTGCCGGGATGCCTGCCAGCCCAGCGAAACGCGCAAATGCCGTGACGCCAATCATTGGCGAGAGCAATACAATCTGCTGGGGCTGGCGTAACGATGTATCGTTGAGGCTGTCGAGCGCATATTTCATAACCAGCGCCCCGCCGTTGGAGTACCCCACCAGATGTAGCGGTACGCCTTTGCCCCCAAGTCGCGTCGCTTCGCGCACGGCGAGACGGGTGACCGCCAGCCAGTCTTCCCATTGCACACGGGTGAGCGCACCGGGCGCCGTTCCATGCCCAGGCAGACGCGGCACAACGGCGATAAACCCATGCTGTTGATAATCAATAGCAATACTTTTTACGCTGTAGGGTGAGTCAGTTAAACCATGCATGAGGACAACAACGCCCCTGGGATGTCCTTCTGGCATCAATACAAACGATCGATTACCGTCATCAAGAAACTGCCCTGACCAGACTGGGCTATTTCGGTAATAGCGGCTTAATGGGGTCTTCTCATCGCCCACGAGTTTGTTGGTCACCTCAGTTTGTAAATCGAGGAAAACGGATTTCTCCTGTGCCAGATAGTCACCAAAGCTCGCTTTGTCGATCTCACGGGCGGACATCTCATGTCCGGTCCAGGTGTGCCATGGCTGTAGAGAGGGTCCAGTTTGTGATGTATAGATTCCGGCGGCCAGCAGGACAACCAATAAGACGCCCAATGCTAACGCTGTCGTTTTTAAAATGGTTAACAAGCGTACTCGTATCCGCCACGGCAGATTTGCCATTCCGATGTCCCTTCCCTCATAAATGTACCGTTATCATAAAAGAGAACCCAGCGTCGCGCCAAAAAAGTGAAGGGCTGATGGAATGGACGATTGCCTGGTGACTGTCGTACAGTCTGATGATGCGCTTATTACTCATGCTGTTGCTGGCACCCGGATTCGCTTTTTCGGCACCTCTCGTGCCGCCGCCGGGCTTTGCCAAAATCCTGGCGAAAACGGTGAGCGGGAAATGCATCGCCTTGCCCGCTCCGTATACCGGGAGCCTGAATTTCCCCAGTAAATATGAAGGCTCGGATAGCGCTCGCGCGACCCTGAATCCCGAAGCCGAACAGGCATTTCGCGCGCAGACAAAGCAGATTGTCGATTTCGAACGCGGAATATCGACGATGGTCTGGCGCTACAAGCGAAGTGGCGATCCTGCCACATTAACCTGCTTACTACGCGGCTATCGCGACTGGGCAAAAGCGGGAGCGCTAACCTCAACGCAAACCAACCATACCGGGCGTTCGATGCGCAAATGGGCACTGGCGACGCTCGCCACCGGCTGGCTGGAGCTGAAGTTTATGCCTCGGTCGATGCCGGACGACACGGCTGACATCGATCGCTGGCTTTCCCTGCTGGCTGACCAGGTGGTGAAGGACTGGGACGGACTGGCTCTGTCTAAAACGAATAACCACAGTTACTGGGCAGCGTGGTCGGTCATGGCAACATCCGTAGCGGTAAATCGACAGGATTTATTTGACTGGTCTTTAAAGGAATACCGCATTGCGGCGGGGCAAATCGAAGCCGATGGCACGTTACCTAACGAACGCCAACGCCGACAGCGCGCCACTGCCTATCATAACTATGCTTTGCAGCCGTTGGTGATGATCGCCAGTTTCGCACAGGCGAATAACAAAGATGTGATGCAGGAAAACAACCATGCTCTGATTAGGCTGGCGCGTTACGTGTTACAACACGACAAATCGCATCTGGAGTGGCTGGAACCTTATTGTACGCTGATAAAATGTGACAACGTCACTATTACGCTTCGTGATAACAGTCGACCGCTGTCAAATCGACGTCTCGGTGGGGATCTCACCGTGCTATACGGCAATCAATAATGAGAAGTAATAGCCGGGCTTTCACCCGGCATAGACTTTAGTTCAGCTTGTAGTCCAGCGTAATTTCCGCCTTCAGGACCTGCGATACCGGGCAACCCGCTTTCGCTTTCTGAATGATGCCGTCAAACTGCTGTGGCTCAATGCCTGGTACGGTGACCTTACTTTGCAGCGCGATTTTGGTTATCGCAAAGCCGCCATCGGTTTTGTCCAGCGACACGTCCGCAGTGGTATCGATAGAATCCGCAGTATACCCAGCCTCACCCAGCATCAGGGACAGCGCCATCGAAAAACAGGCTGCATGCGCGGCACCTATTAACTCTTCCGGGTTGGTCCCTTTTTCGCCTTCAAAACGGGTATTAAAGCCGTAAGGTTGCTGGTTCAGGACGCCGCTTTCGGTAGATACCGTGCCTTTACCCTTTTTAATATCACCAGACCAATGTGCCGAACCGTGTTTATGAATCGTCATTCTTGCTCTCCTTTTGGCTTACAAAGGGTTAAGTATAGAACGTGGATCCGGGGATGGGAGGAAGACAGAGAAGTCTTAGTCCATCACGCGGTGAGTGACGCCATATCAATCACAAAACGATATTTCACATCGCTTTTGAGCATCCTTTCAAATGCGTCGTTAATCTCGGCCATCTTGATCACCTCGACGTCTGACGTAATACCGTGCTCACCGCAGAAATCGAGCATCTCCTGGGTTTCGGCAATTCCCCCAATGCAGGAACCAGCAATGGATTTACGGCCAATAATCATTGGAACCGTGTTCACTGGCGGGTTATCCCCGAGGAAACCCACAAACACCAGCGTCCCGTCCAGCGTTAACGTCGACATATAAGGGTCGATATCATGAACGTACGGCACCGTGTCGATGATCAGGTTGAACTGATTAGCGACGGAAACCATCTGATTATCATCCGTTGAATAGACAATCCGGTCGGCCCCTAAGCGTCGGGCATCGGCCTCTTTGCCGGGCGAGCGCGTGAATAGCGTCACTTCAGCCCCCAGACCGTGGGCCAGTTTAATGGCCATATGACCAAGCCCACCTAGCCCAATGACTGCAACCTTGCTGCCCTTACCAATATTCCAGTGACGCAGCGGCGACCAGGTGGTGATACCAGCGCACAACAGCGGTGCGGCGCTTTTCAGGTCCATATTTTGCGGAATGCGCAGCACGAAATCTTCGCTGGCAACGATGATTTGAGAATATCCACCGTAAGTAGGCCGTTGGTCAAAACGGTCATGACCGTTATAGGTTTGAATATTCCCTTCTTCGCAATACTGCTCAAGGCCCTGCTGACAGGGATGACATTCGCGGCAGGAATCCACCATACAGCCGATACCCACCAGGTCATCTGCCTTGAATTTAGTGACACTGTCACCAATTGATTTTACACGGCCAATGATTTCATGGCCCGGTACGATGGGATATTCGCTAAATCCCCAGTCGTTTCGAGCCTGATGGAGATCGGAATGGCAGACACCGCAGTACAGGATTTCGATAACCACGTCATCAGGACGCGGCTCGCGGCGCTCAAAGTTGAACGGTGCCAGTGGAGCCGTTGGCGTTTTTGCTGCATAACCCAAAACTTTCATCTCTCAACCTCACATGATGGTGCTGCACAGAAGAACCCCAACCTACTGGAGCCCTTCCACGCTGACTATGGATAAAAGTGGAATAGCGTAATGAGCGTAGCTCATTAATCAGGTGAGGCTGCGGACAAGTTCATCGAGAAACACGCGTTGCGCGGCAGGCTGAAAATCGCGTGACTGGTAAATTCCATAGATTGCCAGCGGCTTAGGCGTCAGTGCGGGCAACACGCAGACGAGCAAGCCGCTATCGATTGCCGATTGCGCTTCACTCTCCGGGAGCATTGCGATGCCACAGTGGTTGATGGCCGCCTCCAGCAATAGCGCAGAAATGCTGGCGCTGAGGTTTCCACTTACCGCCACCGAGACCATTTCGCCCCCGGTCGTGAGAAAATTCCACGACTGCCCGGCAAAAAAACTGTAATGCAAACAGTTGTGTTGCGCCAACGCTTCCAGCGTTTGCGGGGTACCGTTGACGTCGAGGTAGCCAGGCGATGCGCAGAGCACCGAGCGGCACTCTCCCAGGCGACGGGCAATCATCCCCGGTTCCGGGTTATCCGTAATGCGGATCGCCACGTCGATACGTTCACCCACCAGACTCACCGGATGGTTATTCACATCCATTTCCACCCGAAGCGCGGGATAACGTGCCAGAAAAGCGGGCAGGACGGGAGCCACAATTTGCATCGCGGTGAAGTGCGCGCAAGCTACGCGCAGCGTGCCAGTGGGAGTATCTTTCGATGACTGGTCCTCAATTTCCTGCGACAGTCGCGACAAATTTCGGGTTTTCTGTAGCACCTGTTCCCCGGCTGATGTCAGAGTCAGCTTTCGCGTCGAACGATGGATCAGCCGGGTTCCCGCCCACTTTTCCATCTGCTCCAGGTAGCGACTCACCATAGGCCGCGAGATCCCAAGCGCCCGGGCGGCCGCACTTAAACTCCCCAATTCACATATCCGGTTATAGACCTGGGCTGCGATAACGCGATCCATTCCTGCGACTCCATCTGCTCGATTTATGAAACTAAGCATGTCTTGTTTCAGGAATTCTGGCAAATGAAGAGATCCGTACAATAGAGACTTTCCTAAAACAGAGACATTATGATGAAGCTTACTCGCCTTGCCCTGCTCACTTCCCTTTTCACTCCTGCCGTTTTCGCCGCGCCTCTGACCCTGGACACCTATAACCCACAGGACAAAGGCATTTTTGCCGTTTCGTCAACGCTGGTTTCCGGGCCAAAAGAAGCGGTGCTCTTTGATGCTCAATTCAGCGTGAAAGAGGGTGAAGCGCTGGTTGATAAAATTCGTCGCAGCGGCAAAACGTTAAATAAAATTGTGATTACCTCCGGAGATCCTGATTTCTACTTTGGTCTGCAACCGCTGGTTAAAGCCTTCCCAAATGCAAAAGTGGTAGCGACTCAGCACGTGGTTGACCATATCAAAGAAACCAAAGATGCCAAACTGGCCTTCTGGGGCCCACAGATGAAAGACGGTGCGCCAACGAAACTGATTGTCCCGCAGGTTATCGCTTCAACGACGTTTATGGTGGATGGCGAGAAAATCGAAATTAAACAGCCTGACAGCTACGCCGCTTACGTCTGGGTTCCTTCTGCAAAAGCCATCCTGGGCGGGACCGGCGTGTCGTGGGGCATCCACCTCTGGACTGCCGATACGCAGACCAAAGAGAGCCGTCAGCAGTGGTTGACTACGCTTGATGAGATGTCGGCCCTCAATCCTGAGCGCGTCATTCCTGGGCACTACCTTGGGACACCACCCGCTGGTCTCGACGCTGTGAATTTCACCCGCACCTATTTACAGCAGTTTGAACAGGCGCTGGCGGAAAATAAAAGCTCCGCACAGGTGATTACCGCGATGAAAAAGCAGTGGCCAGACCTGGCAGAAGAGAGTTCGCTGGAGCTGAGTGCCAAAGTCAATACCGGCGAAATGAAGTGGTAAAACGCTAATTCCCCCCTGCTATATTTAATATATTTATAGCAGGGGAAATATGAATAACCCCGAACCTGACAAGGATGAATAAAAAGCGTTAATTATGATATTTTTATTTCCAGGATGAATCTGAACCACAGCGGAATAAATATTTGCCATTGTGAATGCGAATTACAATTTGCAAACCGGAACATTACACAGATAACGACACGGAGGCAGCATGTTTACTCATTACTCAGCAAATACTCATTCCGCACAACCGGCCCTGGTAAACGCTATTGAACAAGGCTTACGCGCAGAACATGGCGCGGTCACTGAAGATGACATTTTGATGGAACTCACCCGTTGGGTAGAAGCCTCTGATAATGACATCCTCAGTGATATTTATCAGCAGACAATTAACTACGTCGTGAGTGGTCAACATACCCCTCTGTAAAAACCTGCTATGCTGGATCGGCAACCTAAAGGGTATATTTCGTTTGCGAAAGCAAACTTGTCCTTAAAACTATCAACAGGATTGAGGCGTCATATGAAATCGAACCGTAAGGCACGTCATATTTTGGGATTGAACTACAAGCTCTCTAATCAGCGTAAAGTGGTGATTGAGGGCAACAATGAAACCGTAGTGACCCATGCGTCCGGCAGAAAACGCCACGCAGACAAATAAGATCCCGCGTACGACTGACGACACCATCGGCAAAACCGATGGTGTTTTTGTTTGTGCGTTGAGGTAATTCATATTCACCTCCTTTATAATACCAGCCGACCCAACTCCCTGGCAGTAAGCCAGAAAGATGACAAATGACAGTGCCAGGGACGGATACCCAAAAATCGAGTGAGTAACATGGACAATAACGCCAAGAAACATCGTTCCCTTTACATCCCGTACGCTGGCCCGGTTCTGCTGGAGTTCCCGCTGCTGAACAAAGGCAGCGCTTTCAGCATGGAAGAGCGTGGAAGCTTTAACCTCCTCGGTCTGCTTCCCGAAGTGGTTGAGACCATTGAAGAACAAGCGGAACGCGCCTGGATCCAGTACCAGGGTTTCAAAACCGAGATAGACAAACACATCTACCTGCGCAACATCCAGGACACTAACGAAACCCTCTTCTACCGACTGGTACAAAATCATCTCGAAGAGATGATGCCGGTTATCTATACCCCTACGGTGGGTGCCGCCTGCGAACGTTTCTCCGAAATTTATCGACGTTCGCGCGGGGTCTTTATCTCCTATCAGAATCGTCACAACATGGACGATATTCTGCAAAACGTGCCGAACCACAACATCAAAGTGATCGTGGTAACCGACGGTGAGCGTATTTTGGGTCTGGGCGACCAGGGCATTGGTGGTATGGGGATCCCTATTGGGAAACTGTCACTCTACACCGCCTGCGGCGGCATTAGCCCGGCGTACACCCTGCCGGTGGTGCTGGATGTCGGGACTAACAACCAGCAGTTGCTGACCGACCCGCTGTATATGGGATGGCGTCACCCGCGTATTACCGATGATGAGTATTACCAGTTTGTTGATGACTTTATCCAGGCGGTAAAACAACGCTGGCCGGACGTACTTCTGCAGTTCGAAGACTTTGCGCAGAAAAACGCCATGCCGCTGCTTAACCGCTATCGTGACGACATTTGCTCCTTCAACGACGATATTCAGGGTACCGCAGCTGTCACCGCCGGTACGCTTATCGCCGCCAGTCGCGCGGCTGGTAGCCAACTGAGCTACCAGAAGATTGTCTTCCTGGGTGCAGGTTCTGCCGGTTGCGGGATCGCCGAGCAGATCATTGCGCAAACCCAGCGCGAAGGTTTAAGCGAGGAGCTGGCTCGTTCTCGCGTGTTCATGGTTGACCGCTTCGGCCTGCTGACCGACGCCATGCCAAATCTGCTGCCGTTCCAGAACAAGCTGGTGCAAAAGCGCGACAACCTGAAAAATTGGGATACCGATAACGAAGTGCTCTCCCTGTTGGACGTGGTGCGCAACGTTAAGCCCGATATTCTGATTGGCGTTTCTGGACAAACCGGCCTGTTCACCGAAGAAATTATTCGCGAGATGCACAAGCATTGTGAACGCCCGATCGTTATGCCGCTGTCTAACCCTACCTCTCGTGTCGAAGCCACGCCCCAGGACATCATCGCCTGGACGGAAGGCAACGCGCTGGTCGCTACCGGCAGCCCGTTCGATCCGGTTATCTGGAAAGACAAGCTCTACCCGATTGCGCAGTGCAACAACTCGTACATCTTCCCGGGGATTGGCCTGGGCGTGATTGCCTCTGGTGCAAAACGTATCACAGACGAAATGCTGATGTCCGCGAGTGAAACGCTGGCAAAACATTCACCGCTGGTGAACAACGGCGAAGGGCTGGTTCTGCCCGAGTTAAAGGATATCCATAAGGTTTCTCGCGCGATTGCCTTTGCGGTCGGGAAGATGGCTCAGCAACAAGGTGTTGCGGTGAAAACCTCTGCCGACGCGCTGCAACAAGCTATTGATGAGAACTTCTGGATGCCGGAGTACCGCAGCTACCGTCGTACCTCGATTTAAACCTAAAAAGGCAACGAAAGTTGCCTTTTTTAATGTTCCCGTTACACTCTCAGAATACATTAACCAACTGAATATATAAGGAGGACTCTTATGCTGTACTGTGAAATTTTCAATTTTTCACATACTTTAGGCGATCGCATCGACTCAAGCGTTATCGATATCGTGCTGCGATAACTTCTGCTTGAGCGAAGACAACTTATCCTGATTCCCTTCCCTCAGGCTTACTGAGTTATCGTCAGCGATGTTTGACGAGGCATTCCCATGCCTGTAACTCTTGAGTAAGCAACAAATGAGCACATTACTAACTGCACAATCTCTCCGTGTTGATACTGCGTTTGGAACGCTTTTCGACTCGCTCTCGTTTACCCTGAAGAAAGGTGACCGCATTGGTCTGCTGGGCGATAACGGCTGCGGTAAAAGCACCCTGCTGAAAGTCCTGGATGGCACCGACTCACCCGCCGTCGGCTCGGTAGCCTTAGCCGGACACTGCCTGATGGCCCGCATTGAACAGCATCTGCCTGAGTCCGTTTTCCCGCTCACCATGCTGGATGCCGTACTGACTCAACTCCCCCTCGCCGAACGCGACAGCCTTCGCTGGAAAGCTGAAACACTGCTCGCGGGGATGGGCTTTAGCCCGCAGGATACCGGTCTGCAAACGGCCACCTTAAGCGGCGGGCAACACACGCGTTTACTGCTTGCCCGCGCGCTCGTTAACGATCCCGACCTGCTGTTGCTGGACGAACCGAGTAACCACCTCGATCTCCCTACCATGCTGTGGCTGGAGCAGTTTTTGCAGACCTGGTCCGGCAGCTTTGTGCTGGTGTCCCACGACAGGCAACTGTTAGATGCGGTCACCAATAAAAGCTGGATCCTGCGCGATAAAACCGTGCATGACTTCGCGCTTCCCTGCACCGCGGCGCGCCGTGCGCTGGCGGCAAAAGACGAGAGCGATGCCCTGCGACATAAAGCCGAACAAAAAGAGATCGATCGCGTTGCGGCCAGCGCCAAAAGACTGGCAACCTGGGGCAAGGTTTACGACAACGAAGATCTGGCCCGCAAAGCCAAACAGATGGAAAAACAGGTCGATCGCCTGAAGGAGAGCCAGACCTGCCTCACGGCGGGAAGCCAGTGGACGTTAACTCTGCACGGTGATGCGCTGAGAGCCGATCGTCTGCTGGAAATGGACACACTTGCCGTGCCGCCAGCACCGGGCCTGCCTGCGCTCTTTTGCGTGGACATGGCGAGACTCAAAAGCGGCGACCGGGTAGCGATTGTCGGGCACAACGGCTGCGGAAAATCATCTTTAATGAAGCTAATCTGGCAGCAATTTTGGGCCGAAAAACACGCAGGTGAACTGAAAATCCATCCACGCGTCACGCTCGGCTACTATGACCAGACGCTGCGTCAACTACCGGATGATGCTTCGCTGCTCGACGCGCTCGAGCCCTTCGCACCTGACCCGCAGGATCGCAAAATGGCGCTGATTAGTTCGGGCTTCCCCTGGGCACGGCACGGGCAAAAAGTCAGTGTCCTGAGCGGCGGCGAACGTTCGCGCCTGCTATTTGTGGGGCTGACGCTGGCACGCTATAGCTTGTTGATGCTCGACGAACCCACCAACCACCTGGATATGGAAGGCAAAGAGGCATTAGCCCACACGTTGAATCAGTTCGAAGGCGGCGTGCTGCTGGTGAGTCATGACCGGCAGTTAATTAGCCAAAGCTGTAATCGGTTCTGGCTGGTTGAAAACGGCATGCTGACTGAATGGCATGATGCTGAAGCGGTGTTTGAGCGCCTACGGGACAAGAGTGGGCTGACACATTCGGTCATGCCGTTACCTGTCGCCAGCGCTGGGCACCGGGAAAGCGACGATATCCTGGAAAGACTGGTCACTCTGGAAACACTGCTGGCTGAGGATTTGGCGCGCAAACCAAAGCATCAAAAACGCCAGCTTCAGGCGCAATGGCAGGATGAAATTAAGGCCTTGGAAGCGCAACTGTAAGCCTGAGCCCGTCGGTGCAAATCGTCGGGCTTTTTCGTTGCCTGGTTACCACATACTTTGTATGGGTTAATCTCATTATTTCCGCAACAAATGTTCATAAAGACGATGAAATTATTACATTGTGTTGCAAACGCCTTGCATAAGTGACTCAAACAACTAATTCTGAAGGAGTAGAACACCTGCTGTGCAGAATCTCATCATGAACAAGGAGAAACATATGAAAGCTGCTGTTGTCACTCAGGACCATCAGGTCAATGTCACCGAAAAAACGCTACGTTCTCTGGAACATGGCGAAGCGTTACTGTCAATGGAATGCTGCGGCGTTTGCCATACCGATCTTCACGTTAAGAACGGTGATTTTGGTGACAAAACCGGGGTTATTTTGGGCCATGAGGGGATTGGGATCGTAAAAGCAATCGGCCCGGGTGTTAAATCACTTAAAGTGGGCGATCGCGCCAGCGTCGCCTGGTTTTTCGAAGGTTGCGGTCACTGCGAATACTGTAACGCCGGCAACGAGACGCTCTGCCGCGATGTGAAGAACGCTGGATATTCCGTAGATGGCGGTATGGCTGAAGAGTGTATTGTGGTTGCAGACTACGCGGTGAAAGTGCCGGATGGTCTGGAATCCGCTGCTGCCAGCAGTATTACCTGCGCTGGCGTCACAACTTATAAAGCGGTGAAAATCTCTCACATTAAGCCAGGCCAATGGATTGCCATTTATGGTCTGGGTGGTTTGGGTAATCTTGCGCTGCAATACGCGAAAAACGTCTTTAATGCCAAAGTGATTGCTATTGACGTCAATGACGAACAGTTAAAACTGGCCGCCGAGATGGGAGCCGATTTAACCGTTAACTCCCGCACAGAAGACGCCGCGAAAGTGATTCAGGAAAAAACCGGTGGCGCGCATGCCGCTGTGGTCACTGCGGTGGCAAAAGCGGCATTCAACTCAGCGGTAGATGCCGTACGTGCAGGTGGACGCGTGGTGGCGGTCGGTCTTCCGCCAGAGTCAATGAGCCTGGACATCCCGCGTCTGGTGCTTGATGGTATTCAGGTCGTCGGTTCGCTGGTGGGAACACGTCAGGATCTGATTGAAGCTTTCCAGTTTGCAGCCGAAGGCAAAGTGGTGCCAAAAGTTACGATGCGCCCGATGGAAGACATCAATGCCATCTTTAAAGAGATGGAGCAAGGACAGATCCGCGGTCGTATGGTTATCGATCTGCGCTCTTAAACCTGGATGGCCCTTTCCGATGATGGAGAGGGCTTCACGTCAGGTTGCACTACGTCTGTCGGTTATCCAGTCCTGAACCTCAATCAAAAAGGTGTCCGGCGCTTTTCGGTACATCTTGCGTGCCAGATCGAGAATAGTATGGCGGCCTAACTCCTCTTCCATACGCTGCTGCGCGCTATCCATCACTGAACGCACCCCGCACGGCCCGTCACACACCCAGGCTGGCGGAGTCTCATCAAACACCGCCAGACGCTGACGCACTTCCCGACACTCAAACATATTTTTCTCACCGTCGATGGCATGTGCCACGTCCAGCACGGTAATCAGCTCAGCGGGCCGCGCAAGCTTAAACCCACCACCCTTGCCCTCCGTACTGCTCACCAGTCCGGCGCGTGACAGACGCGTGAAGATTTTACCCAGGTAATCGTATGGCACGCCCTGTAAGGCAGCCATCTCCCTGACGCTCATTTCACGTTCGTTACCCTTAGCATCCACCATACACATCAGGCTATGAATGCCATATTCCACACCGGAACTGTAAAAAGCCATGGTTAACTCCGAAATCAATAATCGTGGTTATTATAGCCAGGTTACCGAAAAGAAAAACAGCCAAAAAGATACGCAGTTGTAACCCACTATTTTTATTGCAGTTACGATCATCATTCCGCGCAAACTCAGAAAGAAGTTGTCGCAGTTAACTCCGACAAGTATAGTTGTAGTTATGTCAGACACAAAGCCTGGCGATCAAAAGGAACGAAGATGAAAAAGCAAGTTTTAATTGTGGGTAGTGGTTTTTCCGGCATGTGGGCAGCGGTCAGTGCGGCACGCCTGGCAGAACTGAATCAGTGTGATGACCTGTGTATTACGGTACTGTCCCCGAAACCAGAGCTGCGGGTTCGACCACGTTTTTATGAGGAAAAAGTATCAGGCTTTGTCGCCCCTCTGAGTGCGTTATTTGCTGAGCTGGATATCACCTATATTGAAGGCAGCGCAGAACGCATTGACACAAAAGAGAAAATCGTTTGGTACCGAGATAAATCCGGCAACACGACCTCTGCGAGCTTTGACCGTCTGATCCTCGCGACGGGCAGCCAGACTAAACGCCCATCGATAGCGGGCCTGGCAGAATTTGCCTTCGATATCGACCAGATTGAATCTGCACAGGTATTTGAAAACCACCTCGATGCGCTGACCACGCAACCATCAACGCCTGCTCGTAACACCGTTGTCGTCTGCGGTGGGGGTTTTACTGGTATTGAACTGGCCACCGAACTCCCTGCCCGACTTCGCGCCCGTTTCGGTGATGATACCAGGATTAAAGTTATCGTAGTTGAGCGTGGCACGGTGATGGGTGGCCGATACAGCGAAGCCCTGCGCAGCGTGATTGAAGAGGCCAGCAACGAGCTGGGAATTGAGTGGCGTCTTAACAGCGAAATCGAAGCGATTGACGCCAGCGGTGTGACCTTGAAAAACGGTGAGCGTATCGAATCCTCATCGGTAGTCTGGACAGCGGGCGTGGAAGCTCACTCTCTGACGGGACAGATTAATGGCGAACGCGACGGTCAGGCACGTCTGCGGGTGAACGCGCTTTTACAGGTTCCAGCGCATCCAGAGGTGTATGCTACCGGCGATACGGCTCACGCCAAAACCGATGACCTGGGTAATACGGCACTAATGACCTGCCAGCACGCTATTCAACTGGGTAAATTTGCCGGGCACAACGCAGCCGCAAGCCTGCTGAACGTTGAGCCTTACCCGTATCGCCAGGTTAACTACGTCACCTGTCTGGATCTGGGGGCCTGGGGCGCGGTTTATACCGAAGGCTGGGAACAGGACGTCAAATCCGTACGTGCAGAAGCGAAGAAAATCAAAATTGCCATCACCAACGAACTGATTTATCCCCCTGCAGCAGATCGCGCGGTGGCCTTTGCGGCGGCCGATCCGCTGGCGAAATTTGTTTAACAGACAGGTTTACCGACCATAGCTGGTCAGGCTAACGCATTGTCGTTGGCCTGACCTCTTTTGGCCTTCTTGTGGCCGTACATCAGCAGCGACGACATCGCCGCAAATGAAAGAAGTGCCGCTGGCAGAGTCACGTAGCTCCAGCTGTAGCCAAGCGTGATCATCATTCCTCCGAACCAGGCACCAATTGCGCTCCCCAGATTAAACGCGACCTGACCACCCGCCGCCCCCAACAGCTCTCCGCCTTTCGCATTCTGTAATAACATGATTTGTAGAGGCGCAGACAGCGCGAACAAACCCATACAGCAGATGAAACCCATCATCAGCGATGCTGGCTTGTACTGTCCGAAGGTGAATAACAGCAACAGCGACAGCACAATCACCAGATTGGTGGTTGCCGCTATTCGCAGCGGGCTGTACCGCCCGGAGAGTTTTCCGCTGAGCATATTGCCGAGCACCATTCCCAGCCCCATGAGCATCATGATCGCCGTCATGAAGACTTCTGAAAACCCGGAGACATTCACCATGAATGGCTTAACGAAGCTAAACCAGGCGAATACTCCCGCATTACCAAACATCGTCGCTGCGAAGATAAGCCACGGTTCGGGCTGCTTTAAAAAATGGAATTGTTCGGCAAGTCTGGTATTGGCTTTATCGTATAGGTTGGGTACCCAGAAGATAATCGCCAGAATCACCAGCGCATCAAACGCGGCGATCATAAAGAAGGTATAGCGCCAGCTATATTCATGCCCAAGCCAGGTCCCCAATGGAACGCCCAGCAGGTTGGCCACCGTCATCCCGGCGATCATCCCGGCTACGGCTAAGGTCACTTTCCCCGGCGGCGCAATTTTAGAGAGAATTATCGCCCCCACGCCAAAAAATGCCCCATGCGGAAAACCAGAAACCAGTCGCCCTATCGCCAGCATGGTATAGGACGTCGAGAAGGTAAAAATAGCGTTACCCGCTACGCACAGCGCTACCAGGAAAAGCAGAATAGTTTTTAAGGAGAACTTGCTGGAAAAGAGCGCAATAATCGGTGCGCCAATCACCACGCCAAAAGCGTAAAACGAAATCATATTCCCGGCCGACGGGATCGTAATCCCCGTATCCTGCGCGAGTTCGGTCAGGACGCCCATGATACCGAATTCAGCCATCCCCAGGCCAAAGGTCCCTAACGCCAACGAAAAAACGGTCTTCTTCATTCCACAACCACTTGTTAAAAATTTGCAACAGGCATTATTGACCAATCTGGTATGGTGAGCCAGTTCGAACTCACCTTCTGACCCATTCATCCATTATTTCGACTTGAGTTGTGTATATGCTTAGCCCATCACCAGGATCCCGAGGCGCTCCATTATTTGCGACACCTGATAGCTGTCTATTTTAACGCCCTGCAAATCAGTGCGGCGAACGTCAAGATCGCCCAGTTCGGAATTAGTGAGGTCGCAATGGGTAAAATTGGCCGCTCGCCAGTCAAAGGAAGAAAACTCGCCGCCGGAGAGATCGGACCCGCTAAAGCTCGCACCAAGGATGTTCGCCCCGTTCCAGCGGTTTTCCCACAACTCGCATTTCTCCAGGGCCACTTTAGAAAAGTTCGCATAGCTGAGATTGGATTTCGTGATGTAAGCACTGCAAAACCAGGTGCGCGAGGTGATCATATTCATAAAGCTGGCACCACGAAAGTCCGCGCCCTGCGCCCGGCAATCGCGGATTTCGATACCCAGCGCGCTGGCGTTGCGAAAATCAGCCATCGATAAATCGCAGCTTTTGAAGGCGGCATCTTTTAATACGGCGCGGCTAAAATTGCCACCCTGCTGGCTCTCGCGATCGTAAAATTGACAGCCCACAAACTCGGTATCGGTCAGATCCGCACCTGAAAAATCACAGTTATAAAACGCGCTATTCTCAATTTTTGCGCCGGTAAACCGGCTACGGTCAATTTTCTCGCCGTTCAATGTCAGCATTATCGCACCACCTGTTTATTTATACAGTATCGCGGAATTCTAACCCGAACGCCGCCGCTACGACATCAAAAATTTCCCACGAAGTTTAAGGGGGCCAATTACACTTCAATATGTTACCTCCATCCACGATACGAGCGTTGCTATGGTAAATTCAAAAAAAGCTAAAACTTCTGCTGAGAAGGTGATTTACGTTCCGCTCAAGCAGAAGGAGTATGAAAAGGAGTTACGCCGTCTTCATGTGGAGCTGGTTAAGCTCCAGCAGTGGGTCGTTAGCAAAGGGCTCAAGGTATGCATCGTTTTTGAAGGACGAGATGGCGCGGGCAAAGGCGGCACGATCAAAGCCATTACCGAGCGTGTCAGTCCTCGCGTTTTTCGCGTTGTCGCGCTACCCGCGCCAACCGACAAAGAAAAAAGCCAGCTCTACTTCCAGCGCTACGTGCCTCACCTCCCTTCTGCCGGTGAAATCGTTATTTTCGATCGCAGCTGGTACAACCGAGCGGGCGTTGAGCGAGTGATGGGTTTTTGCACATCCGATGAGGTCAATAAGTTCCTGGACGGTGCCCCCATTATCGAGAAGGCGATGGTCGATGCCGGTATTATCTTGATAAAGTACTGGCTCGAAGTCACACCGAAAGAGCAGGAACGCCGCCTGCACGACCGCATCAACGATGGACGCAAAACCTGGAAGCTTTCCCCAATGGATATAAAATCCTTCAAGCTGTGGGATGAATATACCGTCGCGCGCGATGCCATGTTTGCCTCTACCGATAGTGCCTGGGCCCCCTGGTTTGTCGCGCGTTCAGAGGATAAAAAACGCGTACGGCTCAACGTCATTTCGCATCTGCTTGCGCAAATACCTTATAAATCACTGCCAGTCGAGCCGGTGAAATTACCAAAACGTAAAGTGGGTAAAGTGAAGCCAACCGATTATCCGTTCCGCTATATCCAGGAGCGATTTTAATAAGACGTTTTTTTGCAACTTACATTCCCCACTGGAATGGTGCTCGCATTTTTTATATTACCAGGGGGAACGGTATTGTTTTTTATTGGAGAGGATTGATAATGCGTGCACCAACACAGGAGGTGAAATGTGAAAACACAAAGTGTTACCAATCGCAAGGCAGAGCAGTCGATGGCAGGCGCACTGCCACGTCCAGAGATATCAACAGAGGAACGAAACCAGCAACGCCAGCGAGATAAAAAATTCATACGAGCTATGAATGAGTTCACAAAGAAAGCAGGTTTATTATCTGATGATCCTTTTTTTGGAGGATTGTGATGGGTTTTCAATTTGATATTTACCGAAATACATCAGACAAAACCCACGAACTACAGCCTTATTTTATGATTATTCAACATGATTACTATGATGATCTATCAACGAGGCTTATTTTACCCCTGAGTTACTGTCGTCATATTCACGGTCATAATCATGCAGTAACACCATTAGTGAATATTGATTTTCAGGAATTTTTTCTCAATACTCCAGGGATTACGCATGTGGAGAGAAAGAAGTTAAATAATAAGAATTTTGTATGCAATCTTCGAAACGAAAGAAGCTGCATCGTTTCCGCTATTGACGCCTTAATCACCAATACCTGACTCCCGAAATACCCGCACCGAATCAATATCACCATCCGGTGCGGGGGATCTTACAGAGACTTACTTCATCCCTTCGGTACTCTCTTTTTTCGCTTCCATACGTTCAACGTCGCGATACCAGCGCGGGTGGTGTTTTTGCGCCCAGCGGCGGCTCACCTTCCCTTCAACCATGCCCTTAATCGATCCTTTCACCCAGAACGCCATATACATATGGATCAGGATGGCGTGGATCAAAATAATGGCCGACGTCGCATGGATGAGCAGACTGTAGCGAATCACCTGCATCGGGAAATAGTGGGAAAAATACGGACGCCAGATAATAACGCCGGTCACCAGCAGCACAAAAATCATACTCATGATGGTCCAGAACATCATCTTTT
>JALCNW010000007.1 GCA_022649305.1 Enterobacter sp.
CGAATATAGTGAATGGTGGGATCCACGCACAGATCTTTCAGTGAACCGAGGTACAGTTCCTGAATATTGTCCGGTGAGGGTTTAATCACCACCTGGAACTGATAATAGTGCTGTAAGCGGTTTGGGTTTTCGCCATAACGACCATCGGTCGGACGGCGGGATGGCTGCACATAGGCTGTTGCCATCGGTTCTGGCCCCAACGCACGCAAGCTGGTCATCGGGTGTGAAGTGCCGGCGCCCACTTCCATGTCCAAAGGTTGAACGATGGTGCAGCCCTGACGAGCCCAGTAATCCTGTAAAGTCAGGATCAGGCCCTGGAAGGTCTTGGTATCAAACTTTTGCATAGTTTTTCGTGCTGGATACGTGTGTTTTGAATGGAAGCGATCAGTATACCCGCTGACTGCAAGATATACAGTACGAAACGGGGTTGTTTAGGGAAAATTGGGAAATAAGGCGTTCCGCCAGTGCGGCACGCGGGCTGGCCAGCGTGATCACAGAGGCGTTAGCGCATAGAGAGATGTAAAAACTGCCCTTCCGGGTCAAAAGAACAGACAAAGCTCTCTTTACGCGCAGTATATCCACGCAGCTCATAGCTTCCCTGAAACTGTTCAAAACCGGTCACGTCAATTTTTTGAGTTCCGGTATTATAACGATGCGCAGCCTGATCCTTACAAAGCTGTTCCATATTTAACGACCGCTCCGGGCTCACTTTGCTTTTTTGCGCTTTTTGAACCGGACCGTCATCGGGTGAACTGCATCCCGCAAGCAATACGACCACAATGAGTGATACAACACGCTTCATCATCATTTTTATTACCGCCTTTCTTCAGGGCTGTTATTTTTAATATCAATGCTTTTATAGATCATGGTCCGGCATTCTGCGAACCTCTCCCCCGCTTCACAAGTCTGGAACACGACAATCAGATTTATCCAGTGAGAGGCCTAAGAAGATTCATGGTCAGACCGTTTTTAGGATGGAACAGAGGAAGTGATGCAGTCAAAAATTAACTGGATAGACAACTTGCGAGGGATTGCCTGCTTGATGGTAGTGATGATTCATACCACCACCTGGTATATCACCAATGCGCACAGCATCAGTCCGCTCAACTGGGATATCGCCAATATCCTTAACTCTGCTTCACGCGTCAGCGTTCCACTCTTCTTCATGATTTCCGGTTTTTTGTTCTTTGGCGAACGCAGCGCCCAGCCGCGTCATTTTGTGCGTATCGCGCTGTGCCTGCTGTTTTACAGCGCCATAGCGCTGCTTTATATCACTTTGTTCACCTCCATCAACGCAGAGCTGTCGCTTAAGAACTTACTACAAAAACCGGTTTTCTATCACCTGTGGTTTTTCTTCGCCATTATCGTTAATTACCTGGTTTCACCGCTTATTCAGGTCAAAAACGTCGGCGGCAAGATGCTGCTGGCGCTGATGGTGGTTATTGGCCTGCTTGCCAATCCTAATACTGTCTCACAGAAAATTGGCGGCTTTGAATGGCTGCCGATTAATCTTTATATCAACGGCGATACGTTGTACTACGTGATTTATGGCCTGCTGGGTCGCGCCATCGGGATGATGGATACGAGCAAGCCACGGCTGACGTGGCTTTGCGCCGCGCTATTTATCGTCGCGGTGTTTATTATTTCACGCGGGACGCTGCACGAGCTACGCTGGCGCGGAAACTTTGCCGATACCTGGTATCTGTACTGCGGCCCGATGGTCTTTATCTGCGCCGTCTCCCTGCTCACGCTGGTGAAAAACACGCTCAACGCGCGCCCTCTGCCCGTGCTGGGGTTAATTTCGAAGCACTCACTGGGGATTTATGGTTTTCATGCATTGGTGATCCACGCTCTGCGCACCCGAGGCGTTGAGTTCAAAAGCTGGCCGCTGCTCGATATCCTGTGGATCTTCTCTGCCACGCTTTTGATAAGCCTGCTGCTATCAATGCTATTGCAGCGAATCGATACGCGCCGATTGGTTAGTTAACGATACGCTGTTTAGCGCGATGAAACTGACGCGGTGACGAAAATCCGGCGGCGATGGCCGCCTGCTCAACGCCACGCCCCTGTAGCAACCATTGCTGGGCGATCGCCAGCCGGAGCTGCTCCAGGTAATCGCGCACGCTAATGCCTAAATGTTCATGGAAAAGTCGGGTTAAATGGCGCGGACTCACGTGCGCCAGCGCCGCGATATCCACCAGCTGCCAGCCTTTTTGCGGCTCTGCCGTTAGCGCGTCTTGCGCACGATGTATTGCCGGATGCAGATGGTTGCGATAGCGCAGCCATGGCGAAAGCTGTGGGTCGTCGCCCGATCGCCGGAACCAGACCACCATTTCCCGCGCCACCGCCAGCGCCTTTTCGGCGCCGCACAGACGGTTAATCATGTGCAGTGCCAGGTCGATACCCGAGGTGATCCCGGCGCTGGTCCAGATATTTTTATCCTGCACGAAAATTCGATTCTCTTTGATCAACGCCCCCGGCGCAGCGGCGCGCAAACGCGCGATGACATCATGGTGGGTAGTGCATTGCTTTCCCGTCAACAGGCCAGATTTGGCGGCCAGTAGCGCACCGGAACAGACGCACATCACGGTAATCGCCTGACGCTGGATCTCAGGCTGCAATCGCATCAGCCAGTGCTGAATGCTCAGCGCCTGAGGCGTCGAAAATTGATATGTCGAGTCAGTGACGCCCGGCAGGACCAACAGGCTGCCTTCTGGCAGGCTCGCTGGTAGCGGCGTAATACCGCTCATCGTCAGGCCAATGGATGTGGGAACCTCAACCTCTGGGCCGATGTAATGCAGGCGAAAGGCATCGCCTGCCAGCACAAACGTTTCGGCAGGGCCGGTCATATCCAGCGACAGCACCCCAGGCAACATCACAAACCAGACGTCAATACTCATCAGAGCGACTCCAGCGTCTCCGCAACGGTTTTAATATCAGCAAAACGCCCGTCCAGCACCGTTTCGGTACGATGGCGCAGGTCATCGGTATCGAGCGTAATGCCCTTATGCGTCATTGGGAAGGTCAGCGTGGCTTCACTCACAAAGATAACGGCATAGCCCAAATCCGACGCCACTCGCGCGGTAGTTTCACAGCATTGTTCCGTACGAAGACCGCTAATAATAAGACGATTAATATCGCGCTCGCGCAGCCAGCGATCGAGCCCAGTATCGGTAAAGGCATTATGAACATGTTTCTGGAAAATTACCGCAGGCTGATGACGCAAAAAGGACATCGGTGTGACAGAGCCACTTTGCAAAGAGAATGGCCCACTCTCGTCTACATGAAAGATATCAACAACCGGAACCCCACGCGATTCACAGCCTTCGATAAGCCCAAGAAGCGCCTGCTGGAACTCCGGAAAGCCTTTTTCCTGCCAGTATTCGCGATGATGAAAGGACTGCTGGGTGTCGATATTAAGTAATGCGGTACGTGACATGGTGAGACTCCTCGCCGGTGGGTGTAACCCTATACTGACGAGGAGTGGAACTGATGAGAATACCAAAAAAGGACATCCTAACGTCGCTTAAGGACAACCTGCGATTACGACATTAATGGTAGAAGTTGCTGATAGATTTTGCGGAACACTTCCCGTCGTTCAGCGTAACGCGCATGGCGCGCGGCGTCTGGACGATGCTCCTGCTCCAGCCTCAATTGCGGCAGCAGTTGAGACAAGGGTTTGTCGGGATTTACGGCAATCTGCGCCAGACGGGCCGCGCCCAAAGCTGGCCCCACGTCACCACCGGTACGGTAATCCAGCTGGAATCCGCTGATATCCGCTAACATTTGCCGCCAGTAGCGACTCCGCGCGCCGCCACCGATAAGCGTAATGCTGGTCGGTTTCAACCCACAATCGTGTACCACATCCATGCCGTCAGCTAGCGCATAGCCCACGCCTTCCAGCACCGCGCGCGCCAGTTCTGCCGGGCCATGCTGATGGGTTAAGCCAAAGAATACGCCTTTAGCCTGCGGGTTATTGTGGGGGGTACGCTCACCGGAAAGGTAAGGCAGGAACCACACCGTACCGGCATTTTCATCAGCCTGTTGTGCCGCGGCGATCAGCGCCGGGACATCTTCAAGACCGGTCAGCTTTGCCGCCCAGTCCAGGCATGACGCCGCACTGAGCATGACCGACATCAGATGCCATTTTCCCGGCAGCGCGTGGCAGAAACTGTGCACGGCGCTTTCCGGATTGCTGCGATAACCGTCACTCACGGCGAAATAGACGCCCGATGTGCCCAGCGAAAGCATCGCCTGACCCGCATCCATCATGCCAACACCCACGGCACCTGCTGCGTTATCGCCGCCACCAGCCACCACCGGCACCACGGGTAAATTCCAACGCACGGCTATCGATGACTGTAGCGTACCGGTGATTTCGCTGCCTTCGAAAAGGGCAGGCATATGGTCACGCGTGAGCTGACAGGCATCGAGCATCGCCTCGCTCCAGTCACGTTTCGCAACGTCAAGCCACATGGTGCCCGCCGCGTCCGACATATCGCTGGCGAAAACGCCCGTCATGCGAAAACGCAGATAATCTTTTGGCAGTAATACTTTATCAACCTGGCGGAAAATCTCAGGCTCATGACGCTGCACCCACAACAGTTTTGGCGCGGTGAAACCTGGCATCATCAAATTGCCGGTTATCTCGCGTGACGTTGGCACACGCTCCTCCAGGATCGCACACTCTTCAGCGCAGCGACCGTCGTTCCATAAAATGGCAGGACGCAGAACTCGATGGGCGTTGTCCAGCAGCGTCGCGCCGTGCATTTGCCCGGCAATGCCTAATGCTTTAACGTCTTGCAAACTATGCTGCTCGCCTAAGGCGATTAACGCGCGATCCGTCGCTTGCCACCACTGTTCGGGGTCTTGCTCTGACCATAACGGGTGTGGGCGCGAGACGTGCAGCTTTTCAGTTTGCGTCGCCAGTACCTCGCCCTTTTCGCTTAACAGGATGGCTTTCACACCCGATGTGCCAAGATCAATCCCGATATACATTGCGATGACTCCTTAAAAAGAAATGCCCGGTGGCGCTATGCTTACCGGGCCGACTAACGTCTTCAGCTACGCATTACTTGTCGAAAAGATAATGATTAACCAGGTTCTCCAGCAGCTCCTGATGACCGCTCTGGTGGCTCGGTGCCAGGCTATGCTGTTCAGCGTACTTCGCTATCTCAGCAAGCGATAACTGGCCTTTTAAGATTTGCTGACCCAGCTCACTGTTCCAGCCGGAATAACGCTTCGCTACACGCTTATCCAACTCACCGTCTTCGATCATGCGCGCCGCAACTTTCAGCGCCAGCGCCATGGTGTCCATTGCACCAATGTGACCGTAGAACAGATCGTATTTGTCGGTGCTCTGGCGGCGTACTTTGGCGTCAAAATTCAGGCCCCCCGTAGTAAAGCCACCCGCTTTGATGATTTCATACATCACCAGTGCGTTCTCTTCGACGCTGATTGGGAACTGGTCGGTATCCCAACCCAGCTGCGGATCGCCACGGTTTGCATCGACCGAACCAAAGATGCCCAGCGCAATGGCAGAAGCAATTTCATGATGGAAAGTGTGCCCTGCCAGCGTGGCGTGGTTCGCTTCAATATTCACTTTGATCTCTTTTTCCAGACCAAACTGCTTCAGGAAGCCATACACGGTTGCCACGTCGTAGTCATACTGATGCTTAGTCGGTTCCTGCGGTTTTGGCTCAATGAGCAACGTGCCACGGAAGCCGATTTTATGTTTGTGCTCGACCACCATCTGCATGAAGCGACCAATTTGCTCACGTTCCTGACGCAGGTCGGTATTGAGCAGGGTTTCATAACCTTCACGACCGCCCCACAGCACGTAGTTTTCGCCGCCCAACTGATGCGTGGCATCCATTGCCGTGACCACCTGAGTGGCTGCCCAACTGAACACTTCCGGATCCGGATTCGTCGCCGCACCCGCACCGTAACGCGGATTCGTGAAGCAGTTTGCAGTACCCCACAGCAGCTTGACGCCGTTTTGCTGCTGTTTTTCGCCAAGATAATCCACCATCTGTGCAAAATTGCTCAGATACTCTTTCAGCGACGCGCCTTCCGGGGACACATCAACATCGTGGAAGCAGTAATACGGTACGTTCAGCTTGTGGAAGAATTCAAACGCGACGTCAGCTTTGCGCTTAGCCAGCTCCAGCGCATCACCCGGCTGCTGCCATGGACGGTCAAACGAACCGACACCGAACATATCCGCGCCATTCCAGCAGAAAGTGTGCCAGTAGCAGGCGGCAAAACGCAGGTGATCTTCCATACGCTTACCTAATACCAGCTCATCCGGATTGTAGTGACGAAATGCTAAAGGATTGGTGGATTTCGGGCCTTCGTAGCGAACACGGTCGAGTTGGTCAAAATAAGCTTGCATATTGAACTCCATAATCAAGAGGTGCGGCGAGTCATCGATAATGGAGTAATAGTGAATACTCATTTCAAGTTGCTCAATTACGTTATTTCACACTGGCATTAAGAGAATGCACAAACGTGCGCTGGCTCGCAAAATTAATGCTCAAACAAACGAATCTTCAGCGCTTATTCCAGAATCGAGTGTAATTAATAAGTTACGCATTTTAAAATCAGATCACGGTCATAAATTCGCAAATAAACCAAATATCATAATGAGAAGATAAAAATCTGTAATTGCTAGTTTTCCATTCCACGTTAAGAATTTGCTGCGTATCTGGCAGTGAATGATTCTTTTACCTCAGCATCACCACCCTACAGAAAAAGGTAATATAATTATGACGATAAAAAACCTGTGCCTTACTCTCTGCGCTTCGCTACTGCTAACAAGCATTGTGGGGCATGCAAAAGAAGTCAAAATCGGGATGGCTATTGACGATCTCCGCCTTGAACGCTGGCAAAAAGATCGCGATATTTTTGTGAAGAAAGCAGAGTCTCTCGGTGCAAAAGTGTTTGTTCAATCTGCGAATGGCAATGAAGAAACGCAAATGTCGCAAATTGAAAATATGATTAACCGTGGCGTTGATGTACTGGTTATTATTCCTTACAACGGTCAGGTGTTAAGTAATGTGGTAAAAGAAGCCAAACAAGAAGGCATTAAAGTTTTGGCTTACGATCGCATGATAAATAACGCTGATATCGATTTTTATATTTCGTTCGACAATGAAAAAGTCGGTGAAATTCAGGCGCAAAGTCTGGTCGACAAAGTGCCTCAGGGGAATTATTTCCTGATGGGCGGCTCACCGGTCGATAACAACGCCAAATTGTTCCGCGCAGGCCAAATGAAAGTGCTCAAACCCTATATCGACGAGGGCAAAATTAAAGTCGTTGGCGATCAGTGGGCCGATGGCTGGCTGCCAGAAAATGCATTAAAGATCATGGAAAATGCGCTCACCGCCAACAATAACAAAATTGATGCCGTTGTCGCCTCCAACGACGCCACCGCAGGCGGCGCTATTCAGGCACTGAGCGCACAAGGTCTGGCAGGGAAAGTCGCCATTTCAGGGCAAGATGCCGACCTGGCAGGCGTAAAACGTATTCTCAACGGGACCCAGACGATGACGGTCTACAAACCGATCACCGAACTCGCCAACACGGCGGCGGAAATCGCCGTTGAACTGGGTAACGGTCAGCAACCTAAAGCAGATTCTTCACTCAACAACGGCCTGAAAGATGTGCCTGCACGCCTGTTGACCCCAATCGAGGTCAACAAAGAAAACATCGACGCCACCATCATCAAAGACGGCTTCCATAAAAAGAGCGAGCTGTAATCCAACGCCGCCCCTGCTCTGCGGGGGCTCGGAGACTTGTACGGTTCTACCTTCGGGTCATATGGAGCAGTTATGCCTTATTTACTTGAAATGAAAAGTATCACCAAAGCCTTTGGCGCTGTGAAAGCCGTCGACAACGTTAGCCTGAGGTTGAATCCGGGCGAAATCGTCTCCCTGTGCGGTGAAAATGGCTCTGGCAAATCCACGCTAATGAAAGTTCTGTGCGGAATTTATCCACACGGTAGCTATGACGGCGAGATTGTATTTGCAGGAGAAACGTTGCAGGCAGCCCATATTCGCGATACGGAACGTAAAGGCATCGCCATTATTCATCAGGAACTGGCGTTGGTGAAACATCTGACCGTTCTGGAGAATATTTTCCTCGGGGCGGAGATTTCACGTCACGGCGTGCTGGACTACGACACCATGACGCTGCGCAGTGAAAAACTGCTCGCGCAGGTGAGCCTGGCCATTTCGCCCAATACGCGAGTCGGGGATCTGGGGCTTGGGCAGCAGCAACTGGTCGAAATCGCCAAGGCGCTCAACAAACAGGTGCGTCTGCTGATACTCGACGAACCCACCGCCTCCCTCACTGAACAAGAAACCGCGGTATTGCTCAATATCATCCGCGATCTGCAAAACCACGGCATTGCCTGCATTTACATCTCGCACAAACTCAATGAAGTGAAAGCCATTTCGGACACCATCTGTGTCATTCGTGATGGACAGCATATTGGTACACGCGCCGCTACGGGCATGAGTGAAGATGACATTATCACCATGATGGTAGGCCGTGAGCTCACGGCGCTGTATCCAAACGAACCGCACACCACCGGAGCCGAAATTCTCCGCGTCGAAAACCTGACCGCATGGCATCCGGTCAATCGTCATATTAAACGCGTTAACGACGTTTCTTTTTCGCTGCATCGCGGTGAAATTCTCGGTATCGCTGGGCTGGTGGGTGCAGGGCGAACTGAGGCCGTACAGTGTCTGTTTGGCGTCTGGCCCGGGCGCTGGGAAGGGAAAATTTTTATCGACGGCCAACAGGTGCAGATAAACAGCTGTCAGCAGGCGATTGCCCACGGCATCGCCATGGTGCCGGAGGATCGCAAAAAAGACGGCATCGTGCCAGTCATGGCGGTGGGAAAAAACATCACCCTGGCAGCGCTTGACCAGTTTTCAGGCACGCTGAGCAGCCTGGATGACGCCGCAGAACAGCAATGCATTCTTCAGTCTTTGTCCCGACTTAAAGTCAAAACATCGTCCCCCGACCTGGCGATTGGTCGTCTGAGCGGCGGTAATCAACAAAAGGCCATTCTGGCGCGCTGCCTGCTGCTTAATCCCCGGATGTTGATTCTGGATGAACCGACGCGCGGAATCGATATTGGCGCGAAATACGAAATCTACAAGCTCATCAACCAGCTGGTTCAGCAGGGGATCGCCGTTATCGTGATCTCGTCTGAACTGCCTGAAGTGCTCGGCCTGAGCGACCGCGTGCTGGTCATGCACGAAGGTAAGCTTAAAGCCAATCTGATTAACCAAAACCTGACGCAGGAACAGGTAATGGAAGCCGCATTAAGGAGCGAACGCCATGTCGAAAAGCAACCCGTCTGAGCTCAAAGTCGCCGTCCCCGCGCCCGGCGCGTTCTCGGGGCTAAAGGCCTTAAATCTACAAGTTTTCGTCATGATCGCCGCGATTATCGCGATTATGCTGTTCTTCACCTGGATGACCGACGGCTCTTATCTGAGCGCACGTAACATCTCTAACCTGCTACGTCAGACCGCTATCACCGGTATTCTGGCAGTCGGGATGGTCTTCGTGATTATCTCTGCGGAAATCGACCTGTCGGTCGGCTCGATGATGGGCTTATTAGGTGGTGTTGCGGCAATCTTCGATGTCTGGCTGGGCTGGCCTTTACCGCTGACCATTGCGGTTACGCTGGTACTCGGCCTGCTACTGGGCACCTGGAACGGCTGGTGGGTTGCCTATCGCAAAGTGCCTTCTTTCATAGTCACGCTGGCTGGGATGCTGGCATTTCGCGGCATTCTCATTGGTATCACCAACGGCACGACCGTTTCCCCAACAAGCGCGTCGATGTCGCAAATTGGTCAAAGCTACCTCTCCGATGGGCTTGGCTTCACTCTCGGTGCGATCGGCCTGATGGCGTTTGTAGGCTGGCAGTGGCGGGGGCGGATGCGCCGTCAGGCAATGGGTCTCACGGCTCCAGCTTCAACGTCCGTTATCGGACGTCAGGCGTTAACCGCAGTGATCGTACTGGGGGCTATCTGGCTTCTCAATGACTACCGTGGCGTTCCCACTCCCGTACTGATCCTTACGCTGCTGCTCCTCGCAGGCATGTTTATGGCCACTCGTACTGCCTTTGGCCGACGTATTTACGCCATTGGTGGAAATATCGAAGCAGCAAGGCTGTCAGGCATTAACGTCGAACGCACCAAGCTTGCGGTGTTCGCGATTAACGGCCTGATGGTTGCCATTGCAGGGTTGATTCTGAGCTCCCGATTGGGCGCAGGCTCTCCGTCGGCTGGGAACATCGCCGAACTGGATGCTATTGCTGCCTGTGTCATTGGCGGCACCAGCCTCGCTGGGGGCATTGGTAGCGTAGCGGGCGCAGTGATGGGCGCATTTATTATGGCTTCTCTGGACAACGGAATGAGTATGATGGACGTCCCGACGTTCTGGCAGTATATCGTTAAGGGCGCAATCCTGTTGCTGGCAGTGTGGATGGATTCCGCGACCAAGCGACGGGCCTAGAACCATTTATTTGGGGATGATGAGACATGTTTGAAAAGCGTCACCGCATTACGTTGTTATTCAATGCCAACAAAGCCTATGACCGCCAGGTCGTGGAGGGTGTTGGCGAGTATTTGCAGGCGTCGCAATCCGAATGGGACATCTTCATTGAAGAGGATTTCCGTGCCAGCATCGACACCATCAAAGACTGGCTGGGTGATGGTGTTATCGCAGACTATGACGATCCTGTTATCCAGGAGATGCTGGTCGACGTTGACGTCCCTATTGTGGGCGTCGGCGGCTCTTTTCATTCCCCCGAAAAATATCCTCCGGTGCACTATATCGCGACCGATAACCACGCGCTGGTTGAAAGCGCCTTTTTGCATCTCAAGGAAAAAGGTGTAGATCGTTTTGCCTTTTACGGCCTGCCCGCGTCCAGCGGTAAGGGCTGGGCAATGGAGCGTGAATACGCATTTAGTCAGATAGTGGCGCAGGAGAAGTATCGCGGGGTGGTCTATCAAGGACTGGAGACGGCACCCGAGAACTGGCAGCATGCGCAAAACCGCCTGGCAGACTGGCTGCAAACGTTGCCGCCGCAAACCGGCATCATCGCGGTCACCGATGCGCGCGCACGGCATGTCCTCCAGGTATGCGACCATTTGCATATCCCGGTTCCTGAAAAGCTGTGCGTGATTGGCATCGATAACGAAGAACTCACGCGCTATTTATCGCGGGTGGCATTGTCGTCAGTCGCGCAGGGTACACGTCAGATGGGCTATCAGGCAGCCAAGTTACTCCATCGACTGCTGGATAACGAAACCCTGCCGCTTCAGCGCTTGCTCGTTCCGCCCGTACGCGTGGTCGAGCGTCGCTCAACGGATTATCGATCATTAAACGACCCGGCAGTGATACAAGCGATGCACTACATCCGTAACCATGCATGCAAAGGGATAAAGGTTGAGCAGGTGCTGGACGCAGTGGGGATTTCACGCTCCAACCTGGAAAAGCGCTTTAAAGAGGAAGTTGGGGAAACCATCCATGCGGTGATTCACGCAGAGAAACTTGAAAAAGCGCGCAGCCTGCTTGTCTCAACGTCGCTGTCGATTAATGAAATCTCGCAAATGTGCGGATATCCGTCATTGCAGTATTTCTATTCGGTGTTTAAAAAGGAATATGACACCACGCCAAAAGAGTATCGGGAGCGGTACAGCGAGGTGCTGGTTTAGTTAAGAAAAATGCCTTCCACACTGGAAGGCATTTTTTTGGAATTACATATGTGCGGCAATGAGGCGCTGGTTATCCTGGTACATCGCAAACAGATAATTGTTATAGCTCTGTCCCTGCGTGGAATAACCTTTAAGCTTATGAATCATCGTACTCGCGGTCACTTCCTGATCCGCTTTACGCAGTTGAGCACGCGATTTACGGAATGAAGAATAGGCCGGGTGCGTGTTCAAATTCACCACATAGGCGTTCACCGAATCTTTTACCGATTCAAACTGCGAATAGCCTTTCACTTTACCTGGCGCATTATTACAACGGCCCTTGGTGCACTTCATGCCAAAGAGATTGTTATTGTTGCGGGCCAGTTTTGATGTCCCCCAACCACTCTCTGCAGCGGCCATCGTCGCTACCATGCTGCCTGGGATAATATCTACACGCTCCAGCAGCGAGTTCCACGGCACACGACGCGTGTTCCCGTTCCAGCTCACTTTGTAACGTGCTGCGATATTTTTCAGACGCGTGCGCTCAGTTGGCGACCAGCGGCTTTCGTACTGTTTCGAGACAAGCCAGTTACGATCCGCGGTAATCGCAGAGTTTTGGCTGGTTATATAAGGCATTACCGTCCGGAGAAACGCTTTTTTCCTTGGTGTCCCGGAAGGGTATTTTCGCAAATCAGGCAGTGAATTACTCTTTACACTATTGCGAGAATACTCTTGTTTACTGCTAACCTTAATCTTACTGCTTGTTGTCGTCGTCTTTATGACGTGGGCTTTCTTACTCGTTGTATCCGTGTGCGTCTTCGCAAGCACCTCACCTGAAAAAGTCACGGTGAGCAACATGAGTATCGTAGCCCCAAATCGTCGTATGGGAGTCGATATCATTAGGTCTCCTGGTCGGATAATAAGCTTTCCAACCCTGTATTTTTTCTCAAAATTGAGAGCGGAATCTCAAATCATAGCAAAAATAACCTTCAAGAGCACTCAAAGAAATAGTCCAAATCCGAAACTATGTCACCTGAAACTTGCTCACTTAAGCATCATTTCCGCAAATTTGTGTGCGATATCGCAGATAAGGGCCTAATTTTGCGCGGGATCACTCATCCTCGCAGCTCCTCCTGGCAGAAAGCGCAGGGGGATGAGTCCCACGTCTTAACCAGATGGCAAACTGGTTAAAATTGCCGCGACAGGAAAATGGAATGAAACGCTCCGCTTTAGCCCTTCTGCTGTTACCCGCGATGGCAAATGCAGACTGGTCATCTCCTGGCTTCCCCGCGTTTAACGCAGAAGGAACCGGGATTTTCACCAGCCATGCAAAGCTCGCAAAGGGTACCCGTCCTCTGACCATCCGTTTTGACAACGCGTGCTGGCAGCCTACAGATGCCATAAAACTCAATGAGATGCTGTCACTAAAACCTTGCGAGAGCACCCCGCCACAGTGGCGTTTGTTCCGCGAGGGTGATTATCAGATGCGCATTGATACACGATCCGGTACGCCGACGCTGATGCTGTCAGTTCAGGGCGCAGCGGACAAACCCATCACCAACGTGGTTCGCCAGTGCCCTAAATGGGATGGCAGGCCCCTCACCATCGACGTAGCGGATACTTTCCCGGAAGGTTCCGTGGTACGTGATTACTACAGCAAGCAGACCGCGACGGTACAGCAAGGGAAAGTCACCCTGCAACCCGCAGCTAACAGTAACGGTTTGCTGCTGCTTGAACGTGCCGAGACCGATAAAATCGCGCCTTTCAGCTGGCAAAACGCCACGGTCTATTTCGTGCTGACGGACCGTTTTGTCAACGGCGACCCTTCCAACGACAACAGCTATGGCCGTCACAAAGACGGAATGCAGGAAATCGGCACCTTCCACGGCGGCGACTTAAAAGGACTGGCCAGCAAGCTTGATTACCTGCAACAGCTTGGCGTCAATGCGCTGTGGATAAGCTCACCGCTGGAGCAGATCCACGGCTGGGTGGGCGGTGGCACGAAAGGCGACTTCCCGCACTATGCTTATCACGGCTATTACACGCAGGACTGGACCAAACTCGACGCCAACATGGGCAGCGAAGATGATTTACGCCATCTGGTCGACGAAGCACACAAGCGCGGTATTCGTATTCTGTTTGACGTTGTCATGAACCATACCGGCTATGCCACGCTCGCGGATATGCAGGAGTACCAGTTTGGCGCGTTGTATTTACAGGGCGACGAGCTGAAAAAAACGCTGGGAGAACACTGGACCGACTGGAAACCCAAAGCCGGGCAAAGCTGGCACAGCTTTAACGACTACATTAATTTCAGCGATAAGGCAGGATGGGAAAACTGGTGGGGCAAGAAATGGATCCGCACCGACATTGGCGATTACGACAATCCGGGTTTTGACGACCTGACCATGTCGCTGGCCTTTTTACCCGATCTCAAAACGGAATCCACCACGCCTTCTGGCCTGCCGAACTTCTATCGCCATAAACCCGATACCCATGCAAAAGAGGTTGCAGGCTACACGCCGCGCGATTATCTGACCCACTGGTTAAGCCAATGGGTACGCGACTATGGGATAGACGGTTTTCGCGTCGATACCGCCAAACACGTTGAGCTCGCCGGGTGGCAACAGCTCAAAGAACAAACCACCGAAGCGTTAAAAGCGTGGAAACAGGCCAACCCGGATAAAAAACTCGATGACGCGCCATTCTGGATGACCGGAGAATCCTGGGGCCACGGCGTCATGCAAAGCGATTATTACCGCCACGGCTTCGATGCGATGATCAATTTTGATTATCAGGAACAGGCGGCAAAAGCGGTGGACTGCCTGGCGGATATTGATCTGACCTGGCAGCAAATGGCGGAAAAGCTGCAAGGCTTTAACGTGCTGAGCTATCTCTCGTCGCACGACACGCGTCTGTTCCGCGAGGGCGGCCAACGCGCTGCTGAACTGCTGCTTCTGGCCCCCGGTTCTGTGCAAATGTATTACGGCGATGAATCAGAGCGTCCGTTTGGCCCAACCGGTTCCGATCCGCTGCAAGGCACACGTTCAGAGATGAACTGGCAGGACGTCGCTGGCAGTCAGGCGCAGACTGTCGCTCACTGGCAAATACTCGGTCAGTTCCGTGCACGTCATCCGGCGATAGGCGAAGGCACACAAACGACGTTATCCCTTAAGCAAGGCTACGGCTTTGTCCGCCAGCAGCAGGGCGATAAGGTGATGGTCGTCTGGGCCGGAAATCAATAACCTTTTCCGTCTCCTCTTCTAAAGGTCCAAAAAGAAGAGGAGACGGCCATAGAACAATCCTCTATCAAACCGTCAATTAATAACATTAACCAATAATCCCGCGCCCCTTTCACGATTTGCACCTGCGCATTTGTAGCGTTATGGTGGCGCACTCTTAGAATAAGTACGATAGATCACCTGCTATGACTTTTTCACTTTTCGGCGACAAATTTACCCGCCATTCAGGCATTACGCGCCTGATGGAGGATCTCAACGACGGGCTTCGCACCCCGGGTGCCATCATGCTCGGCGGCGGAAATCCGGCACAAATCCCGGCAATGAATGAATACTTCCAAAGCCTGCTGGCAGAGATGCTACAGAACGGCAAAGCCACTGATGCACTGTGTAATTACGACGGCCCACAAGGCAAAACGGAACTGCTGTCTCTGCTCGCCACCATGCTGCGCGATGAACTGGGTTGGGATATTGAACCGCAGAACATTGCACTAACAAATGGCAGCCAGAGCGCATTTTTCTACTTGTTTAACCTCTTCGCAGGACGTCGCGCCGACGGCAGCACCAAAAAAGTGCTTTTTCCGCTGACGCCGGAATACATTGGCTATGCCGATTCGGGTCTGGAAGAGGATCTGTTCGTCTCCGCGCGCCCTAATATCGAGCTGCTGCCGGAAGGACAGTTCAAATATCACGTCGATTTTGAACACCTGCACATCGGTGAAGAGACCGGCATGATTTGCGTCTCGCGGCCAACTAATCCCACCGGCAATGTCATCACCGACGAAGAGCTGATGAAATTAGACGTGCTGGCGAATCAGCACGGCATCCCGTTAGTGATTGATAACGCTTACGGCGTGCCATTCCCGGGGATTATCTTTAGCGAAGCGCGTCCGCTGTGGAACCCAAACATTGTGCTGTGCATGAGCCTCTCCAAGCTCGGTCTGCCGGGGACCCGCTGCGGCATCATTATCGCCAATGAAGAAATCATCTCCGCCATTACCAATATGAACGGCATTATCAGCCTTGCGCCCGGCGGTATTGGCCCGGCGATAATGAGCGAAATGATTAAGCGCAACGATCTGCTGCGGCTGTCCAATGAAGTGATTAAACCGTTCTATTATCAGCGTGTTCATGAAACGATCGCGACCATTCGCCGCTATTTGCCTGAAGAACGCTGCCTGATCCATAAACCTGAAGGAGCCATTTTCCTGTGGCTGTGGTTTAAGGATTTGCCAATCTCAACCGAACTTCTGTACCAGCGTCTGAAGAAACGTGGGGTGCTGATGGTGCCAGGCGATTACTTCTTCCCGGGGCTGGATAAACCCTGGCCGCACACCCATCAGTGCATGCGCATGAACTACGTGCCGGATCCAGATAAAATCGAAGCAGGCGTGAAAATCCTCGCCGAAGAGATTGAACTCGCCTGGCACGAAGGCGATTTGTAGCGGCTTACGCCAGATGCCGCAGACGTTCAGCGCGTAATCTGGCGGGGTCGACACAGCTTAACGCGTGGGTTGGGCAGGCAGCGACACAGGCAGGCCCGTCCGCGCGATGCGAGCACAAATCGCACTTCAACGCCTGCGTTTTTTCCGCCACCCGCGTGATCTGCATCGCGCCAAACGGGCAGGCGATCATACAGCTTTTACAGCCGATACAGCGCGGTTGATCCACCTGCCAAACGCCAGCATAACGACGAATAGCCTGAGTCGGGCAGACGTTCGCACAGGGCGCATCTTCACACTGATGACATGCCACCGCCGTCGTGTATGACCCGCCTTTCACCACCCGAATACGTGAAGAAAACGCCACGGCTGACACCGCCGCGCAATCCTGTGTTTCCTGATGTGAAACGACACAGGCGACTTCGCAGGTGCGACACCCAATGCATTTCGCCGAATCCGCCATGATAAATCGGTTCATTCGCTACTCCGTACGTACGGTGAATCCAAGCTCCTGCGAAATGGCGATTGCGGTTTCGCGTAGCGGTTTTAGCAGGTTCTTTTCACCCACCTGCTTCATGCGCGACGTCGACAGCGAAATGGAGATGGCATACGGCACGCGGCCATGGATATCAAACACCGGCACCGCAATACAAGACACGCCCAGTTCGTTCTCTTCTTTATCCATCGCCATGCTGCGATCGCGGATTTCTGCCAGTTCATCATACATCGCGCCCAGTTCGGTAATCGTGTTGCGGGTCAACGGTTGGATAATCTCCTGGTGGCTCTGCCAGTAGCTCTCGACATAATCCTGATGACCAAATGCCATGTAAATCTTACCCATCGCCGAACAGTACAGCGGCATATGCTGGCCGATATAAGCGCGCGTGCGCAGCATGCCCGTGGTGGGTTCCAGCTTATAAATCAGAATCGCGTGATCGTCTTCACGGCTGGAGAAGTTCACGGTTTCGCCGGTGACCAGGTTCAGCGTCTCCAGGTGCGGCGCGGCCACATGAATGATGTTCAGCGACGACAGCGCTTTTTGCCCCACGGCGATAAATTTAGTGGTCAGGCGATAGCTCCCTGCGGCAGGCGCTGGCGTGACATAGCCGCAAGACTGCAAGCCCTGCAACAAACGATGCACGGTGCTTTTGTTTAGCCCTGCAAGTTCAGATAAATGCGCGAGTGGGCAGCCGTTCGGGTAGTTACTGAGGATCTCAATCAGCATCAGGCCGCGAAACAAGCTCTGGCTACCTGCTGGCCTCTCTTTTTCTTGCGTCATTTCGCTCTCTTTCATGCTCATCAAAATGTTCCTCGTTTTTCGCGTCCTGATGGTAGCGCAAAGTGTGGTTCAGTTCACGATCTCAACAGAAAAAACACAATGCATTGATTTTACAGGATTTTGAAAAACATGAAACTCGTTGATCTGACAAAAATTGATCGCTATATTTGAAATCAGATTTCGCATAGTGAAATTTAGAGATAAAAAAGCACTCACACACACCCATAAAGAGAACAGGAGAACAGGGATGAAAGTGACCTTTGAAGAGTTGAAAGCCGCATTTAATCGCGTGCTGGTCGATCGCGGTATCAAGGCAGAAACCGCCGACGCCTGCGCCGAGATGTTTGCCCGCACCACCGAATCAGGCGTTTACTCGCATGGCGTAAATCGCTTCCCCCGTTTTATTCAGCAGCTTGAAGCTGGCGACATTATTCCTGACGCGCAGCCCAAGCGAATGATGACGCTGGGCGCGATCGAACAGTGGGATGCACAGCGTTCCATCGGCAATCTGACGGCCAAAAAGATGATGGATCGCGCAACCGAACTGGCCTCCGATCATGGTATCGGTCTGGTGGCACTGCGTAACGCCAACCACTGGATGCGCGGCGGCAGCTACGGTTGGCAGGCGGCGGAGAAAGGCTATATCGGCATTTGCTGGACCAACTCCATCGCCGTGATGCCACCGTGGGGCGCAAAAGAGTGTCGGATTGGCACCAACCCGCTGATTGTCGCCATTCCGTCCAATCCGATAACCATGGTGGATATGTCGATGTCGATGTTCTCCTACGGCATGCTTGAGGTGAACCGTCTTGCAGGGCGCGAACTGCCGGTCGATGGTGGTTTTGACGATGAAGGCAACCTGACCAAAGAGCCTGGCGTTATCGAGAAAAATCGCCGCATTCTGCCGATGGGCTACTGGAAAGGCTCCGGTTTATCCATCGTGCTGGACATGATTGCCACCCTGCTTTCCAACGGCTCGTCGGTTGCTGAAGTGACCCAGGACAACAGTGATGAGTACGGCGTATCGCAGATCTTTATCGCCATTGAAGTCGACAAGCTTATCGACGGCGCGACACGCGATGCCAAACTGCAGCGCATTATGGACTTCATCACCACTGCCGAGCGTTCCGATGAAGACGTCGCCGTGCGTTTGCCAGGCCATGAATTTACCCGTCTGCTGGAAGAGAACCGTCGTAATGGCATCACCATTGACGACAGCGTATGGGCGAAGATTCAGTCGCTGTAAGGAGTGACGCCATGATATTCGGACACATTTCACAGCCCAATCCGTGTCGCCTGCCGCTGGCGATTGAAAAAGCGCTCGATTTTTTACGCACCACTGATTTCACCACCCTGGAACCCGGCGTCGTGGAAATCGACGGGCGCAATATCTTTGCGCAGGTGCTGGATCTAAAAACAAAAGCGCACTACGAGAACCGCCCAGAAGTACACCGTCGCTATCTGGATATTCAGTTTTTAGCGTGGGGCGAAGAGAAAATCGGCGTCGCGATCGATACCGGTCATAACGAAATAAGCGAATCATTATTAGAACAGCGCGATATTCTTTTTTATCACCAGATGGAAAATGAATCGCTCATTGAAATGATACCCGGTAATTACGCCATATTTTTCCCACAGGATGTGCATCGCCCGCAGTGTCATAAAAATAAAGAATCGGATATTCGTAAAATTGTGGTGAAAGTGGCAATTAGCGAACTGAACTGAGTTTCTGAAATATAAAGGAATGCGAAATGACCAACACCGATTTTATTATTGGTGCGTACCCCTGCGCACCTTCGTTCCACCAGCAAGGGGAACAACAAGAAGCAACATTCTGGCGTGAACTTGCTGACACTCCGCACATTCGCGGCATTGAACAACCGATTCTTGAAAACCTGCATCCTTACGGCGACGACTGGCTGTTTCGCCACATACCGGGAGACTGGAAAATCGTTGCCACTGCGGTCATGGAAACCATGCGCCGACGGGGCAGCAACGGCGGCTTTGGTCTGGCGTCCGCCGATGAAGACCAGCGTCGGGAAAGCATTGTGTTTTACCGTCATCTGCTTGAGAAGATTAACGCGGTCAACACCCGCTTTCCTGGCAAAGTGATAGCCCTGGAAATGCAGGCCGCACCGCAAAAAGATAACGCGTCCGTTGAGCAGGCTACCGAGGCATTTGCTCGCTCAATCAATGAAATCAGCGCCTGGGACTGGTCCTGCGATCTGGTGCTTGAACACTGCGATGCCATGACCGGCAGCGCTCCGCGCAAGGGTTTCTTACCGCTGGAACAGATACTGGATGTGCTGCGCGGAACGGACATTAGCGTCTGCATCAACTGGGCTCGCTCCGCCATTGAAGGACGCAGTACCGACGTTCCTCTTCAACATGTGCAGGCCGCATTGAAAGCAGACAAGCTTGGCGCGCTGATGTTCTCAGGCACCACCGCCACCGGAGAGTACGGTGACTGGCAGGATCTACACGCGCCGTTTTCGTCGTTCTGCCCTGAAAGTTTAATGACGACTGAACACGCCGCTGAACTCTTTACTGCGGCGCGCGCCGCAACGTTGAAATTCTCCGGTATCAAATTACTGGAAATAAATGCTAATGCTGACGTCAGCCATCGCATCGCTATTTTGCGCGACGGCATTAGCGCTCTGAATAAAGCAAAAAAATAATAACAACATAATTTCGTTACAAATCCAGATACATTAACGAGACATTAATTATGAACACTTCTTCTCATGCTCTACATGCGGATATTCCGCGCCAACGCTGGTTGAGAATAATTCCACCGATTCTGATCGCCTGTATCATTTCTTATATGGATCGCGTCAATATCGCCTTCGCCATGCCGGGCGGTATGGATGAGGAACTGGGGATCTCCGCCACCATGGCAGGTCTGGCCGGTGGGATATTCTTTATCGGCTATCTGTTCCTGCAAGTTCCCGGCGGCAAAATTGCCGTTCACGGCAGCGGCAAAAAATTCATCGGCTGGTCACTGGTCGCCTGGGCGATCATTTCAGTACTCACCGGTCTTGTCACCAATCAGTATCAACTGCTGGCGCTGCGCTTTTTACTCGGTGTGGCGGAAGGCGGGATGCTTCCGGTTGTGTTGACGATGATCAGTAACTGGTTCCCGGACGCCGAGCGAGGTCGCGCCAACGCCATTGTGATCATGTTCGTGCCGATTGCGGGGATTATCACCGCGCCGCTTTCCGGCTGGATTATAACCGCCCTCGACTGGCGCTGGCTGTTCATCATCGAAGGGCTGCTGTCGGTTGTCGTGCTGGTGCTGTGGGCCAAAACCATCTACGACCGGCCGCAGGAAGCGAAATGGATTTCGGACGCTGAGAAAAATTACCTCGTTGAAACGCTCGCCGCGGAGCAGCGCGCCATTGCCGGGAAAGAGGTCAAAAATGCCTCACTGAGCGCGGTGCTGTCTGACAAAACCATGTGGCAGCTGATCGCGTTGAATTTCTTCTATCAGACCGGGATTTACGGTTACACCCTGTGGCTGCCGACCATTCTGAAAGAGCTGACCCACTCCACCATCGGTCAGGTGGGCATGCTCGCCGTGCTGCCGTATGTCGGCGCTATCGCTGGAATGTTCTTGTTCTCTTCCCTCTCTGACCGCACGGGCAAACGCAAGCTGTTCGTTTCCCTGCCGCTGATCGGGTTTGCGTTGTGCATGTTCCTCTCCGTTGCTCTGAAAGAAAACATCTGGCTGGCGTATGCCGCACTGGTTGGCTGTGGCTTCTTCCTGCAATCGGCAGCGGGCGTGTTCTGGACCATTCCGGCACGTCTGTTCAGTGCAGAAATGGCAGGCGGTGCGCGCGGTGTCATTAACGCACTGGGCAATCTCGGCGGCTTCTGCGGACCTTACGCGGTGGGTGTGCTGATCACGCTGTACAGCAAAGACGCTGGCGTTTACTGCCTGGCCATCTCTTTGGCGCTGGCATCGATATTGGCCCTGCTGCTGCCCGCGAAATGCGATGCCGGAGCGGAGCCCGCTCCCTCGGTGAACCCGCATAAACGTGCGGCCTGATGCCCTCACCCCAGCCTCTCCTGCGGGAGAGGCTGTAAAAAGAGAAATCAAGATGAGTGAAAAAGAACCCTTCTGGCTGGGTATCGATTGTGGCGGTACTTATCTGAAAGCCGGTTTGTATAACCGCCAGGGCAAAGAACATTGCATTGAACGTCGGTCTGTCGCCACGCTAAGCCCGCGCGCCGGATACGCCGAGCGCGACATGCATACGCTGTGGCAATGCTGCCATGAAACGGTGGCGACCTTGCTTAAACGCACGGGGATCGACGGTGAGCAGATCAACGGTGTCGGCATTTCGGCGCAGGGTAAAGGCCTGTTTCTTCTTGATAAGCAGGATCAGCCGCTGGGCAACGCAATGCTCTCTTCCGATCGGCGAGCGTTAGAGATTGTGCAGCGTTGGCAGCAGGATGAGATCCCCGAAAAGCTCTACCCGCACACCCGGCAAACGCTGTGGACCGGGCATCCGGCCTCGTTGCTACGTTGGGTGAAAGAGAACGAACCTCAGCGCTACCAGCAAATTGGCAGCGTGATGATGGGTCATGACTACCTGCGCTGGTGTCTGACGGGCGCGAAGGGCTGCGAAGAGAGCAACATCTCCGAGTCCAACCTCTACAACATGAATACGGGCGAGTACGACCCGCAGCTCACCCGCTGGCTGGGCATCAGCGAGATTGACGATGCGCTGCCCCCGATTGTCGGTTCAGCAGAAATTTGCGGGGAAATCACCGCTCAGGCAGCCGCCTTGACCGGTCTCGCGGCGGGTACACCCGTCGTTGGCGGCCTGTTTGATGTGGTTTCCACCGCAATCTGCGCCGGACTGCACGACGAACATACGCTCAATGCCGTGATGGGCACCTGGGCCGTCACCAGCGGTATCGCCAACGGGCTACGCGACAACGAGCCTTTTCCGTATGTCTATGGTCGTTACGTTCACCCCCAGCAATACATCGTGCACGAAGCCAGCCCTACGTCGTCCGGCAACCTGGAGTGGTTAACGGCGCAATGGGGCGACATGCCGTTTGATGAAATTAATCATGCCGTTGGCAGTTTGCCGAAAGCCGAAAGCGAGGTGTTCTTCCTGCCGTTTCTGTACGGCAGCAACGCCGGGCTTGAGATGACCAGCGGCTTTTACGGTATGCAGGCGCTGCATACCCGCGCCCATCTCCTGCAGGCAGTGTATGAAGGCGTGATCTTTAGCCATATGACCCATCTCAACCGCATGCTTGAGCGTTTTACCCACGTTCAGGCGCTGCGCGTCACTGGCGGACCCACGCATTCCGACGTGTGGATGCAAATGCTGGCAGACGTCAGCGGTCTGGCCATTGAGCTGCCGCAGGTAGAAGAAACCGGCTGCTCCGGCGCGGCGCTGGCGGCCCTCGTCGGCACGGGGATTTATCCCGACTTCTTTGCGGCCCAACAGGTGCTCAAACACGATATCCGCATCATCGAGCCAGACATGCAGGCGCATGCCGCCTACCAGCGCAAATATCAGCGCTACCAACACCTGATTTTCGCATTACAGGGCTATCACGCCCACATTAAGGAGTACGACCTATGAGCCGACCATTACTGCAACTGGCGCTCGACCACACCAGCCTTCAAGCCGCGCAGCGTGATGTTTCCCTGCTTGCGGATCATGTTGATATCGTCGAGGCCGGCACCATTTTATGCCTGACCGAGGGGCTTTCAGCGGTACGCGCATTGCGCGAGCAGTGCCCGGACAAAATCATCGTTGCCGACTGGAAAGTGGCCGATGCTGGCGAAACGCTCGCTCAGCAGGCGTTCGACGCAGGCGCAAACTGGATGACCATTATCTGCGCCGCGCCGCTGGCGACCGTCGAGAAAGGCCATGCAATTGCCGCCGAACGCGGGTGCGAAATCCAGATGGAGCTGTTCGGCAACTGGACGCTGGACGATGCCCGCGCGTGGCATCGGGTGGGCGTTCAGCAAGCCATCTATCATCGCGGACGCGACGCTCAGGCCAGCGGCCAGCAGTGGGGCGAGGAAGACCTCGCCAAAATGAAAGCGCTCTCCGATATTGGCCTGCAACTGTCGATTACCGGTGGCATTACGCCTGACGATCTGCCGCTGTTTAAGCAGATAAATGTGAAAGCGTTTATCGCCGGACGCGCGCTGGCAAATGCTGCAAACCCACCGCAGGTGGCTCGCGCATTCCATGCGCAAATCCACGACATCTGGGGAGAATAACCATGCGTCAGCATCCGTTAGGCATTTACGAAAAAGCGCTGCCAAAGGATCTCTCCTGGCCCGAACGTCTTGTTCTGGCAAAAAGCTGCGGGTTTGATTTTGTAGAAATGTCGGTGGACGAAACCGACGAGCGGTTATCCCGTCTGGAATGGAGCACCACGCAGCGCGCGTCACTGGTAGAAGCGATGATCGAAACCGGCGTCGCGATTCCTTCAATGTGCCTGTCTGCGCATCGCCGTTTTCCGTTTGGCAGCCGCGACGATAGCACGCGCGATCGCGCCCGCGAGATAATGACCAAAGCCATTAAGCTGGCACGCGATTTAGGGATTCGGACCATCCAGTTGGCGGGTTACGACGTTTATTACGAAGAGCACGACGCGGGCACGCAACAACGCTTTGCTGAAGGGCTGGCATGGGCCGTGGAACAAGCCGCTGCCGCGCAGGTGATGCTGGCTGTGGAGATCATGGACACCGCGTTTATGAACTCCATCAGCAAGTGGAAAAAGTGGGACGCCATGCTCGCCTCACCGTGGTTTAGCGTCTATCCGGACGTTGGCAACTTGAGCGCGTGGGGCAACGACGTCACCGCCGAGCTGACGTTGGGCATCGACCGCATTGCCGCTATCCACCTGAAAGATACCCAGCCCGTCACCGCGCAAAGCCCAGGGCAGTTCCGCGACGTGCCGTTTGGCGAAGGCTGCGTGGATTTTGTTGGCGTATTCAACACGCTAAATCAACTTAACTATCGCGGCGCGTTTCTGATTGAAATGTGGACCGAAAAAGCCAAAGAGCCGGTGCTGGAAATTATCCAGGCGCGGCGCTGGATTGAAGCCCGTATGCAGGAAGGAGGCTTAACATGTTAGAACAACTGAAAGCGGACGTGCTGGCTGCGAACCTGGCCCTTCCCGCCCACGGGCTGGTAACGTTTACCTGGGGTAACGTCAGCGCGGTTGACCGCGAACGTGGCCTGATGGTGATCAAGCCTTCCGGCGTGGAGTACGACGTGATGACCGCTGACGATATGGTGGTGGTCGATATTGCTACCGGCAACGTGGTCGAAGGCGCAAAAAAACCGTCCTCCGATACGCCGACACACCTGGCGCTCTATCGTCGTTATCCCGAGATCGGCGGCATCGTCCATACCCATTCACGCCACGCCACTATCTGGTCGCAGGCTGGGCTAGACTTGCCCGCCTGGGGCACGACTCACGCAGACTATTTCTACGGCGATATTCCCTGCACGCGACGCATGACTCAAGCCGAAATCGCGGGGGAGTACGAATATCAGACCGGGGAAGTGATTATCGACACATTTGAGGAGCGCGACCTCCGCCCCATGCAGATCCCCGCGGTACTCGTCCATTCTCATGGCCCGTTCGCGTGGGGCAAAGATGCTGCCGATGCCGTTCACAATGCCGTCGTGCTGGAAGAGTGCGCCTATATGGGCCTGTTCTCATACCAACTCGCACCGCAGCTGCCGGTCATGCAACAGGACTTGCTGGATAAACATTACCTGCGCAAGCACGGGGCGAATGCCTATTACGGGCAGTAAACTCCCGGCCTCCCGCCATCGGGAGGCCGCTATCGTTTAGCGCTTTTCTTCATCCTTCGATATGCGGAACACGGATATCGCCTCTTCCAGCCTGAGTGCCTGCTCTTCAAGTGAACTTGCCGCCGCGGATGACTGTTCAACCAGCGCCGCATTCTGCTGAGTGGTGGTGTCCATTTCCGCCATCGCCAGTGCAATCTGCGAAATACCCCGGCTTTGCTCGTCGGTCGCCAACGCAATATCACCCATAATGTCGCGCACCTGGCTCACCGACCGTTCGACATCAGCCATGGTAACACCCGCGTTTTCGACCAGCTTGAACCCCGAATCCACAAAGCCCACGGACTCGCCAATCAAATCCTCAATCTCTTTCGCCGACTGTGCGCTACGCTGCGCCAGGTTACGCACCTCTCCGGCCACAACGGCAAAACCTTTCCCCTGCTCGCCCGCACGCGCCGCCTCAACCGCCGCATTCAGCGCGAGAATATTCGTCTGGAAAGCGATGCCGTTAATGACGTTGGTTATCTCGGCAATACGGTGCGAGCTGGACTGCACGTTTTTCATCGTCTTAATGACGGACTGGGAAATTTTGCTACCTTCACTGGCTTTTTGGGCCGCCATTTCTGACAGGCGTCGTGCATTATTGGCATTTTCGGCGTTGTGTTCGACCGTAGAGGTCAGCTCTTCCATGCTTGCCGCAGTCTCAACCACCGCAGCCGCCTGCTGTTCCGTTCGGGAGGAGAGATCGATATTTCCGGACGCGATTTCAGAGGAGGAACGCGCCACGCTGTCAACGCCATCGCGAACGTTATGAATGATGTCTTTCAGGTTAGTATTCATTAGCGACATCGCTTGAACCAGCTGGCCCAGCTCATCCTTGCGCTGGTTATCCAGCGAATGGCTCAAGTCACCGGAAGCAATTTTCTGTGCAAAGAGTAGCGTTGCCGACAGGGGCTGGGTAATGGATCGAGTGATTAAAAAGCCCAGCAGCGCACCAATCATAATACCTATCAGTGCCACCAGCTCCATGACCCATTTGACCATCTGGATGACATTATCCACGGTCTGGCGCATATAGGCCTGCATGTCGTTAATCGACTGAGTGAGCTCAGTTGCACTTTTTGCCAGCACGTCCGAGGCCTTATTTAACTGCCCCCAGGCGTTGCGATAGGTCGACAGCCCGTCGGCAAATCCCTGCATTTCTTTCTGTATTTTTTCTCCGCTCACCAGCATTTTTCCCGAGAGCGGGGGGATCATTGCATTAAGAGACGATGTGGTATGGAGAAGTAGCGCGTGCAGCTTTTTCTCACGCGCGGGCGTCGGTTGCGCACGGTAGCCTTCAAGAAGCGAATCCAGATCGTTAAGCATAAAACCCATCTGGACGGCGCTGAGCCTGACGTCGGGCAACTGCGCTACGTCATAGCTGAGTTCGTTAAATTGCGTAGACAGAGCATAGAGGTTACTGGAATCTAAAAACTTCCCAGTCTGGAGCTTTTGCGTCATGGCACCCACGAAGGCTTTGCGATCTTCACCATAGCGTGAAAGCGCATTTTCGATGCGGGTAAGGTGACGGCCACCTTCTTCGCCCCAGGTCAGCGCCCGCATTTCAGGCGCGGTTTTCATCATGGCCTCCATCGCCACGGCGTTTTTTATCAGAAAGTTATTATCGCCGGTATATTCGTAGGCCTGACGATTTAAACGCGCATCGGTTAATGAATTAATGAGATCGGCACTTAAATCGCTTTTCAAAACACGATCCTGAATATTTTGCAATCCCATAATGGCAGAGAACATCACCACCAGCATAATGCAAATAACAACGGCAAATCCCAATAAGAGTTTCTTGCTGACTTTTAGATTGGTGAATAATGCGGTGAGTTTCATAGAAAGTTCCTTTCTCATCCCAAAAGCATACAACGTTAAATTAAAATGATGAAACACATAAATTTAGTGAGAAAAAATATCCCCAAACATATCCATGTTCGGGGGAAAATCCCGTAGAGGGCATTATGCTCCAGGGAATAACACGACGGGCGTATCGGTAATATTTAAGGAGTTTCTTACATCTACAAATAGAGAGGTAAATGTGGTCCAGGACAATGTGAACCACAATCAAATTATAAATTGATACCAATTATTTTCAATATACAAGGGAGGACGTACGCGTTGTATTTTAAAGAGATAAGCCTGAATCAACTCCTTGTCATAACGTAAAACAGTGGCGAAATAAATCCGCCAAACGCATTTTAACAGTCGATTCGACTAAAACCCTTCACCACGCAATGCCTCAACGCAATGCTGCGAATGACAGCTAAATTTCAGCCAGTTATGCTACACGCCGCCGACAGCTGGGCAATTAACCCGAGTTGATATGTTCTTTGCAGTACCGCCGCTTCCATGCGGCGGGCGTGAGTGCGGTGTGCTTGCGAAAAATCTGGCGAAAATATCCGACATCGTTAAAACCGCAGCTCTGGGCCACTTCCTGTAGAGAAGCCGAAGCGCCGATCAGTAATTTCTTTGCCGCCAGCACCCGCTGGCGGTGCAGGGATTCGGTCAGCGTCAGATGGAAGGCAATCCGATAGACTCGCCCCAGATAGTCCGCATTACAGTGCAATTCCTTGGCAAGCGAAGCGGTCGAGATGGGCAAATGATACTGGGTGCGAATAAGCTGTTGCGCCCGGTATGCCAGCGCAATGCCCGGGTTTTCCCGTTCGCTTTCCCCAGGCTCCACGACTGAGATTTGTTGGAGGATGAGTAATAAAATAAACTCCAGCGCTACGCTACGCTGAAGCTTTTCCTGCTCGCTCAAAAACTGCCTGAATAAAGAGGCGATATAGCCCGGATCGTTTGTTCGGCTGTGCTGCGTGAGCGAAAGATGACTCATCCACCGAGCGCTCTGAGCAGAGTCCAGCAGTTCAAAGTGCAGCCAGTAAAAGCGTAAATCGGCCGGAAAATCTTCCGCGCCGACGTGGCGGCAGCCTGGGCGCAACAGCAGACTTTCTCCCGCGTTCACTTCGAAAAGGGTATTTTCTTCCTGGATCGTTAATGTCCCCTTTTCAACAAAAATAATTTCCCAGGACGCTAGCGTTCTTGCCGGATGTCGCCCCACACCACGAGAAATAAACAGTCCGCCATTCTGGACCTTAATCGGTAGCGCTATGGATAATTCGAGCATCGCCATTCAATATCCCGCTTTAATTGCCGTAAAAATTGAGTTTATTATTTGATTATTAATATTAAATAGCACCTTCGCACGATCCATCTCACAGTTTTATCATCAGGTCGGAATCATCACCTTTTTATACTTTTCCCTTCCCTTGTTGGCTCGTTATTTCAATGCAGAATTAATGAGTACCTTACATAACCATGATAAAAAATCCGACTCACGAGGAGTTATCGAATGACTTCCACTCCGATTACACAATCAGATGCTATACCACGGGCGCTCGACGACCGTTTGTCCGTACGCGAAAAAATAGGCTACGGCCTGGGCGATGCAGGCGGGACGGTCATTACCTGCCTGATCATGAATTTCTTAACCTTTTTCTATACCGACGTTTTTGGTCTGACGCCTGCGTTGGTCGGCACCCTGTTTATTGCTTTGCGGGTCTTTGACGCTATTTCCGATCCCATCATGGGCGTGATAGCTGACCGCACCCAAAGCCGCTGGGGTCGCTTTCGCCCGTGGCAGCTGTGGATTGCCTTGCCCATCGGCGTCATTGGCGTGCTCACTTTCACTGTGCCCGAGGCCAGTATGGGCGTGAAGATCGCCTGGGCATTCGGCACCTATTTGCTGCTGTCGGTGGGATATACCGCCATCAACGTGCCCTATTGCGCACTGATTAACACCATGACCACGCGCCACAACGAAGTGATTTCATGTCAGTCCTGGCGCTTTGTGCTGTGCGGCGTGGCAGGATTTTTAGTTTCCGTTGGCTTACCGTGGCTGGTTGACGTTCTGGGAAAAGGCAACGTCTCACAGGGCTATCAACGGGGCGTCGGCGTGCTATGCGCCCTTGCTGTAGTCATGTTCCTGTGCTGTTTCTTCTGGGTGCGCGAGCGCGTACCGCTGGCATTGATGGGACGCTTTACCTTACGCGAACACCTCTCTGGTCTGCGTAAAAACGATCAGTTGCTATTGATGCTGGTGATGTCTTTCCTGCTGATTAACGTCTTCAATATTCGGGGTGGTGGGTACATGTACTTCATTACCTATGTCTTGCAGGGCAGCACCGTCTACACGTCACTGTTTTTCACCATGGTGACCTTTGCCGCCATCCTGGGTGCGGTCATCGTCAATCCACTGACGCGTCGTATTGATACGGTGAAACTGTACTACCTCACCAACCTGGTACTGGCCGCGCTGGCCGCCGGGATGTGGTTCTTACCGAGCGGCCCGGCATATCAAACTCTGTGGCTGGCCGTGATTTTGGGCAATGGTGTGATCCTTGGCTTTACGCTGCCGCTGCACTTTTCGCTGATGGCCTTTGCCGACGATTATGGTGAATGGAAAAACGGCGTGCGCTCTTCCGGCATGAACTTCGCTTTTAACCTCTTCTTTATCAAGCTGGCGTGGGCCTCCAGTGCCGGGATTATCAGCCTGCTGTTTATCTACGTCGCCTATCAGCCAGGCGCTGGCAACCAGACACCAGCCTCGCTTCAGGGCATCACCACCATGGAGACGCTACTCCCTGCCCTTTTCCATCTGCTACTGGCCGTCTCTATCCGCTGGTGCAAACTCAATAACCCTATGATGTCGCGCATTGCTACCGACCTGCGCCAGCGTCACGTTCAGTCCTGAGGAGAACACGATGTCTATTATGGAACCCGACCTGCACAAGCTTAAAATTAACGATCCTTTTCTTGGCCAGTACCAGCAGTTGGTTCGTGATGTGGTTATCCCGTATCAATGGGATGCGCTAAACGATCGTATTCCGGAGGCGGAACCGAGCCATGCGATAACTAACTTCCGTATCGCAGCGGGCCTTGAGAAAGGGGAATTCTACGGCATGGTTTTCCAGGATAGCGACGTCGCAAAGTGGCTCGAAGCCGTGGCGTGGTCGCTATGCCAAAAGCCTGACCCAGCGCTTGAGAAAACCGCCGATGAGGTGATTGACGTGGTCGCCGCAGCACAGTGTGAAGATGGTTATCTCAATACTTACTTTACGGTCAAAGCACCCGGCGAGCGCTGGACCAATCTAGCAGAATGCCATGAGCTGTACTGTGCAGGGCACATGATTGAAGCCGGTGTGGCGTATTTCCAGGGCACCGGAAAGCGCCACTTGTTAGACGTGGTTTGCAAGCTGGCAGACCATATCGATAGCGTCTTCGGCCCTGCGGCTCACCAGTTGCACGGCTATCCAGGACATCCGGAAATTGAACTGGCGTTGATGCGGCTTTACGACGTTACGCAGGAGCCGCGCTATATGGCGTTGGTGAAATACTTCGTTGAAACGCGCGGCGCGCAGCCGCATTTTTACGATATCGAATATGAAAAGCGCGGTAAGACGTCGCACTGGCATAACTACGGCCCGGCATGGATGGTGAAGGACAAAGCTTACAGCCAGGCGCATCTGCCGCTTTCTGAACAACCCACCGCCATCGGCCATGCGGTGCGCTTTGTCTATCTCATGACCGGCGTGGCGCATCTGGCACGACTCAGTGATGACGAAAGCAAACGCCAGGATTGTTTACGACTGTGGAAAAATATGGCGCAACGCCAGCTCTATATTACCGGCGGGATTGGCTCGCAGAGCAGCGGTGAAGCCTTTAGCAGCGATTATGACCTGCCGAATGACACCGTCTATGCAGAAAGCTGCGCCTCGATTGGCCTGATGATGTTCGCCCGCCGTATGCTGGAAATGGAGGCCGATAACCAGTACGCGGACGTCATGGAGCGCGCACTCTACAACACCGTGCTGGGCGGCATGGCGCTGGATGGGAAACACTTCTTCTATGTAAATCCGCTGGAAGTGCATCCTAAGTCGTTGGCGTTTAACCATATCTACGATCACGTTAAGCCGATCCGCCAGCGCTGGTTTGGCTGCGCATGTTGCCCACCAAATATCGCCCGCGTGCTGACGTCACTGGGACACTACATTTATACCGCGCGCCCCGATGCACTCTTCATTAACCTGTATGTTGGCAACAGCATGGCAGTACCGGTGGGTGACAAAGAACTGCAATTGCGTATTAGCGGCAACTATCCGTGGCACGAGCAGGTACAGATTGATATCACCTCACCCGTACCGGTTGAGCACACCCTCGCACTGCGACTGCCCGACTGGTGCGATAACCCACAGGTGGCGCTGAACGGCGAACCTGTGGCAGGTAATGTACAGCTGGGATATGTGTATCTTACCCGTCAGTGGCAGGAGGGTGATTCACTCATCTTAACGCTACCCATGCCAGTTCGACGCGTTTACGGCAATCCACGGGTTCGTCAGCAGGCGGGCAAAGTCGCGCTGCAACGCGGTCCATTAGTGTATTGCCTCGAAGAGGCCGATAACGGTGCCGAGTTGCACAATCTGTCGCTGCCAGCCGAAAGTACGTTCAGCGTCTTTGAGGGGAAAGGATTGTTCTCCCATAAAATGCTGATTCAGGCCGAAGGTTTTGCTCAACGCGCCGTTGAATCAACAACACAACCGCTGTGGCAGTACGATCGCGCACCTGGCACGCGCCAACCACAGACGCTGACGTTTATTCCATGGTTTAGCTGGGCAAATCGCGGCGAAGGCGAGATGCGGATATGGGTAGATGAAATATAACTCACCAGAATCTAACTCATCATTCTAAGGCAGCACACGTCGTGCTGCCTCTGCCAGAAAGGCGCTTCGGTTAGTGAACTGCGGATGCTCACTGACAAAAGAGTCGATCTTACTGAGTAAACGGCGCGGCATCGTAATATTAATACGCTCTGCCCTGCCGTCGAACTGTTTCATATTGATGTCCACCAGCAACCATTGCCCACCGATGTAATCTTCTGGCTTTGATTCAAGATGTGCTTCTACCACACCCGGCAATGGTAATTCTTCGCCCATTTCACACAACGCTTCGAAGTGAGCAGTCAATGCACTGCGCGCATCCTGAAAAGCGTCATCCAGGGAATCCCCTGCAAAGAAACATCCCGGAACATCGGGGAAAAAACCGCTGGCACTTCCGTCTGAATCTGAATGTATATATGCCGGATAAAACATAACCACTCCTGCTACGCTAATGTTTGATACCCGCCATGACTGACGAGAATAGTAATGACATCCGCACTTTTCACCTCGCGATCCCTTCATAATTATACACACAATACACACCCATTCGGGTAATTTGAGATCACGTTATCGTGTTAAGAAAGCTGACGCACTTAGGTATTTTCAGAACAGGAAGGCACGACGAAAAAAGAAGGAGCAAGAGTATAAATTGCAGGAGGAGATGCTGTGTTACTCGCAATAAAATGCCCGGCGGCGCTACGCTTGAGTGGCCCTGTGTCGTAAACACAGCCAGAAAAACGCAGCAGCTCCGGGCAAGTTAATCATGTGACTGCCCTCATCCCTGAGGACAGATTTATAACGCTTAGAAACGCCAGGTCATCCCGGTCATCACCACAAAGCTGTCTTCGCGATCGATCATCGGGCTGTTCTTTACGTCATCAGGTAAAACGGTATAAAACGCACTGGCGTTGAGGAACAGGTTCTGCGTCAGTTGGTATTTTGCCACTACGCCAGCGTAAGGGTTCCAGCTGTCGCCTGCGGTGTAAGTATTCAAGCCACTGCGACGCGATTCGCTACCCGAAACGCCGTAATAATAGTCGTTAAAGCTTTCGTCATAGTAGAACACGCCTACTGACGGGATCAGGGTCAGACGTTCCATGCGGATCGGGTGAAAATAAGAAATCTCACCGATCACACCACCACTTTCATCCATCGCGTCCGCAGCGATGCCAAATTTCAGGCTACCCCAGCGTTCATGACGATAGTATGCGCCCCCGATAAACGCCGAGGCTTTACGCTCATCAAGCTGTTTCATCGCATGGTCATCGTTGTCATCAGGGTCAAAGTGCAGCGGCATCCATGACGCCGTCAGGCTTAATTCATTCTTACTATCTTTCCAGAATGCCCAACCGGCAGTGCTTTGACGGATGTAGAAATTGTCACCTTCATAGCTAATTAACGGAATCGCAGTGGTATTTTCGTTATACCCTTTATAAGCAGACTCATTAAAAACAGCGCCCGCACCCAGTGATAACTCACCGGCCATCGCTGATGTTGCTGAAAATAATGTCGCGGCGATGAGTAAATTCTTTTTGATAGTCATTCCCTGTAATCCATTAAATGCCAAACGAGCGAAGCGCATAATAATGGTTACAAATTTGCCAATGCAACGATGCTGTTTATATAATATTATATAAAAAATCATATAGATGAGCGTTTACGATGAATACGCTACAGATTAAACCACGTGAGTTAAAAATTATCTCGGTGATCGCTGCAACGCGCAGCATTGGTGATGCTGCCGCCTTATTGGGTATGGCGCAGGCTAATGTGAGTAAATATTTGTCCGATTTTGAAATGCGGGTTGGACTTAAAGTCTTCGAGCGGACGACGCGACAGCTGGCGCTCACGCAGTTCGGAGAAGCGCTTTTACCCTACATCAATGCCTCACTGGATAAAAATAGCCAACTTATTAATTTCATTGCTGATTATAAGCATGAGAAGCGCGGGCGAGTTACCCTCTATGCCCCAACCGGCATCGTGACGTATCTGGCTCGCCACGTGATACACCAGATAGAAGATATCGGTGATATCCGTCTTTGTTTAAAAACCTATAATCTTGAGCGCAATGAATACGCGGAGGGCGTTTCATTCCCTGACGACTGCGATATATTAATTACCTATGCGCAACCGAAGGATGAAAACCTGGTCGCGAGCGTATTGACAAAATATTCCGTCACCGCCTTTGCCTCACCGGAATATATCAGCAAACATCCTATTAAAAGTCCGGATGATTTAATTAACCACTCGTGTATCTTGATTGACTCTATGATTGTCGATGATGCCAACATATGGCGTTTCCGCGTTCACGGTAGTGAAGATGTGCGCGACTATAAAGTGATGGGTAATTATATCTGTGACAATACGCAAACCGCGCTGGAATTAGCCCGCAATCATCTCGGAATCGTGTTTGCACCAAAAGAGAGTCTTAAAAAAGAGATTATTCTTGGGACCTTAATGCCCTGCTTCTCCCATCAGGAAGAGTGGTGGCTCGACCTAACGGCCATCTTCCGCAAACGTGAGTATCAGCCGTGGCGTGTACAGTATGTTCTGGACGGCGTGTTGAACTCCTTACGCCAGCAAATTGAACAGGCCACCGATCGGCGGCCTGCTCTGGATCGTTAGAACAGTCCTAACGGCTTGTCGGAATAACTGACCAGCAGGCATTTCGTCTGCTGGTAATGATCCAACATCATCTTATGTGTTTCACGCCCAATGCCTGATTGCTTATATCCGCCGAAGGCCGCATGAGCGGGATAGGCGTGATAACAGTTAGTCCAGACGCGCCCGGCCTGAATACCGCGCCCCATTTTATACGCCAGATTGCCATTGCGACTCCAGACGCCAGCGCCCAGGCCATATTGCGTATCGTTGGCCAACTCCAGCGCTTCTTCCATGGTTTTAAACGTTGTCACCGCCAACACCGGGCCAAAGATTTCCTCCTGGAAGACCCGCATATTATTTTTGCCGTACAGAATGGTTGGCTCGAGGTAATAACCGTCTTTCAAGTCGCCTTCCAGCATCTTACGGCGGCCTCCGGTCAGCACATCCGCGCCCTCTTTTTTACCGATGTCGATATAGTTAAGGATGGTTTCCAATTGCCCATGAGAGACCTGCGCCCCCATCTGGGTGACGCTATCCAGCGGGTTGCCGCTGCGAATAGACTCTACTCGGCGGATCGCACGTTCCATAAAGCGCTCATAAATTGATTCCTGCACCAGCGCCCGGCTTGGGCAGGTACAGACTTCGCCCTGGTTAAAGGCAAACAGCGCGAACCCTTCCAGCGCTTTGTCGAAGAAAGCGTCCTCTTCATCCATCACGTCGGCAAAGAAGATGTTGGGCGATTTGCCGCCCAGCTCCAGGGTGACAGGAATAATGTTCTGCGTGGCGTACTGCATGATCTGCTGACCGACTTCGGTCGAACCGGTAAACGCCACTTTTGCGATACGTTTAGAAGTGGCCAGATACTCGCCAATCTCACCGCCCGCGCCGTTGACCACGTTAATGACGCCCGGCGGGATCAGATCGCCGATGATTTCCATCAACAACAACACCGACAGCGGCGTTAATCGCGCGGGCTTGAGCACCACACAGTTACCTGCGGCCAGCGCGGGTGCCATTTTCCAGCTCGCCATCAGCAGCGGGAAGTTCCACGGGATAATTTGCGCGACCACGCCGAGCGGTTCATGGAAATGGTAAGCAACGGTTTCACTGTCGACTTCGCTTATCCCGCCCTCCTGGGCGCGAATACAAGAGGCAAAATAGCGGAAGTGATCGATAGCCAGCGGCACGTCGGCCGCCGTGGTTTCACGGATTGGTTTGCCGTTATCCCACGTTTCTGCGGCGGCCAGCAGCTCAATATTTTGCTCCATCCGATCGGCAATTTTGAACAGGATGGCAGCCCGGTCCTGAATAGAGGTATGCGCCCATTGGTCTTTGATCTTATGCGCCGCATCCAGCGCCAGATCGATGTCTTTTTTACCTGAGCTCGCAATTTCGCACAGGGGTTGACCGGTCACTGGCGTCAAATTTGAATAGTATTCGCCGTCGACGGGAGCGACCCAACCCCCGCCGATAAAGTTGTCATAGCGGGGTTTAAGCTTGAGGGGATAACCATACTCGCCGGGCTGAATACGCGTTGAGGGAGGATTATTTGTCATGACCGTCTCCTTGCTGTGGGTGTCTAACAAGGGTAGTCACGACTGGTGATTTTCTCGCCAGCCGCTTACGGCTTTACGATGGGTATCACGGATTACCTTACTTGATGTCCGACTCCTCCGGGAAAAGCATCGCATCGCGCAGCAGATGATCGTTACCGCGACGCCGTGTAAAACCGATTCGGTTGAAGTATTCCAGAATCTGAATCGCCAGCTTACGCCCCACGTTGAGCCGATCGCGGAAGTCCGCAGCACAGGTTGATCCCTTCTCCTGATCCAGCCCGCGGATCAAACTGGCAAAGGTCACGATGCGATCGTTACGGTAATAACGATCCTTCACGATCGCCGTTATCAGCCCTTGCTGAGCGGCAAAACGCAACACCTGGCGCATCGTTTGTTCATCTGCGCCGGTTTGCTGGGCCAGGTCGCGCACCCACCACGGGTCATCACCAAACAGCGGTGCCGCTTTTTGCCATATCGCTTCTTGCTCTGGAGTAAATCCAGCTTTGTGATCTGGCAGATGCAGCCAGCCATGATGACTGTGGATAACGCCGCTCTCACGCATCTTCTCGATGAGCAGCAGAACCAGCGCGTCGTCTTCCATAGGCAACGCCATACGGCGCAGTCGCTCACGCCCCGGTCCTGGTTCGTCCTGATGCTGCTCGTGGTAGGTCGCAAGCGTAGTGAGCACCTTACGCTGCCAGCGGGCGGCAACTGGCGCGTTAAGCAGGCTGTATCCGGCCTGAATAAAGCCTGGCTGCTGGGTGAGCCTACGCAATCCCTCACTGCTCAACTGACGCGCCCAGGTGAAATCAGCGAGATTAACCGCCCCACGTTCGAGATGCACCGCCAGTGCGGCATTGTCGTCTTCTGCCTGCGCAAGCGATGCCAGCCACTGCAAATACTCTGGTTTGCGTTTGCCGCGACGTGGCGAGTTAAGCGTCACCACGCGCGCACCTGCAAGGGTTACTCGCGCCGAGATATCGCGCAGGACCAGCCTGTCGTTATCGGCAAGCCAAAGTGGAGAATCGAAAACCAGTTCCGCCAGACTGTTTTCCAGCAATGACACACGGCCAGTGACATGGCTGGCGGCATGGTGGATATGCAGCGGCTGCCATTGCGTCAGAGGTGTGTGGGCCTGCAAAGCCACAATCACGCGTTCTGATGGTTCCGGCGGCACGTCTGCCAGCAACCAATCGCCACGGTTGAGCTGTTCTTTTTCGGCATCACCGGCAATGTTCAGCGCGATACGTTGTCCAGCACAGGCACGCTCAGCAGGCTGATTCTGGGCATGCAGCCCACGCACGCGCATCGGTTTGTCCACACCGGTGAGCCAAAGGCTGTCGCCTACATTCACTTCCCCGCCGAGCGCTGTGCCCGTCACCACCAGCCCCGCACCTTTAACGATAAATGCCCGGTCGACTGCCAGACGGAAACGACGCTCGCTGGCGTGTTCACGCGAAGTAAGTTGCAATAAATGGGCGCGAAGTTCGTCAATACCGCGCCCTTCTGTCGCAGCCGTAACAATAAACGATGCGCCGCTAAAACCGTATTCGCGCAAAGCCATTTCCGTCTGTTCACGCACATCGCGAATACGCGATTCATCTACGCGATCGGCTTTCGTCAGCGCGACCGTCAGCTGCGGTTTACCCGTCAGTTGCAGGATGGCCAAATGCTCGCGGGTTTGCGCCATCACGCCGTCGTCGCAGGCGACCACCAGCAGTGCGTGGTCGATTCCGCCAACGCCCGCCAGCATATTCGAAAGAAACTTTTCATGACCGGGCACGTCGATAAAACCCAGCACGCGTCCATCCGGCTGCGGCCAGTAGGCATAGCCAAGATCGATGGTCATGCCGCGCTTTTTCTCTTCCGGAAGACGGTCGGCGTTTACGCCAGTGATCGCCTGTAAAAGGGTCGTTTTTCCATGGTCGACATGACCAGCCGTCGCAATAATCATTTCAACATCATCTCCAGAAAACGGGCTTCATCTTCAAGACAGCGTAGATCCAGCCACAGGCGACCATCAGAGATGCGTCCGATGACCGGCGTGGGCAAGGCGCGCCAGCGCGCGGATAAGGCTTCAAGCTGGCTACCGCGCCCATCGCGAGGGGTAAAGGTCAGCGCCGCGCTGGGTAATCTATCGACCGGGAGCGATCCGCTGCCAATCTGCGACTGACAGGACTCCAGACGAACGTCAAAATCGGCGTAATGCGGGGCGATGTGGGCCAGCAATAATTCGCCCTGCGCGCGGATAGAGGCTGCATCTCGGGATAACAAGCGCAGCGTCGGCAGGCGTTCGGACAGTGTTTCAGGATGGAGATAAAGTCGTAGCGTAGCTTCAAGCGCCGCCAGCGTCATCTTATCGGCGCGCAGCGCGCGTTTCAGCGGATGCTGTTGGAGCTTTGCAATCAGCTTGCGTTTGCCGACGACAATACCAGCCTGTGGGCCGCCTAATAATTTATCGCCGGAGAAACTCACCAGGCTCACCCCAGCGGCGATCATCTCCTGCGGCATCGGCTCTTTTGGTAAACCATATTGACTCAGATCGACCAGCGAGCCGCTGCCCAGATCCGCAATGACCGGCACGTTTACCTCGCGGCCAATATCCGCCAGTTCAGCCTCTTCTACCGTTTTGGTAAAGCCTTCAACCTGATAATTGCTGGTGTGGACCTTCATCAGCAGGGCAGTATTTTCATTGACTGCCGCGCGATAGTCTTTGGCATGGGTTCGGTTCGTCGTACCGACTTCATGCAGTGTGCAACCGGCCTGGCGCATCACATCCGGGATGCGGAACGCGCCGCCGATTTCCACCAGCTCGCCACGCGATACCACCACTTCTTTGCCGCTTGCGGTGGCCGCCAGCATGAGTAGGACGGCTGCCGCGTTGTTATTCACAATACAGGCGTCTTCAGCACCGGTTATCTGGCACAGCAAATCCGCCAGCGCCCGATCGCGATGTCCGCGCCCCGCGCCGTCCAAATCGTACTCCAGCGTCACGGGCGATCGCATCACCTGCGTCACGGCGTCAATCGCCTCTTCAGCCTGCTGCGCACGACCTAAATTGGTGTGCAGCACCGTTCCCGTCAGGTTAATCACTGGACGCAACGCGCTCTGCGCCGTTACGGCGAATCGGCTTTCCACTTCCCGCGCCCAGTCGGAACACCACTGCGGCAACGTATTGTGCGTCTGGATATGCAGGCGGGCCTCATCCTGTAACGAGCGTAATAGCGCGACGGTGCGAGTATGACCCAGCTTTTCAACAACGGGCGTGAACCGGGGATCGCGAAGCAGGCGATCGGTTGCGGGGATCTGGCTGTAAAGAGAACGATCAGTAGTCATTAAAGTGCCTGGCGGTTGGATTGCTTTCCCCCTCCGCCTGGGAGAGGGAGCCAATGTGCGGAGGGATTGTACAGCGTCTGGCAGTGAAGTGTTATAACCCGTATCAAGCCTTTGGCGGTTCAGTACGGGCAAAGCTTTCGCGCTCAAACAGCGTCTCGGCAAGCTTAACCAGCAGCGGGCGCTCAACGCACCAGCCGGGCGATACCCGACGGAAATTGAGATAACCAATGGCGCAGGCAACGGCAATCGTCGCCAGATTCAGGGTATCGGTGCTCATTTTACCGTCGCGAATAAGCTGCTCGCACAGGTCCAGGCTACGGCTGATTTTCTCGCGCTGGCGAAGCAGTTCGGTTTCTGACTGCTGGGCAATCGGGCGCGCCTGCTCGCGAACCGAGACCAGCGCGGCATCCATAATGCCGTCTGCCAGCGCTTCGATTTGCTTAATCTCTAACGCCGCTTTCGGTTCTCGCGGCAGCATGGCCGGGGCAATACCGAGCAGTTCGATATATTCCGCAACGATCGGGGAGTCAAACCAGGTTTCGCCATCATCGGTGACCAGTGCCGGAACTTTGCCTAACGGATTGTACTGCGCGACTCCGTTTTCAGCGTGGTAAGGCTGCTCGTTGACGAACTCGAAGGTGATGCCTTTCTCCAGCAGGAGAATTGAAATTTTACGCACGAATGGACTGGTATAACTGCCGATGAGTTTCATTGCCTGATCCTTGATGCTCCCAAAAGGGTAAGTATGGATCAGGCAATGAAAAAAGCAGAACGTTAGTGGTCGAGGTAGAGGTAATGCATCCAGCTGGTCATGCGTAACAGCACTTTTCGCATCACCGACACGTGCGAGAAGTGATCTGAGTACACCGCAACCTGGGCGTATATACCATCCGGCAGCGCTTCAACTTCGGCATTAGGTTCCAGTTCAATGGTGCCCAATACCCCATCGGTTCCCGGAATCACCGTTAAGGACTGCAACGCACCCTGAGCCTGATACGACCCGCCCGGCACCACGGGCAAAATACTGGTGAGTTTGCCGCTGAAGACCTGCCCCGGGAGGGCATTAAACACCACTTCCGCTTCATCACCCGGTTTCAGACGCAGCAGCGAGTTCTGACGGAACTGCGCCACAATCAGGCGTTTCTGTTCAGGAATAAAGACCATCACCGGACGCAGCGGCAAAGCAGCCGCATAGGTGCCCGGACGAATGAGCACCTGCGTGACGTAGCCATTGCTTGGCGCACGCACCACCGTCTGATCGAGATTGTATTTGGCTTCGCTCAATTGGGCGCGTAGGGACGCAATTTGCGACTGCTCACCGTTGACCGTGCTGTCTAACTGGCTCTGAATTTGCGTCTGATCGGCAATGGAGGCCTTCACCATGGCATCCTGCGCCAGATAGTTTTGACGGGCGTTATCAATATCGCTTTCAGAGAAGGGGTTAACCTTCGCCTGGCTGCCTTTCAGGTAGCGCTGGTAATCTTTATACAGACGGTCGCGTTCAGCCGAGACCTGCGTGGTATTGGCCTGCGCTTCAGAAAGTTGCGCTTTGAGTACCTCAATATTATGCGTTGCGGTCACCAGATCGGCCTGTAGTCGGTCGACACGCGCCTGATAGCGGCCTGGGTCAAGTTTAAATAACACTTCGCCTTTTTTAATGAGCTGGTTATTTTTATCCGTTATCTCGCTAACGATTCCCGTCACCTGCGGCGTAATTGGGATCGAAATAACCGCTTTTTGCGCAGTATAGGTATACGGATGGTTATAATTCATCAACAGAATCAGACCCGCCACAATAAATACTCCACCCAAGGCGGCGGTAGAAAGCGTCCACTGGTTAACCGGAATGCGGAATATTTTAAAAATCGCCCAGGCAAAGGCTACATAGGTCAATATAATTAATAGATCCATGATTAACGCTCCGACGTATTTTTAACGGCGGGTATATGTACCGCAGCCAGCTTTTGTTCCAGTTCAGCCACGCGCTGCGAGAGCGCGTCGATGTCGGGCTTTTGCTCGGGAGGTGCACCATGATTTTGCATGCCCCAGCCCCGCTCAGGCTGGTACAGCGTGGCCCAAATCCACAGGAACGGCCAGATAACATGAAGCGTAAAAAGACTCACCCAACCGGCGGTATGAATCGCATCGGCGTGGGGATGGTTGCGCTTTTTAGCCATCAAATACGGAATATCATGGATCGCAATGATTCCATAAAACAGAACCAGGAAAACGAAAATCAACACACCCAGCGCAAAATAGTTGAGAAACATATTCGCCTCACTATAAACTTCGTCAACTCATTTAAATAATAAAATGGTAAGCAACCAAATTAATTCGCTTTAAGCACAGCAATCTGCGCTTATATTTCAGAGCCGGGGAGTATGGTTTTTTATTATATCTCCATGCAAGTTTATAAGCGTGACAAAATATATCCTGAATAATAATACACTTAAGTTTACAGTATGAGCGTAATCCAGGTTTGTCGTTTTCGCCATAACACAAAGTGAGAATGATGCTTAGCTTTGCGTGTCGCTTAATCCTGGCGTTGAACCCTGACACAGAGTTTGCCGTCGATCACATCCAGAGAAATCTGCATAAAAATATTTTGTGAAACCAGTCACAATACCCAAACAAACCCGCAAGATTGAAATGTGACAACCGTCACAAATAAGCATCAGATCCGCTGTTTTTGTACCCGCTGTATTTTTTTCATACTCCATTTTTGTGATAGCGATCACTTCATTAATCTCTGTACCCCCTACATTTACGTGATTGAGATCACACAAATTTTCGCTGTCTGGACAGTTGAACGATTCGGTGCCAGATTTCACAGCATCAGAACAGGGCTCGGCTACCTCTGCCGCCGTGTATTAACAATAAACCTCGGGCCATAAGCCTAAGCGTAACCAGAAGAAGGGGTGTTATATGTCATCCGATTTCAAGATCAAAGTACAAAGCTTTGGTCGTTTCCTCAGCAACATGGTGATGCCAAATATCGGCGCGTTTATCGCGTGGGGTATCATCACGGCATTATTTATTCCGACAGGGTGGTTGCCGAGCGAAACGCTGGCGAAACTGGTTGGCCCAATGATTACCTATCTGCTGCCGCTGCTCATCGGTTATACCGGTGGTCGTCTGGTTGGCGGTGACCGCGGTGGCGTGGTCGGTGCGATCACCACCATGGGCGTGATCGTCGGTGCAGATATGCCGATGTTCCTCGGCGCAATGATTGCCGGTCCTCTGGGCGGCTGGGCGATTAAGAAATTCGACGTCTGGGTTGATGGCAAAATCAAATCCGGCTTTGAAATGCTGGTGAACAACTTCTCCGCTGGCATCATCGGTATGATCCTGGCGATTCTGGCATTCCTTGGCATTGGCCCTGCGGTTGAAGTGCTGTCCAAAGTGCTGGCTGCTGGCGTTAACTTCATGGTCGTGCACGACATGTTGCCGCTGGCGTCCATCTTTGTTGAACCGGCGAAAATCCTGTTCCTCAATAACGCCATCAACCACGGTATCTTCTCGCCGCTGGGCATTCAGCAGTCTCATGAGCTTGGCAAATCAATCTTCTTCCTGATTGAAGCGAACCCAGGTCCGGGTATGGGCGTTCTGCTCGCCTACATGTTCTTCGGTCGTGGCAGCGCTAAACAGTCTGCTGGCGGCGCGGCTATCATCCACTTCCTGGGCGGTATCCACGAAATTTACTTCCCGTATGTGCTGATGAATCCACGTCTGATCCTGGCCGTTATCCTCGGTGGTATGACTGGCGTGTTCACGCTGAGCGTGCTGGGCGGCGGTCTGGTTTCTCCTGCTTCCCCTGGTTCTATCCTGGCAGTGCTGGCGATGACGCCAAAAGGTGCATACTTCGCGAACATCGCAGCCATCTGTGCCGCGATGGCCGTCTCCTTCGTTGTCTCCGCTATCCTGCTGAAAACCAGCAAAGTGAAAGAAGAAGACGATATCGAAGCAGCGACTCGTCGTATGCATGACATGAAATCTGAATCCAAAGGTGCTGCCACGCCGCTGTCTGCGGGTGAGGTCTCTAACGACCTGAGCCACGTGCGCAAAATCATCGTGGCGTGTGATGCGGGTATGGGTTCAAGCGCGATGGGCGCTGGCGTATTGCGCAAAAAAGTGCAGGATGCGGGCCTGACCCACATCTCCGTCACCAACAGCGCGATTAACAGCCTGCCACCGGACGTCGACCTGGTGATCACGCACCGAGATCTGACCGAACGTGCGATGCGTCAGGTTCCTCAGGCGCAGCATATTTCGCTGACGAACTTCCTCGACAGCGGCTTGTACAGCAGCCTGACTGAACGTCTGGTTGCCGCGCAACGCCACACCGACAATGCAGTAAAAGTACGTGATAGCCTGAAAGACAGCTTTGATCCAAACGACAGTCACCTGTTCAAACTGGGCGCGGAGAATATCTTCCTGGGCTGCGCAGCGAGCCACAAAGAAGACGCAATTCGCTTTGCGGGTGAGCAGCTGGTGAAGGGCGGCTACGTTGAGCCAGAATACGTTGATGCGATGCTGGAACGTGAAAAGCTGACGCCGACCTACCTGGGCGAATCTATCGCGGTTCCACATGGTACGGTTGAAGCGAAAGACCGCGTGCTGAAAACCGGCGTAGTGTTCTGTCAGTATCCAGCAGGTGTGCGCTTCGGTGAAGAAGAAGACGACATTGCCCGCCTGGTGATTGGTATCGCCGCTCGCAATAACGAGCACATCCAGGTGATTACCAGTTTGACCAACGCGCTGGATGATGAATCCGTTATCGAGCGTCTGTCTCAGACCACAAGCGTTGAAGAAGTGCTGGCACTGCTGAACAAGTAAGTTCCGACCTATCCCCTCTCCCTTTGGGGAGAGGGCTAGGGTGAGGGGAAAAGTTCCTCACCCCAGCCCTCTCGGGTAAAAACATTGATGAAGGTGAATACGATGAAAGCATTACATTTTGGCGCAGGGAACATTGGTCGTGGCTTTATCGGCAAACTGCTGGCAGACGCGGGCATTACGCTGACATTCGCCGATGTGAACCAGGTTGTGCTCGATGCCCTGAATGACCGTCATAGCTATCAGGTCCACGTTGTGGGCGAGAACGAACAGGTTGAAACCGTGTCTGGCGTCAACGCCGTCAGCAGCATTGGCGACGACGTTGTGGATTTGATTGCCAGCGTCGATCTGGTCACGACCGCCGTGGGCCCGGTTGTGCTTGAGCGTATTGCTCCAGCCGTGGCAAAAGGCCTGGCAAAGCGCAAAGCGCAGGGCAACGACGCTCCGCTGAACATTATCGCCTGTGAGAACATGGTGCGCGGCACCACCCAGTTGAAAGGGCACGTTCTGGCCGCCGTGGCTGACGAAGACAAAGCCTGGGTCGAAGCGCACGTGGGCTTCGTTGATTCCGCCGTTGACCGTATCGTTCCGCCGTCCGAATCTGCCACCAACGACCCGCTGGAAGTCACCGTTGAAACCTTCAGCGAGTGGATTGTTGATAAGACTCAGTTTAAAGGCGCGCTGCCGACTATTCCGGGTATGGAATTAACTGATAACCTGATGGCATTTGTCGAACGCAAACTCTTCACGCTGAACACCGGGCATGCTATAACCGCGTACCTCGGAAAATTGGCCGGTCATCAGACCATTCGTGACGCGATTCTCGACGAGAAAATCCGCGCTGTGGTAAAAGGTGCGATGGATGAGAGCGGCGCGGTACTGATCAAACGCTACGGTTTTGATGCTGAGAAACATGCGGCATACATTCAGAAAATCCTCGGTCGTTTTGAAAACCCGTATCTGAAAGATGACGTCGAGCGTGTGGGCCGTCAGCCGCTGCGTAAACTGAGCGCGGGCGATCGTCTGATTAAGCCGCTGCTAGGCACGCTAGAGTACGGTCTGCCGCATGCCAACCTGGTGAAAGGGATTGCTGGCGCGATGCATTATCGCAGCGAGCAAGATCCGCAGGCCATTGAACTGGCGCAGCTGATCGACGCCAAAGGCCCTCAGGCCGCACTGGCAGAAGTGTCTGGTCTTGAGGCCAGCAGTGACGTGGTTGTGGAGGCAGTAGCCGCGTATAACGCAACCAAATAATGATGCAGGCTCTGGCGCAGGTCATCCTGCGCCCGAACGATAGATTGTCAGATATGCAGGCAATAATGGAACAAACCCAGGCCTTTGAAAATCGTGTGCTTGAGCGTCTGAATGCTGGCAAAACCGTACGAAGTTTCCTGATTGCCGCCGTCGAGTTGTTGACCGAGGCGGTGAATATTCTGGTTCTTCAGGTGTTTCGCAAAGACGACTACGCGGTAAAATATGCTGTAGAACCGTTACTGGACGGAGATGGACCGCTGGGCGATTTGTCAGTGCGCCTAAAGTTAATTTATGGTCTTGGCGTGCTCAGCAGACACGAATATGAAGACGCGGAGCTGCTAATGGCCCTGCGGGAAGAGTTGAATCACGACGGTAATGAATACACGTTTACCGATGACGAAATTCTTGGACCGTTTGGCGAATTACACTGCGTAGCCGCCCTGCCTCCTGCGCCTCATTTCGATAACAGCGATCCTGAACTGTATGCGATGCAAAAGCTTCGTTATCAACAGGTTGTGCGATCTACTATGGTACTTTCCCTGACTGAGCTGATTTCCCGAATCAGCTTAAAAAAAGCGTTTCAGAAGTAAGAAAGCGCGCATTGGTGTATCCTTCCTGTCATTCCCCCCGATTTTAGAGCTATATGTGATGAAAGAAGTCGAAAAGAACGAAATTAAACGCCTGAGCGACCGCCTGGATCTGATCCGCCACCAGCAAGCCGATATGTCTCTGGTCGAAGCCGCAGACAAATATGCCGAGCTTGAAAAAGAGGTCGCCACGATCGAAGCCGAACTTGAGCGTCTGCGTGCGGTTAAAGGTCACAAGCTGAGCAAAGAAGCGCAAAAGCTGATGGCTATGCCGCATCGCCGTGCGATCACCAAAAAAGAGCAGGCCGATATGGGCAAGCTGAAAAAAACCGTGCGCGGGATTATTGTTGTTCATCCGATGACGGAACTGGGTCGCGAAATGGACCTGAAAGAAATGACCGGTTTTGCGAATACGGCGTTCTGATTCCTCTCTCCCCGCCCTCCCCCAAAAGGGCGAGGGAGAAAAAAACAGCACCGGCCAGTCCCCTCGCCCCTCTGGGGAGGGGGAAAATCTAACACTCCCCTCTTAAAATTGGCCCAACCAATCCTCCTGCTTACCTGCCCCTTGTTCACATTTCCATAATCTCCGCTCACAAACTCATTGCTCAGCCATAACATTTGATTAACCATCCATTGTCATTAACCCTACATCACACTATTGGCAGGACCACTTTTACACGGCATGTGACGCTGAGATGAGCACAGACTCACCGCGACACGGACGTGTGGTCCTCGGGAGACCTGCAATGAGCCTCTGGCAACAAAATTACGATCCGGCCGGAAATATCTGGCTGTCGAGCCTGATCGCATCGCTACCGATTCTGTTCTTCTTCTTTGCGTTGATTAAGCTCAAGCTGAAGGGCTATCTCGCCGCCACCTGGACCGTCGCCATCGCGCTGATGGTGGCGCTGTTCTTCTACAAAATGCCGGTCGATCGCGCGCTGGCTGCCGTGGTGTATGGCTTCTTCTATGGTCTGTGGCCGATTGCCTGGATAATCATAGCGGCGGTATTTGTCTACAAAATCTCGGTCAAAACCGGGCAGTTCGACATTATCCGCTCGTCGATTCTTTCGATCACGCCGGACCAACGCCTGCAAATGCTCATTGTTGGCTTCTGCTTCGGGGCGTTTCTTGAAGGGGCGGCGGGATTCGGCGCACCGGTAGCAATCACCGCCGCGCTGCTGGTCGGGCTGGGCTTTAACCCGCTGTACGCCGCAGGCTTGTGTCTGATCGTCAACACCGCGCCGGTAGCGTTTGGCGCGATGGGTATTCCGATTCTGGTGGCCGGACAGGTGACGGGGTTGGATAGCTTTGAGATAGGCCAGATGGTTGGTCGTCAGTTGCCGTTCCTGACCATTATCGTGCTGTTCTGGATTATGGCGATCATGGACGGCTGGCGCGGCGTAAAAGAAACCTGGCCTGCGGTGATGGTCGCGGGTGGCTCGTTTGCCATCGCCCAGTTCCTGAGCTCAAACTTTATCGGGCCAGAACTGCCGGACATTATCTCTTCGCTGGTGTCGCTAGTGTGCCTGACGCTGTTCCTTCGACGCTGGCAGCCGGTGCGGACCTTCCGCTTTGGCGATATGGGCGCGTCGCAGGTCGATCAGACCCTGGCCCGCACAAAATACACCGCCGGACAGATTGTCCGCGCCTGGTCACCGTTCCTGTTCCTGACCGCCACGGTGACGCTGTGGAGCGTGCCGCCGTTTAAAGCGCTATTCGCCCCAGGCGGCGCGCTGTACGACATGGTTATCAATATCTCCGTACCGTTCCTCGACAAAATGGTCGCGCGAATGCCGCCGGTCGTTCACGACGCCACGCCGTATGCAGCGGTCTATAAGTTCGACTGGTTCTCCGCCACCGGCACGGCAATCCTGTTTGCAGCTATCCTTTCCATCGTATGGCTGCGCATGAAACCCGCCGCTGCGATACAGACCTTTGCCAGCACGCTGAAGGAACTGGCGCTGCCGATTTACTCCATCGGAATGGTGTTGGCGTTCGCGTTTATCTCCAACTATTCCGGTCTGTCATCGACGCTGGCGTTAGCGCTGGCGCATACCGGTCACGCGTTTACCTTCTTCTCGCCATTCCTTGGCTGGCTGGGAGTCTTCCTGACCGGATCGGATACGTCCTCAAACGCGTTGTTTGCCGCGTTGCAGGCGACAGCCGCCCAGCAGATTGGCGTCTCGGACGTGCTGCTGGTGGCCGCTAATACGACCGGTGGCGTGACGGGCAAGATGATTTCTCCGCAGTCGATCGCCATAGCCTGTGCGGCGGTAGGGCTGGTGGGTAAAGAGTCGGATTTGTTCCGCTTTACCGTCAAACACAGCCTGATATTCACCTGCATGGTGGGCGTGATCACCACCCTTCAGGCCTACGTCTTAACCTGGATGATTCCATGATAGTGATGCCCAGACGCCTGTCCGACGAGATTGCCTCTCGCGTGCGGGCGCTGATTGAAGAACAACAGCTGGAAGCGGGCATGAAATTGCCCGCCGAACGCCAGCTTGCGGCCCAGCTTGGCGTGTCGCGTAACTCGTTGCGCGAAGCGCTGGCGACGCTAATCAGCGAAGGTGTGCTGTTGAGCCGTCGCGGCGGCGGGACTTTTGTACGCTGGCAGCACGACGACTGGTCCGAGCAAAACATCGTGCAACCGCTGAAAACGCTGATGGAGAACGATCCGGACTACAGTTTCGACATCCTCGAAGCGCGTCACGCCATTGAGACAAGCACCGCCTGGCACGCAGCGATGCGCGCAACGGATGCTGACAAAGAGAAGCTCAAAGCCTGTTTTGAAGCGACCCAAAGCCGCGATCCGGATATCGCCTCGCAGGCCGACGTGCGTTTTCACCTGGCGATTGCCGAGGCTTCGCATAACGTGGTGCTGTTGCAAACCATGCGCGGCTTTTTCGACCTGTTGCAATCCTCCGTGAAGCAGAGCCGCCAGCGTATGTATCTGGTGCCGCCGGTCTTCGCGCAGTTGACCGAGCAGCATGAAGCGGTGCTCAACGCCATTTTGACGGGTGACGCCGAGGCCGCGCGCAAAGCCATGATGGCGCATCTGGGCTTCGTCCATACCACCATTAAACGATTCGATGAAGATCAGGCCCGACAGGCGCGCATTACCCGCCTGCCCGGCGATCATGATAATTCCAGGGAGAACAACGCATGATTATTTCCGCAGCCAGTGATTATCGCGCCGCAGCGCAGCGCATCCTGCCGCCGTTTTTATTCCACTACATCGATGGCGGAGCCTATTCCGAATACACGCTGCGCCGTAACGTGGAAGATTTATCCCAGGTGGCCCTGCGCCAGCGCGTGCTGAAGAATATGTCTGACCTGAGTCTTGAGACAAAGCTGTTCAACGAAACGCTTTCTATGCCTGTGGCGCTTGCGCCCGTGGGGCTGTGCGGAATGTACGCGCGCCGTGGTGAGGTTCAGGCGGCAGCAGCAGCGGATGCCAAAGGGATCCCGTTTACGCTTTCGACCGTTTCCGTCTGTCCGATTGAAGAAGTTGCGCCCACCATTAAGCGCCCGATGTGGTTCCAGCTGTACGTGCTGCGCGATCGCGGCTTTATGCGTAACGCGCTGGAGCGCGCTAAAGCGGCGGGCTGTTCAACGCTGGTGTTTACCGTCGACATGCCGACGCCGGGCGCGCGCTATCGTGATGCGCACTCTGGCATGAGCGGAGCCAATGCGGCGATGCGTCGTTACTGGCAGGCGGTCACGCATCCGCAGTGGGCATGGGATGTTGGCGTGAACGGTCGCCCGCACGACCTCGGCAATATCTCGGCTTACCTCGGCAAACCGACCGGGCTTGAGGATTACATCGGCTGGCTGGCCAACAACTTCGACCCGTCTATTTCCTGGAAAGACCTGGAGTGGATCCGCGAATTTTGGGATGGCCCGATGGTGATCAAGGGGATCCTCGATGCAGAAGACGCGCGCGACGCGGTACGCTTTGGTGCGGATGGGATTGTGGTGTCGAATCACGGCGGTCGTCAGTTGGACGGGGTGCTCTCTTCTGCACGCGCCCTGCCAGCGATAGCCGATGCGGTGAAAGGCGATATCGCGATTCTGGCCGACAGCGGCATTCGCAACGGACTGGACGTGGTGCGCATGATTGCGCTCGGCGCAGACACTGTACTGCTGGGGCGTGCGTACCTTTACGCGCTGGCGACGCACGGCCAGGCGGGCGTGGCGAATCTGCTAAACCTGATCGAGAAAGAGATGAAGGTCGCGATGACGCTGACCGGCGCGAAAACGATCGGTGACATCAGCAAGGATTCGCTGGTGCAGGAATTGAGTAAAATTCCTGCCGCGCTGGCACCGTTGACGCAGGGGGATGCGGCTTAGCCGCTCTCCCCTTTGGTGACCGGGAATGGTATGCTGCCCCCGTTTTTTAAGGGGGCTGCATGCTTAACATCGTCTTATTTGAACCAGAAATCCCACCCAATACCGGCAATATTATCCGCCTGTGCGCCAACACCGGTTTTCGTCTGCATATTATTGAGCCGATGGGTTTTGCGTGGGATGACAAACGTCTGCGCCGCGCGGGGCTTGATTATCATGAGTTTACCGCTGTGGTTCGCCATCACGATTACGCAGCCTTTATGGCAGCGGAAAACCCTCAGCGCATGTTTGCCCTGACGACCAAAGGCACGCCAGCGCACAGCGCAGTGAGCTATCAGGAAGGGGATTATCTGATGTTTGGTCCAGAAACGCGCGGCCTGCCAGCGACCATTCTGGATGCCCTGCCCGCCGAGCAAAAAATTCGTATTCCGATGATGCCGGACAGCCGCAGCATGAACTTATCGAACGCGGTGTCGGTAGTGGTGTATGAAGCCTGGCGCCAGCTAGGGTATGCCGGCGCCCTGCTCAGAAGCTAGATACCGTCGCCATACTCAAAGGTATGGTGAATGCCGTTGAAATGCTGATCCATATCCATCGCGGGCTTATCGCTCTCTGGCTTGCCAACGATTCGTGCCGGTACGCCAGCAGCGGTGGTGTGCGGTGGAACGGGTTGTAACACAACTGAACCCGCGCCGATCTTCGCGCCGCGTCCTACTTCGATATTACCGAGAATTTTTGCACCCGCACCAATCATCACCCCTTCACGAATTTTAGGGTGGCGATCGCCGCTGGTCTTGCCGGTACCGCCGAGGGTCACGGACTGCAAAATCGACACGTCATCTTCGATAACAGCGGTTTCACCGACGACAATGCCGGTAGCGTGGTCGAGCATGATCCCGCGACCAATCTTCGCTGCCGGGTGAATATCCACCTGGAAGGTCACGGAAACCTGATTTTGCAGGAAGATAGCCAGCGCGCGGCGGCCTTCGTTCCATAGCCAGTGGCCGATACGGTAGGCCTGTAAGGCGTGGAAGCCTTTCAGATACAGCAGCGGCGTGGAGTATTTGTCCACCGCCGGGTCACGCGTGCGCACAGCCTGGATATCACAAGCTGCGGAGGCAATCATTTCCGGGTCTGCGGCATAGGCCTCTTCCACCACTTCACGAATCGCAATGGCGGGCATGATCGAGGAAGCCAGCTTATTGGCAAGCATATAGCTCAGGGCACTGCCGAGATCTTCATGCTTGAGTAACGTCGCGTGGTAAAAACTGGCCAGCATTGGCTCGCAGTCAGCCAAAGCACGAGCTTCCGCTTTTATATTGTTCCAGACGATATCCAGTTCTTCACACGGCATTGCTGACTCCAGACGATGTAATAATGACCAGCCAGTTCTTCGCCAGCTGGGTCATACAGGTGGTTAGTTACTGCTGCGCTCGTCCTTGCGCTCACGACCTAATAAGGTCAATGCTGCCTCGCGCGCATTTTTTCCGCAATACAATACCTGATAAATTTCCTCGGTTATTGGCATTTCGACACCAAAACGGTGCGCCAATTCCCGAACTTCCTTGGTATTGCGGTAGCCTTCAACCACCTGACCAATCTTTTCCTGCGCGCCAATCACATCCATGCCTTGTCCAAGCATCATGCCAAAGCGGCGGTTACGAGACTGGTTGTCGGTACAGGTGAGCACCAGATCGCCTAAACCCGCCATCCCCATGAAGGTGGTCGGATCGGCACCCAGCGCGGCCCCCAGACGCGACATTTCGGTCAAGCCACGCGTAATCAGCGCCGTACGCGCATTCGCACCAAAACCGATACCGTCGGACATACCCGCACCAATGGCGATAACGTTCTTCACCGCGCCGCCCAGCTGTACGCCGATAAAATCAGGATTGCTGTAAACACGGAAACTTTTACCGCAGTGCAGCAGGTGCTGGAGATCGTCGGAGAAAGTCGGATCGGTTGAGGCCAGGGAGATTGCCGTCGGCAGACCCGCAGCCAGCTCTTTGGCAAACGTCGGCCCGGAGATAACCGCCAACGGGATGTCATCGCCCAGCACTTCGCGGGCAACATCCTGTAGCAAACGTCCGGTTTCGGCTTCCAGCCCCTTCGTCGCCCATACGATACGCGCATCGGCACGCATCAGCGGTTTGATCTGATGCAACACCTGACCAAATACATGGCTTGGCACCACCACCAGGATATTGCGGCTAGCGGCCAGCGCTGTCGCAAGATCGCTTTCGAGGAGCAGGGTATCAGGGAAAGGCACATCCGGGAGAAACGCAACGTTGCAGCGATCGGCTTGCAGCGTCGCGATATGTTTAGGGTCGTGGCCCCAAAGCACCACATCGTGACCATTTCTGGCCAGCGTGATAGCAAGAGCGGTGCCGTAAGAACCGGCACCGATCACAGTCATTGACGCATTAACTGTACTCATCAGGCATCCTGATGTTCTTCAGTACCTTCGCCAGCTTGCTGCTGCAGATAGTTCATGAACAGCGCATCAAAATTCACTGGCGCAAGGTTCAGCTGCGGGAAGGTACCGCGAGATACCAGGCTGGTGATGCATTCGCGAGCATACGGGAACAGAATGTTCGGGCAGTATGCACCCAGGCAATGCGCCAGTTGATTACCTTCGATACCGCCAACGGAGAAGATACCACCCTGCTGAACTTCACACAGGAATGCAGTTTCTTCGCCCAGAGAAGCGGTAACGGTCACACGCAGTACCACTTCGTACACGTCGTCTGCCAGTTGGGTAGACGCAGTATCAAGATCAAGTTTAACCTCTGGCTGCCAATCTTTCTGGAAAACTTGTGGTGCATTTGGCGCTTCGAAAGAGACATCTTTGGTGTAGATGCGCTGGATCTGGAAGCTCATTTCGTTGTTGTTTTGTTCTGACATGGAAATACCCTTTTTAATTGTCCTAAAACGCTATTACAGCAGGGGATCAAGCCCGCCACGTGCATCAAGCGCATACAAGTCATCACAGCCGCCAATGTGCTGCGCATCAATAAAAATCTGCGGAACCGTCGTACGGCCACTACGTTTGATCATCTCTTCACGTTTCGCCGCGTCGCCATCAATAGGCAATTCCTGGAAGGTCACTCCTTTGCTGCTCAACAGTGCTTTCGCGCGATGGCAGAACGGGCAGGTCGCTTTGGTGTAGATTTCGATATTGGCCATGACGTTATTCCTCTTATTTACCGCGAACTAAAGGCAGGTTCTCGCCGCTCCAGCCAGAGACACCGTCTTTCAAAACACAGACTTTCTCGAAGCCCGCTTTCGTCAACGCGCTCGCGGGATCCTGAGCCTGCATGCCGGTACCGTCGACGACGATAATCGGTTTGTCTTTATGCTTGTCCAGTTCGCCAAGGTTGTTTGCTTTGATTTCGGCAGGCAACAGGTTGATAGAGCCTGCAATATGACCTTTACGGAAATCATCGCGCTGGCGCAGATCGACAACGACAGCCTCTTCTTTATTAATCAGGCGCGTTGCTTCACCACGAGTGATAACCTTAATCTTAGACGTAAGGCCTTTAAACGTAGTGAACAGCACAGCGGCCAGTAAACCAATCCACGCGATACTCAGTACCGGATGGCGGCTAACAAATTGCATAATTTCTTGCATGGGGGGTAACAACTCCCGACGTAGTGATTAAAAAAACCAGGACAGGAGTATACCTGTGCGTTGTGGCAAATACAGCCAGCGAGAATAAGCTAATCCATTTTCTGCGGCATGCCACGAAAAAAATGACTCAAAATAGCCTTCACCGTTGCTTGTCCGGGCGTTTTCTTTGATCTTCCGAGGCTACTTTATCGATTCAGCTGTAGTAAAATTACACAAAACTTTTGTCTATTGAGCATGAGGATGTCGCAATGTCGGTTTCTAAAAAACCTATGGTACTGGTGATTCTGGATGGTTATGGCTATCGCGAAGACAGCCAGGATAATGCCATTTTCAACGCAAAAACGCCGGTCATGGATGCACTGTGGGCACAACGCCCGCATACGCTGATTGATGCTTCTGGCCTGGAAGTGGGTCTGCCGGACCGTCAGATGGGTAACTCTGAAGTGGGCCACGTCAACCTGGGCGCGGGCCGTATCGTGTATCAGGACCTGACCCGTCTGGATGTTGAAATTAAAGAACGTACTTTCTTCTCGAACCCAACGCTGACCGGTGCCGTAGATAAAGCCGTTAGCGCAGGTAAAGCCGTTCACATCATGGGCCTGCTCTCCGCGGGCGGCGTGCATAGCCATGAAGATCATATTCTGGCAATGGTAGAAATGGCCGCAGAGCGCGGCGCAGAAAAAATCTACCTGCACGCATTCCTGGACGGTCGCGACACGCCGCCGCGCAGCGCAAAATCTTCACTGCAAACCTTTGAAGAGAAATTTGCCGCGTTGGGTAAAGGCCGCGTAGCGTCCATCATTGGTCGTTACTATGCGATGGACCGTGATAATCGTTGGGATCGTGTTGAACAAGCCTATGACCTGATGACGCTGGCGAAAGGTGAATTCCAGTTTGATACCGCCGTTGCTGGTCTGGAAGCCGCTTACGCGCGTGAAGAAAACGATGAGTTTGTAAAAGCCACCGTGATCCGTGCTGAAGGCCAGGCAGATGCCGCTATGGAAGACGGCGATGCGCTGATTTTCATGAACTTCCGTGCTGACCGCGCGCGCGAAATCACTCGTGCATTCGTGAATGCCGATTTTGACGGTTTCGCCCGTAAGAAAGTCGTGAACCTCGACTTCATCATGCTGACCGAATACGCCGCCGACATCAAAGTGCCTTGCGCCTATCCACCAGCATCGCTGGCGAATACCTTCGGCGAGTGGATGGCGAAGAATGACAAAACTCAGCTTCGCATCTCTGAAACTGAGAAATACGCCCACGTCACCTTCTTCTTTAATGGCGGCGTTGAAGATCCGTTTAAAGGCGAAGATCGCATTCTGATTAACTCTCCGAAAGTGGCGACCTACGATCTGCAGCCAGAAATGAGCTCCGCCGAGCTGACCGAAAAACTGGTTGCGGCGATCGAAAGCGGCAAGTACGACACCATCATTTGTAACTATCCGAACGGCGATATGGTAGGTCATACCGGCGTAATGGAAGCGGCAGTAAAAGCGGTTGAAACCCTGGACCACTGCGTTGCGCAGGTGACTAAAGCGGTTGAATCCGTGGGCGGCCAGTTGTTAATCACCGCCGATCACGGTAACGCTGAGCAGATGCGCGATCCGTCTACCGGTCAGGCCCATACGGCGCACACTAACCTGCCAGTACCGCTGATTTATGTGGGTGAGAAATCTCTGAAAGCAGTGGAAGGCGGCAAGCTTTCCGACATCGCGCCAACCATGCTGACGCTGATGGGTATGGAAATCCCGGAAGAGATGACTGGCAAGCCGCTGTTCATCGTGGAATAATCCTTCCCCATGAGGGGAAAGGCGATTTTTTCAATCACATGGGTCGTGAAGCCGTTACGGTTATCAGTCAGGCCTTTGCTTTACGCCAGCGCGCTTAGCGCTGGCGTATTGTTGTGCGCCGCATCCGCCCACGCGGATGACCGCGATCAGCTCAAATCTATTCAGGCTGATATCGCCGCCAAAGAGCGTGCGGTGCGTCAGCAACAGCAGCAGCGTTCCTCACTGCTTGCCCAGCTAAAGCAGCAGGAAGAGGCAATCTCCGCTGCCACGCGAAAACTTCGCGAAACCCAAAATACCCTCGCCCAGCTCAATAAGCAGATCGATGAGATGAACGCATCGATTGCCAAACTTGAACGTCAGAGAGCAGCTCAGGAACGTAATCTTGCAGCCCAGCTTGATGCGGCATTCCGCCAGGGTGAGCATACCGGTATTCAGCTCATCCTCAGTGGTGAAGAGAGCCAGCGCGGTCAGCGTTTGCAGGCGTATTTTGGCTATTTGAACCAGGCTCGCCAGGAGACCATCGCGCAGCTTAAGCAAACGCGCGAAGAGGTCAACACGCAGAAAGCCGAGCTTGAAGAGAAGCAGAGCCAGCAGCAAACCTTGCTTTACGATCAGCAGGCGCAGCAGGCGAAGCTGGAACAGGCCCGGAACGAGCGTAAGAAGACGCTTTCTGGCCTGGAATCCTCGATTCAGGAAGGCCAGGCGCAGCTGGGTGAAATGCGCGCTAACGAATCCAAACTGCGTAACAGCATTGCTCGTGCCGAAGCGGCAGCCAAGGCGCGTGCCGAAAAAGAGGCGCGCGAAGCGCAGGCCGTAAAAGATCGTCAGCAGGAAGCCTCCCGAAAAGGGACGACCTATAAACCAACAGAAACCGAGCGCTCGCTTATTTCGCGCACCGGGGGTCTGGGCGCGCCGCGTGGACAAGCCTTCTGGCCGGTTCGAGGCTCAATTCTTCATCGCTATGGCGAACAGTTGCAGGGTGAGCTACGTTGGAAAGGTATCGTTATCGGCGCGTCTGAAGGTAGCGAAGTGAAAGCCATCGCCGATGGCCGCGTGATCCTTGCCGACTGGTTGCAGGGATACGGGCTTGTTGTGGTGGTCGAACATGGTAAAGGCGATATGAGTCTTTACGGCTATAACCAGAGCGCGCTAGTCAGCGTCGGTACGCAGGTCCGTGCAGGTCAACCTATCGCCCTCGTGGGCAGTAGTGGCGGTCAGGGCCGCCCGTCACTCTATTTCGAAATTCGTCGCCAGGGTCAGGCGGTCAATCCACAGCCGTGGTTGGGAAGATAAGTTTTGCTTCAATTTCGTCGTCTTGTTTTATCCGTCGTCAGCGCACTGGCGCTGGCTTCACCGGTTTACGCAGGCAAACTTGCCATTGTGATTGATGACTTTGGCTATCGGCCGCACAACGAGAATCAGGTGCTGGCGATGCCTTCTGCCGTCTCCGTCGCCGTTTTGCCCAATGCTCCCCACGCCCATGAAATGGCGACCAAAGCCCACAACAGCGGGCACGAGGTGCTGATCCACCTGCCGATGGCCCCACTCAGTAAACAACCTTTGGAAAAAGACACCTTACGTCCAGAGATGAGCAGCGACGAGATCGAGCGTATTATTCGCGATGCCTACGGCAAAGTGCCGTTTGCGGTGGGGCTGAACAACCATATGGGCAGCGCCATGACGTCCAGCCTGTTTGGGATGCAAAAGGTGATGCAGGCGCTTGAACGCTACAATCTTTACTTCCTGGACAGTATGACTATCGGCAACAGCCAGGCGATGCGAGCCGCGCAGGGAACCGGTGTGAAGGTGATAAAGCGTAAAGTCTTCCTGGACGACACGCAGAACGAGGCGGATATTCGCGTCCAGTTTAATCGCGCCGTGAAGCTGGCGCGTCGCAACGGTTCGGCGATTGCGATTGGTCACCCTCACCCTTCAACGGTGCGTGTATTGCAGCAAATGCTGCCAACGCTTCCGTCGGATATCACGCTGGTACGCCCGAGCGATCTGCTAAACGAACCGCAGGTGGATACGTCGCGGCCAAATACCACACCGCCTGCCACGCCACCGCGTAATCCGTTCCGTGGCGTAACCATTTGCAAACCGCAGCAGCCGCTGGAACCGGTGTATGCCACCCGATTCTTCTCGGTGATAGGCGAAAGCGTGAGTCAAAGTTCACTGGTGAAATATATGCAACACCAATGGCAGGGCTGGGGTAATAAGGCCTAATAACTCTGCGACAAGAAAGCCCGTATGCGCGGTAGCAACGGGCTATTGTTATTATCCCGCTTAAATTCATGCTCTTTTTTGCTTTTTAAATCTTACATCCTAAACGGCTTACCCGGCGGACGCGCGACCGGGTAAACCGCAACGCAAACCACATCTAATTAATTGTAAAATAAGAAAATAAACCATCCGGCGGCTACACTTTAACCGCAGTCATTCCTTTTCGTGAATGTTAAGATTATACTAACCATAATTTAATATTTAATTTGGTTTAGTATTAGCATGAAGAAATTAGTGGGTTATCTGAAGGAAATTAACAGGCAGCGAAACCATAAGACCAAAGAATTAAAAAGACGAATAAAGCTGCTTTCATTATCGCGACAGTTGCAGGATAAGCGTCGTGAAAAAATCGATACCTCCAACATTAAGCGCATTCTTTTTCCTTTCGTCGATCTTGGAATTGGTGATGCGGTATGCCACACGGGTACCTGGCATGCCCTCAAGCAGGCCGGTTATACAATACAGATCGTCGCAGAGGAACGAAATCGCGATCTCTTTGAAAAAATGGCCGACATCGATGAAGTTTATATTGCCGATGTAAAAAATATCGATGCCATGAAGCCCATCGAGACGGATTTAGTGATTAGCCATTACTCGTGGATGAAAAGAAAGGAACTGTTCACGACCCAACTTCTGCGTAAAATTAATTATAAATATGCCATTGGATTTGGAGGCTGGCTGGCTAAACCTTTTAACTTGATGCTGCCCATCAATTCCGAATTCCACATTACCCATCCGCAAAAAAACATCCTTAGCGCGTTGAACGTCACGCCAGAGCGTCTTTGCTACTCCCTGCCCGCACTACCCGAGCACGAGCGCTTTATTGATAGTTATCTGGAGCCTCATGCGGGCAAAAGGATCGTGGTGTTAAATCCGTTTGCAAGCGTAGCGGAACGCAGCCTGTCGATACCTCAGTTACACACGCTGGCTACTGAGATCGTGCAATCCCCCGATACTCAAGTCTTTATCATTGGCGAGGGCGGGAAATTAGCAGACCTTCATTTCGATAACGCGAACATTACCGTTTGTCGATTTAAGTCGCTGTGGGATGCCATTACGCTTATTAAAAAAGCCGATCTGGTGGTTTCTGTTGATACGGCCATCGTTCATATTGCCTGTGCTTTTGATAAGAAGCTGATTGCCATCTATTTTTCAATGCTGCTGGATCATAATAAAGACTATGAGGGAAATACGATTTTCTCACCTATTGGTCAGAACTCAGAGCAGCTGATTTATGATAAACGGAATAACAAAATTGATATCGAAGATATTGCGGCTAAAGTCGCGAGAGAGCTTCGCCAGGACCGCGCGGTAGCGTGATGAAAAGGGGCCATTGGCCCCTTTTTAAAGATTAATCCCAGCTCAGAATAACTTTCCCGGACTGACCTGAACGCATCGCGTCGAAGCCTTTCTGGAAATCATCAATCCCAAAGTGGTGGGTGATAATTGGCGTCAGATCCAGACCGGACTGGATCAGCGCCGCCATCTTGTACCAGGTTTCGAACATCTCACGGCCATAAATGCCCTTGATGAACAGACCTTTAAAGATAACTTTGTTCCAGTCGATAGACATATCCGACGGCGGAATCCCCAGCATCGCAATACGACCGCCGTGGTTCATGGTGTCGAGCATTGAACGGAACGCTGGCGGCGCGCCGGACATTTCCAGGCCCACGTCAAAACCTTCGGTCATGCCAAGCTCTGCCATTACGTCGTTCAGGTTCTCTTTGGAGACATCTACCGCGCGGGTCACACCCATTTTGCGCGCCAGCGACAGGCGGTATTCGTTAACGTCGGTGATGACCACGTTACGCGCGCCAACGTGTTTCGCCACAGCAGCAGCCATAATGCCGATTGGGCCTGCACCGGACACCAGCACGTCTTCCCCGACCAGGTCGAAGGACAGCGCCGTGTGAACCGCGTTACCAAACGGGTCAAAGATGGAGGCCAGATCGTCGGAGATATTGTCCGGGATCTTGAAGGCGTTGAACGCCGGGATCACCAAATATTGCGCAAAGCAGCCCGGACGGTTCACGCCCACGCCCACGGTATTGCGGCACAGGTGCGTGCGTCCACCGCGGCAGTTACGGCAATGACCACAGGTGATGTGGCCTTCGCCAGAAACGCGATCGCCGATTTTAAAGCCTTTCACTTCCTGACCAATACCAACGACTTCGCCCACGTATTCGTGACCGACTACCATCGGCACCGGAATCGTTTTTTGCGACCACTCGTCCCAGTTGTAGATGTGAACGTCGGTGCCGCAAATGGCGGTTTTACGAATTTTGATCAGCAGATCGTTATGACCGACTTCCGGCTCCGGCACGTCGGTCATCCAAATCCCTTCTTCGGCTTTCAGTTTGGATAACGCTTTCATCACACGTCCTTAGGCAATCACGCCCAGTTGTTTGCCGATGCGGATAAAGGCTTCAACCGCACGCTCAATTTGTTCAGGTGAATGCGCCGCAGACATCTGGGTGCGGATACGCGCCTGACCTTTTGGCACCACCGGGAAGAAGAACCCAGTGACGTAAATCCCCTCTTTTTGCAGCTCACGCGCGAAGTTTTGCGCCACTACCGCGTCGCCCAGCATCACCGGAATAATCGCGTGATCGGCACCCGCCAGCGTAAAGCCTGCCGCGCTCATTTTTTCACGGAACAGACGGGCGTTGGACCACAGGCGGTCGCGCAATTCGGCTCCAGACTCGACCATCTCCAGCACTTTAATGGAGGCAGAGACGATAGCCGGGGCCAGCGAGTTAGAGAAAAGATACGGACGGGAGCGCTGGCGCAGCCACTCAACCACTTCCTTACGCGCCGCAGTGTAGCCGCCGGACGCGCCGCCTAGCGCTTTGCCCAGCGTACCGGTGATGATGTCTACCCGGCCCATCACGTCGCAATATTCGTGGGAACCGCGACCGTTTTCGCCGACAAAGCCGACCGCGTGAGAGTCATCGACCATCACCAGCGCATCGTATTTATCCGCCAGGTCACACACGCCCTTCAGGTTGGCGATCACGCCGTCCATCGAGAATACGCCGTCGGTGGCGATCAGCACGTGACGCGCACCGGCTTCACGTGCTTCTTTCAGGCGGGCTTCCAGCTCCTGCATATCGTTATTGGCGTAGCGGAAGCGCTTCGCTTTACACAGACGTACGCCGTCGATGATGGAAGCGTGGTTCAGCGCGTCGGAGATAATCGCGTCTTCTGCGCCGAGCAGCGTTTCAAACAGGCCGCCGTTGGCGTCAAAGCAGGAGGAGTACAGAATCGCATCTTCCATCCCGAGGAATTCGGCCAGCTTCTTCTCAAGCTCTTTGTGGCTATCCTGCGTACCGCAGATAAAGCGCACGGAGGCCATCCCAAAGCCGTGAGTGTCCATACCGTTTTTGGCAGCGGCAATCAGCTCAGGGTGATTCGCAAGACCCAGATAGTTGTTCGCGCAAAAGTTGATCACATGGCTGCCATCAGCGACGGTGATATCCGCCTGCTGTGCAGAAGTGATGATGCGTTCTTCTTTGAACAACCCTTCCGCACGAGCGGTATCCAGGTCGCTGTTTAACTGTTTGTAAAAATCACCACGCATTGCAATTCTCCAGACTCGGCAAATTTTGGCACATATTACCCAAACGTATACGTCGATACGAGATGACGCATCATGAGTTATCGTTTTTGCAGCATAAATCACGTGTACCCCTGCTGCATATCGGTGAATGGCTGAAGGGGGGCCATACTAATGATATGATATGACTATTAGCGTTCGGGATTGTCCCTGGACTCCACACTTCAAAGGTTACAGTTATGATCATCGTTACCGGCGGCGCAGGCTTTATCGGCAGCAATATTATCAAGGCCCTGAATGACAAAGGCATCACCGACATTCTGGTGGTTGACAACCTGAAAGACGGTACCAAGTTCGCAAACCTGGTAGACCTGAACATTGCCGACTACATGGATAAAGAAGATTTTCTGATCCAGATTATGGCGGGTGAAGAGTTCGGCGACATCGAAGCCATCTTCCACGAAGGTGCCTGTTCATCCACCACCGAGTGGGATGGCAAGTACATGATGGATAACAACTATCAGTACTCCAAAGAGGTTCTGCACTATTGCCTGGAACATGAAATCCCGTTCCTGTACGCCTCTTCCGCTGCTACCTACGGCGGCCGCACTTCCGACTTTATCGAATCCCGTGAATACGAGCAGCCGCTAAACGTGTACGGCTATTCTAAGTTCCTGTTCGACGAATACGTCCGTCAAATTCTGCCAGAAGCTAATTCTCAGATTGTGGGCTTCCGCTACTTCAACGTTTATGGTCCGCGCGAAGGCCACAAAGGCAGCATGGCGAGCGTCGCATTCCACCTCAACACTCAGTTGAATAACGGCGAAACCCCAAAACTGTTCGAAGGCAGCGACGGCTTTAAGCGCGACTTCGTCTACGTGGGCGACGTGGCGGCAGTCAACCTGTGGTTCATGGAAAACGGCGTGTCCGGTATCTTCAACCTGGGGACTGGCCGCGCGGAATCCTTCCAGGCCGTGGCGGATGCTGCACTGGCGTATCACCAGAAGGGCAGCCTCGAATACATTCCCTTCCCGGAAAAACTGAAAGGCCGCTACCAGGCATTTACTCAGGCTGACCTGACCAACCTGCGCGCAGCGGGCTATGACAAGCCATTTAAGACCGTTGCCGAAGGCGTGACGGAATATATGGCCTGGCTGAACCGCGACGCATAAGGCAGGCAATCTATGAGGATTCTGGTGGTTGGCCCGTCCTGGGTAGGCGACATGATGATGTCGCAAAGTCTCTATCGCACGCTCAAGGCGCGCTATCCCCAGGCGATAATTGACGTGATGGCACCCGCGTGGTGCCGTCCGTTGCTGTCGCGCATGCCAGAAGTTAACGAAGCGATCCCGATGCCGCTCGGCCATGGCGCGCTGGAAATCGGTGAGCGCCGTAAGTTAGGCCATAGTCTGCGGGAAAAGCGTTATGACCGCGCCTACGTGCTGCCAAACTCGTTTAAGTCTGCCCTGGTGCCTTTCTTTGCTGGTGTGCCTCATCGTACGGGCTGGCGTGGCGAAATGCGCTACGGCCTGTTGAACGATGCGCGCGTGCTGGATAAAGAGGCCTGGCCGCTGATGGTTGAGCGCTACGTTGCACTGGCCTATGACAAAGGTGTGATGCGGACAGCCAAAGATCTCCCACAGCCGCTGCTGTGGCCGCAGTTGCAGGTGCATGAAGGCGAGAAATCGCAAACCTGTCGCGCGTTTGATCTCTCCGCGGAGCGTCCAATGATTGGCTTTTGCCCTGGCGCAGAGTTCGGTCCCGCCAAGCGCTGGCCGCACTATCACTACGCCGAGCTGGCAAAGCAGTTGATCGACGAAGGCTATCAGGTTGTGCTGTTCGGCTCGGCGAAAGACCACGAAGCAGGCAACGAGATCCTCGCCACGCTCAGCAATGAGCAACAGGCCTGGTGCCGTAATCTGGCCGGGGAAACCCAGCTTGAGCAGGCGGTGATCCTGCTGGCTGCGTGCAACGCTGTCGTCACGAACGATTCAGGACTGATGCACGTCGCCGCCGCGTTGAACCGCCCGCTGGTTGCGCTGTATGGCCCAAGCAGCCCGGACTTTACGCCGCCGCTGTCGCACAAAGCCCGCGTCATTCGTCTGATAACCGGTTATCACCGGGTGCGTAAAGGCGATGCCGCCGAAGGCTATCACCAGAGCCTTATCGACATTACGCCGCAGCGTGTGCTCGATGAACTGAACGACCTGCTATTAAGTGAAGAAGGGTAACGGATGCGGGTATTGATCGTTAAAACCTCTTCTATGGGCGATGTTCTGCATACGTTGCCGTCACTGACGGATGCTATGCGAGCCATCCCCGGTATTCGTTTTGATTGGGTAGTGGAAGAAGGCTTCGCGCAGATACCCACCTGGCATGAAGCGGTCGATCGCGTGATCCCCGTCGCTATACGCCGCTGGCGTAAGGCGTGGTTTTCAGCCCCCATTAAAGCCGAGCGCAAGGCGTTTCGCGAGGCGGTGCAGGCCCAACGCTACGATGCCATTATCGACGCGCAAGGGCTGGTCAAAAGCGCCGCGCTAGTGACCCGTCTGGCGCATGGCGAGAAGCACGGAATGGACTGGCAAAGCGCGCGCGAGCCACTGGCGAGCTTGTTTTACAATCGCCGTCACGCTATCGCTAAACAGCAGCACGCGGTAGAAAGGACTCGCGAGTTATTCGCCAAAAGCCTGAATTATGCAAAGCCAACCGCTCAGGGCGACTATGCCATCGCTCAGCATTTTCTTAATGACGCGACGCCGGCTGCACAGCCTTATTTCATCTTCCTGCATGCCACAACTCGCGATGAAAAGCATTGGCCGGAAACAAACTGGCGACAGCTCATTGAACTAATGCAACCTTCAGGCATCCATATTAAACTCCCATGGGGCGCAGAACATGAACGTCAACGTGCAGAGCGTTTAGCCGCAGGTTTTTCACACGTTGAAGTATTACCCAAGCTTGCGCTGGCGCAGGTTGCTGCCGAGCTGGCAGGTGCGAAGGCTGTTGTTTCTGTTGATACGGGGCTGAGCCATTTAACAGCGGCGCTGGATCGCCCTAACATCACCCTCTTCGGCCCAACCGATCCGGGGCTGATTGGGGGTTATGGCAGAAACCAGCATCAGAGGGTTAGCCCTACGAAGCGGATGGGAGACATTACCGCAGATGAGATTTCTTCATTTTTACAGGGCAGCCAAGGGCTTTCCGACAGGGATATTTAACCCATGAGTTATGTATTTCTGCTGATTTTACTTTTTCCGGTGAAAATCATCCGGAAGCTGTTTCGTAAGGATACGGGTAAAAACCTGGTTATCCAGACAGCCAAAATCGGTGACTTTATCAATGCGACGCCTCTCCTGGCATATCTGCAAAAAAGCGATGTGCTGATCAGCCGCAGCGTTAACGCGCTGGCGAAGCATGACGACACCATCAATGAGATCTTTTTTATCGAGCAGCACAAGCGCAACTTATGGCGAAAGCTGCGCTTTGCCTGCATGATCATGAATCGCTACGACAACGTATACCTCTTGCAGCCAAACAGCGTTAACCTGTTTTTCGCTGCGACGTGTAACGCCAAAAATAAACAGTTTTTGAGCACGTATACGCGCAGGTGGTATCACGGGATTTTCTACGCTACGGCTGATGGCATTGTGACTCACGGTAAAAAAACGCTGTCGGTGACCAACTATCTCCAGTTGGCCGATCGTTCGCTCTCCTGGCAAGATTCGCCAAAGCATGCCACTCGCCCTCTGTTTAAGCCGACTGCCTATCCCGAGATACTGGATAAGCCAGGGGTTATTCGTATTGGCATTAGCGTGTCGGCGGGCAACAAAGCGAAGACTGTTCCTCCAGTGATTTGGAAACGCATTGTTGACCATCTGGCACCATTGCCCTGCGAATTTTATGTTTTTGGCGCGCCAAACGAACAGTCGTGGATGGACGACATTACCCGCGCCTACGGAGAGATTCCAAACTTCGTCAATTTGATCGGGAAACTCTCGCTTGAAGAAGTGCCCTGGGCGATCTCAAAAATGGACTGCTATATTGCTTCGGATTCAGGAAATATTTATATCGCTGACGCGGTAGGTGTGCCTATCGTGATGCTGTTTGGTCCCTGCTGTCACTACGAGCAGCGTCCACTTGGCAAGGTGCTGTTGGTGGGTGACGATCAGAATATTTGTTCATATGTTTTTGAGACACGGTACTATTTCTCTCAGGCGCGTGACGAGCTCTTCGCAGTGACTGATTCTGATTTAAACAAACTTCAACAATTCATTCTTGAGCTACCGAAACTTAATACACTCACTGCTGTTTCTGACACCCAAGGACATTAATTTTTATGGCTTTTCTAAGTGTCATTGTTGTCGCGCATAATGCAGCACACACGCTGGATGCCACCTTTGAAAGTCTACAATTAGCAATGGGTGAAGCGCGTAGTGATATTGAAATTGTTATTTTTAACGACGGTTCAGATGATTCTACTCAGGATATTATCGAGCGTTGGTTGATGAAATTACCGAACGCTATCGCCAAAAACGTCAACTACCGGAACGTCGGCCAGGTTCGCAATAGCGCGGTTGCAATGGCATCAGGTGAGTACATCACCATGTTGGACAGCGACGATTTACTCAAACCTAATAGCCTTAGTGATGCCATTACCTTTCTGAAAGCGCAGCGTCCCGACATGTTATTGACGCGCCTGCTTGAAATCCGAGATGTCCGTAAAATCAACCCTGAGTGGGGCGGTTTTAATCCTCTTCCATTATCACGTGAAGATGCCGTATTTCGCTTCTTACAGCACAAAGATTTCCAGGCTCATCTTATCGGACAATTTATTCTGCGCAGTCTTTACGAAAGCAATCCCATCCCATCGATGATCTGCTACGAAGATTTTGCTGTATTCCCTACCATGTTGATGCAAGCCAGTAAAATATTCTATCAGCGTCAAGGGCATTATTATTACATTAAGCGCAGTGGCAGTTTGTCGAGCATTCTTGATGCCAGTAAAATTTCACTACTTGTTGAATGCACACAACGTATGGAAAAAGCCTTCCCTGCGCGCTTTAGCCACCTTGTCAATTGCCATTGGTTTGATATCTATAGCAACCATAAAAAAAGCCTTACCAAAGAGCAATTACAATCAGTTAAAGAGCGTGTTAGTACACTTTATTCCTGGTCATTTTTCTTGTCTACCAGTGTTCGTTTTAGCTATAAAAAAAGGGTAATTGAGGCAATATGGAAAAAGTAAAATTACGGATCTATCAGTTAACGCTGGTTTTAAGCTTTATCTCTCTCGCTTTGGTACTGGTTAACTCAGGAAAACAACGAGAGTTCTTTTATATTGCCATTTATGCCAGTATTATCGGCTTGTTCTGTGAATATAAAAAAATTACTTGGCGTCCCTTCAGCATTGCTCTTCCTATTTTGCTCATCGGGTTGCTTAATCTTGCCTGGTATATGGTCTATGAATATCACACCGAAGGACTTAATGCTTACAGCGATTATTTAGGCTCAAGCAAAAAAATAATACTGGCGAGCATATTAGTGTTTTATATCGACCGATTTAAAACCTACATAACAAAAGAGAACTTCCAGAAATATTTTTTATACGCCACGGCAACAGGTTTTGTTCTCGCAACCGGGTACGGTTTGTGGCAGGCAAGCGAGGGTATAACCCGCGTTGAGATGGCTATTAACCGCGCGACCGTTTCAGCCTATGTTTACTCGGTGCTTTCACTCGCCTTCGTATATAGCCTTTACCTGCAGCAGAATGTAAAATTATACGTCGTTGCAGGCTTCACCATTTTGCTCTCCTATCTTCTTATCCTGATGACCGGCACGCGTGCAGCCATGGGGCTCTATCTGATACTGGCAATTGTACTTACGCTTTATCAGTTCAGAAAAATTCATCTCAAGTCCACTATGATTTTCCTCGCTATTGTTGCTGGTATCGTAATAGTCAGCTACAAGCCTCTGATTTCACCTAAAATTGCGCAAACGCAAACCGAAATCGATGATTATCAAAAAGGTAATGATAGAACCTCGCTTGGCGCCCGTTTTTCGATGTGGTCGATAGGCATTCAGAATGGTCTTGCACATCCTTTAGGCCAGTCAATGGAAGAGAGGGAAACGTGGTCAAGAAATTACGTGAAAGAAGGTCATCCGCAGGTCGCGGCTGCACTCGGCTATATCAACATACATCTGCACAATGAAATGATCGAAAAATACTCGCTGCAGGGGATCCCCGGACTTGCGGTTCTGCTATTTTTCTTTGCGTCGATGATCTATTACGCGGTCAGCAAAAAAAATGCGCTGCTGTTAACGACAATGCTATTGCTACTGCTGTATGGCCTGACAGACGTCATCTTATTAAGTTCTGAAGCGTTGATTTTCTTTATGACTCTGTTTGCGCTATCTACGCCATTCTCACAAAGAAATAAATAACAGTGAAAATGCCCGCCTGCGGGCATTTTTATTTTTTTTGTTGATAAAACTCCGCCAGCGTCATCCCAACCGTTTTATCTGACAACCATTCAAACAGTTGCTCCAGATCCTGATACAACCCTTCAATCGCTTCTGCATCTTTAAAGGTAGGGCTGCCACCGGGCATAAATTCTGACGAATGCAGCATAAACTCCACGTAGTCATTGCCCTGAGACAAAGACTGCTGCGCCACCTGAATCATTTGAGCCGCATTGCCGCCGGACGGTCGCAGCCAGTTCACGGAGGGGGAACGGTACTTGCCGCGTAAGCGGTCATAACTCTGTTTTACCGCATTAAGCCAGCCGGGATGTTTGTACTGAATGCTCATCGGGACTTCGAGCAGGGGGCTGTCGCCTGGTCGCGAAATATCAGTTACATCAAGAAAATAAGCCTGCTCAGGAAAATGCTGATAATTCGTGCCGCCGTTACCCTGAGGTGCGCCTTTGGCATTGCGCCAGTTCACTCTCGGCGTGACGGAGCAGTCCACCTGGTAACCCAGTTCGATAAGCAGCTTAGCGTAGCGGCTATCAAACGCCCAACGTCCCGCACGATGGCTAAGCATTTTCGTCTGGAAGGTATCTTCAAGTAAACGCGTCATGAAAAGCACTTTCTCTCGCATCACTTCGTCAGAATACTCAATCAAATAGGGCTGCCAGCGCCAGTCGTCGCCGGTCAAATCATGTTCCGGCGGGCTGTTCCAGGCGTGAAGGTGCATGCCGACCTCCCCCTGACCACGGGCTATCACCTCTTTCGCGAACGCAATAAAAACAGGCTCGATTGCCATCTCATAGTTGGTTAACCAAACGGGCTTAAAGCCAAAACGCTCACAAAGAGCCTGAAAGCGCTCCAGATATCGGGCGTTCTCCGTTTTGATTTCACGGTGGTTTTGCCAGAGATTATCGCCTTCTGTATCGATCGTGATGATAAACGCTGGTTTTTTCATAATGGGTCCGCAAGACGTGAGGTTGTCGCTATGTTACGCACTCCGTCAATAAGGAGTAAACCCTTACCGATAAATTACGGACATTATGCAGAAAGAGTGCAAGTCGCTATCAGGTCTATTAGAATTGCGAATAGATTGCCTTCGATAAGATGATGATGAATAACATTCTTAATACGCCGAAATTACGCATTTTACTCATTAAACTCCGTCATCATGGCGACATGTTACTTACCACGCCGGTCATTGACTCTTTGCGTCAAAAATGGCCTGACGCACAGATTGACGTACTCCTCTATGAAGAAACGCGCGATATGCTCGGCGCGCATTCTGCTATTGGCACAATCTATGGTATCGATCGCAAATGGAAGCAACTGGGTACGCTGAAACATCTGCAAAAGGAGTGGCAGCTTCTTCGCACACTGCGGGCACAACGCTACCAGGTCGTGATTAATCTTGCCGATCAGTGGCGCAGCGCCATCGTTACCCGATTCACCGGTGCGCCGGTCCGTCTCGGGTTTGCGTTCAACAAGCGTGATAATGCCTTCTGGCGTTTTTGTCATAGCCAACTGGTCTCGGTAGCGAATCACCATGCGCAACATACCGTCGAGCAAAACCTCTCTATCCTGTCGCCGCTCCCCGTCACTCCACAACCTGCCGTCACCATGAGCTACACGGCGGACGACTGGCATCATGCGCAGCAAATATTGATGCAAAAAGGCGTTGGTGATAGCTACATCGTGATACAGCCTACCTCGCGCTGGTTCTATAAATGCTGGGACGAGAATAAGATGGCCCAAACCATCACGGCGCTTCAGCAGGATGGCCATACGGTTGTGCTTACGGCAGGCCCGGATAAAAAAGAGCTTGAGATGATCGATCGTATTCTCGCCGCCTCGCCGCAAACGGGCGTCGTATCGCTGGCAGGTCAGTTGACCTTACGCCAGCTGGCATCGCTTATCGATCATGCACGCCTGTTTTTAGGTGTAGACTCCGTTCCCATGCATATGGCAGCAGCGCTTCAAACCCCCTGTATCGCCCTGTTCGGCCCCTCAAAATTGACGTTCTGGTCACCATGGCAGGTCAATGGAGAGGTGATTTGGGCCGGCGATTACGGTCCGCTTCCCGACCCTGATGCTATTGATACAAAAACCCAGGAACGCTATCTCGACACGATACCTGTTGAAGATGTGGTCTCTGCCGCAAGGAGATATCTGTAATGACTCGCCATCGCCTGGCCATTGTGCGCCAAAAATATCGTCCCGATGGCGGAGCTGAACGCTTTGTCTCCCGAGCGCTCACGGCGCTCAGCAACCAAAATCTTGAGCTCAACGTCATTACGCGTGAATGGCAGGGTGAGAAGCAGGACGACTGGAATATTCACATTTGCGATCCGCAAAAATGGGGCCGTATTAGCCGTGAACGCGGCTTTGCTAACGCTGCGCGCGCGCTTTGGCAGCAGCAGCAATTTGATATCGTCCAAAGTCACGAGCGTATTCCTGGCTGCGACATTTATCGCGCGGGTGATGGCGTACATCGACGCTGGCTGCTGCAGCGCACACGTATTCTCTCCGGCTGGCGCGCGCAAATGCTGATGCACGACCGCTATCACCGCTATGTCATGAACGCCGAGCGCGAGATGTACCAGGCTCCGGAGCTTAAAGCCGTTATCTGTAATGCGGAAATGATCAAAACTGAGATCGTGGAAGACTTTGATATTGACGCAAAAAAGATACATGTGATTTATAATTCAATTGATACCAGCCGCTTCGTTCCGGCAGAAGAGCAACAACGCGCTGCACTTCGCCAAAAGCTGGGGGTACCAATCGATGCCGTTGTGTTCTGTTTTGTAGGTTCTGGATTCGAACGAAAAGGGTTAGCCAGTGCCATTCACGCCATTGCAGGTACAGATGCATGGCTGATTGTGGTGGGTCAGGATAAAGCAGAGCAACGTTACCGCAGCCTCGCACGGTCATTGGGCTGCGAGGGGCAAATCCGCTTCCTGGGGATGCAAAAGGAGACGCTGCCATTTTACCAGCTATCCGATGGCTTACTGTTGCCAACGCTGTATGATCCCTTTCCAAACGTTATTCTTGAAGCGATGGCCTGCGGCTTGCCCGTCATTACTTCAGAAAGCTGCGGCGGAGCAGAATTTATTGCACAGGGCCAGAATGGTTTTTACTGTGACGCACTTGATATCAACAGGTTGAAGGAGGCCATTGCGGCTATCCCTTCTCTGGAAAAGAATAACAATATGGGGATGGCGGCGCGCGAACGCGTCAAAGACGCTACCCCTGAAAAACTATCAAGTCAGCTTATTTCGCTTTATCAAAAATTACTGGATTAATGATGCGCATCCTTATGATTATTGATGGTTTACCTGGTGGCGGGGCCGAAAAAACGGTGCTGACACTCTCTAGCGGATTGATAGAAATGGGACATCAGGTCTCACTTTTCTCTCTGCGAAGAGCCTGCGACTACGCTATTCCAGAGGGCATCGATTATCAGGTCGTTCAGGATACCTGCAAAAAACCATGGCGGAAGCTGACGGAGATCCCCCGGCGGGCGCAGCTTCTGGACCACGCGGTTAAGCTTGCCGAGCGCAGCGGGAAATTTGACGTCGTGTTTTCCCATTTACACAAAACCGACCGCATTGTGGCGCATAGCCGCACGCTAAGCCGTGATAAGGTCTGGTTCTGTGTGCATGGCATGTTCTCGTTTTCCTATCTTCGCCATCGCAGCGGGCTATCGCGTTGGTTTAAGCATCACAAAATTCGCCATACTTACGAAAATCGCAACGTGGTCGCCGTTTCTGCCGCCGTTCTGCGGGATCTCTCAGACACGTTAGCCATCAATCTTCGACGCAAAACGGTCATTCATAATCCCTTTGATATCCCTGAAATCCAGCGTCTGGCTGATGCTCCTTTCGAGATGCAGGGCAAAGACTACATCATCCACGTGGGTCGCTTCCACGAGCATAAAAGGCACGATCGCCTGCTTCGCGCCTACGCGCTGAGCAACATCGACGCGCCGCTGGTTATGATGGGCAACGGCACCGATGACCGTATCCAGCAGTTAAAACAGCTGGCCGCCGAATTGGGTATCGAAAACAAAATTATTGTCCGCCCGTTCGAAGCCAATCCTTACCCGTGGATTAAAGGTGCGCGCCTGCTGGTGTTAAGCTCAGACTGCGAAGGTTTTGGTAATGTGCTTGTCGAGTCCATTATTTGCCAGACGCCGCCCGTCAGTACGAACTGCCCTGGCGGCCCGTCTGAAATTCTCACAGGTGACCTCGCGCGCGGTCTTTCAGAAATGAATGACGAGTCTCTGGCAGCCACGCTGGCAGATATTTATGCCCATCCGCCGATCGTTGATAGTGCAACGATCTCTTCGTTTGGTATTAACGCGATATGCCAGCAGTACGTTGCGCTGGTAGACAATCAATAATAATCAGGTTTCTTATGCAAAATTCAGCGCCCTTATTAAGCGTGGTTGTGGCTGTTTATAACGGCGAAGCCTTCCTGGAACAGTTCTTTACCTGCCTCGTCAGCCAAAACATCGACAGTATGGAAGTCATTATCGTCAACGATGGCTCTACCGATGGCTCAATGCAGATCGTAGAAAAGTGGCGTGAACAGCTGCCACAAATGCAGGTGATTGATCAGGAAAACCAAGGCGTCTCTGTTGCGCGTAATTCAGGGCTGGCCGTGGCCACTGGACAGTACCTCTCCTTCCCCGACATTGATGATGTCTTTAAACCCGGTATGTATCAGCGTCTGCTTGATATGGCCGTGACGCAAAATCTGGATGTCGCTACCTGTAACGGAAACTACGTCTGGGAAAATGATAAAAAACCGTCGCGCCCTATCTTCCCGGAAGATGCGCTACCGTCGACGGAGGTCATGACCGGCCCGGCATGGCTTAAAAAAGCGTTGGATTCACGCAAATTCCTGCACGTGACCTGGCTAAACATTTATCGCCACGATTTTATTCGTCAAAATGGATTTCGCTTCGAACCTGGCCTGCGTCATCAGGATATTCCGTGGACCACGGAAGTTCTGCTCGCAGCACATCGCGTGCAGTACACCAGCGAACGCTTTTACGATTATTACATCCATTCTGCATCGGTATCTCACATGCCCGACAATGACGACACGCTGATCCGTTCGGCTCGTCATTACATGAAAATATTGCAGATGCTGGAAGCCATTAACCAACGCTATCCGGATCAAGTTAAACAAATCCCGGCCTGTCACTGGCAAATAGCGAAGGAAGGGCTCGGAATCATTCACACCTTCGATAACATGAAAGACACGCAGAAAAAGTCGATGATTATTCGAGAATTTTTCGAAACAGGCATCTGGAAGCTCATCTGGAAAAACGCGAAAACGCCCAGACTGCGCTGGAGACTGGGACGCCGCTACTTCCGTTTGAAGAGGTATCTGGCATAAGAGATAGCTTTACGAAGCCTAAATGCTTAGAATTTGCCCGCCGAAACTGAAAAACGGATAATCGCTTGGAATTGTTGTATACCGCTCTGCTTTACATCATTCAGCCACTGGTGTGGCTGCGACTACTGCTTCGTAGCCGTAAAGCGCCTGCGTATCGAAGACGCTGGGCTGAACGCTATGGTTACTGTCGCAACAAAGTTGCGCCAGACGGTATTTTACTCCATTCCGTATCAGTGGGTGAGACCCTGGCGGCCATTCCGCTGGTTCGCGCGCTGCGCCACCGTTATCCGTATTTGCCCATTACCGTCACCACCATGACCCCAACGGGTTCTGAGCGTGCGATGTCGGCCTTTGGTAAAGACGTGCATCACGTCTATCTGCCCTACGATCTGCCCTGCGCCATGAATCGCTTCCTCAACACCGTGCGCCCGAAGCTGGTGATTGTGATGGAAACCGAACTTTGGCCAAATATGATTTCCGCTCTGCATGCCCGGAAAATTCCGCTGGTTGTCGCCAATGCGCGCCTGTCTGAACGTTCCGCAAAAGGTTACGGCAAGCTGGGTAAATTTATGCACCGACTGCTGTCGAAAATTACGCTGATTGCCGCACAAAACGAAGAAGATGCTGCCCGCTTTATTTCGCTTGGCCTGAAACGCAATCAACTCGCGGTAACCGGTAGCCTGAAGTTTGATATTTCCGTCACCCCTGAGCTTGCGGCCCGGGCCCTCACCCTGCGTCGTCAGTGGGCACCGCGCCGTCAGGTGTGGATTGCCACAAGTACTCATGATGGCGAGGAAGAGATCATTCTGCAGGCGCACCGCAAGCTGCTGGAGAAATTCCCGGATCTCTTGCTAATTCTGGTGCCGCGTCATCCTGAACGCTTTAAAGACGCTCGCGACATGGTGCAGAAAGGCGGCTTCAGTTTCACCTTGCGTAGCACTGGTGAAATCCCATCGGGCAGCACGCAGGTGGTGATTGGCGACACAATGGGCGAACTGATGCTGCTTTACGGAATTGCCGATCTCGCTTTCGTGGGCGGCAGCCTGGTTGAACGTGGCGGACATAATCCATTAGAACCCGCAGCGCACGCTATTCCCGTGCTGATGGGGCCACACACGTTCAACTTCAAAGATATCTGCGCTAAATTGCAGCAAGCCGACGGTTTAATCACCGTGACCGATACAGACTCCATCGTGAAGGAAGTCTCTACGCTGCTTACCGACGAAGATTACCGCCTGTGGTACGGACGTCACGCTGTCGAAGTTCTGCATCAGAATCAGGGTGCACTGACCCGCCTGCTGCAACTTATGCAACCTTATCTGCCTCAGCGGAGCCATTAATGCCTAAGCGTCTGTCGGTCGTGATGATCGCCAAAAACGCCGCCGATCTGCTTCCGGACTGCCTGGCCTCGGTTGCCTGGGCCGACGAAATTGTCCTTCTTGATTCAGGGAGTGAGGACAACACGCTCGACGTCGCGCGCGCAGCTGGTGCGAAGGTGGTTATCGATACGGACTGGCAAGGCTATGGTATTCAGCGCCAACGCGCGCAATCTTTTGCCACCGGCGACTATGTGCTGATGATCGATACTGACGAACGGATAACCCCCGAACTTCAGCAATCTCTTCAGGCTGTTCTCGCGTCGCCGCAACCGGGGGCTGTGTACAGCATCGCCCGGCGCAACTACTTCCTGGGTCGCTTTATGCGTCACAGCGGCTGGTATCCTGACCGCGTCATGCGCCTGTACGAACGCGAACGCTATCACTACAACAGCAATCTGGTCCATGAATCACTGGACTGCAAAAACGCCCAGATTATTGCCCTGCCAGGTGATTTACTGCACCTGACCTGTCGGGATTTTGCCAGCTTCCAGCGTAAACAGCTCAACTATGCCACGGCATGGGCGCAGGAACGCCACCAGCGCGGTAAGAAAGCCTCGCTAATGGGAATCTTCACGCATACCTTTGGTGCGTTCCTGAAAACGCTGCTGTTGCGTGGTGGGGTGTTAGACGGTAAACAAGGTTGGTTACTGGCCGTTGTGAATGCGCAGTATACTTTCAATAAATACACCGAGCTGTGGGCGCTGAACCGCGGCTACTCAGAGAAAGCGTGAGCCATGAGCACAAAAGCGATTTATCCGGGTACCTTCGATCCGATCACGAATGGCCATATTGATATCACCACGCGTGCAGCCAGCATGTTCGATAAGGTGATTCTTGCTATTGCGGCCAGTCCAGGTAAGAAACCGATGTTCAGTCTGGATGAGCGTGTCGCACTGGCGAGCGCCGCGTTAGCACATCTGCCAAACGTTGAAGTGATGGGTTTTAGCGATCTGATGGCAAACTTCGCTCGCACGCAGCAGGCCAATATTCTGATTCGCGGGCTGCGCGCCGTAGCCGATTTTGAATATGAAATGCAGTTGGCGCACATGAACCGCCATTTGATGCCTGAACTGGAAAGCGTCTTCCTGATGCCATCAAAGGAGTGGTCGTTTATTTCATCATCGCTGGTGAAAGAAGTCGCGCGCCACGCAGGGGATGTGACGCATTTTCTGCCCGCACACGTTCATCAAGCACTGATGGATAAGCTCAAATAACTCACTTTTGACACTGGCGGCAGTAAAACGTCGCCCGCTGCGCATGCTTCGTCGCCACAATCGGCGTCCCACATACCCGGCACGCTTCACCTTTACGGCCATACACCTGCAGTTCCTGCGCAAAATAACCCGGCTTACCGTCACTTTGCAGAAAATCCTTTAACGTCGTGCCGCCCTGCTCAATCGAGCGTTGTAGAACCGCTTTAATGACATTTACCAGTAGCTCGCACTCCTGTGCTGACAGCGACGAAGCAAGCCGATCGGGATGGATCCCCGCAGCGAACAGTGATTCGCTGGCATAGATATTTCCGACGCCCACAACCAGCTTATTGTCCATCAGCCAGGGTTTTATCGGCGTTTTCTTCTTCGCGCATTTCTCTTTCAGATAATCGGCGTTGAACGCCTCGCTCAGCGGTTCTGGCCCAAGATGTGCCAGCACGTTATGACCTTCAAGCTCTTTGGTCCATAACCATGCGCCAAAGCGACGAGGATCGGTGTAGCGCAGCACCTTGCCGTTACTCATCACCAAATCCACGTGATCGTGTTTGGCCGCAGGAAGCTCTTCTGAAAGGATACGCAGGCTACCGGACATCCCAAGGTGGATGATTATCCATCCGTCAGGCAACTCCAGCAGCAGATATTTGGCGCGACGCTGCACGCTAAGCACGGGCTTGTCGCTTAGCGCGTGGATCTCATCGGAAACGGGCCAACGAAGCCGACCGTTACGCACAATAGCATGAAGAATGGTCGCGCCCACAAGATGCGGTTCGATACCGCGGCGGCTGGTCTCTACCTCAGGTAATTCAGGCATGTTTCCTCCATTGAGATACACAGAATGCAAAAAACCCCGCGATTGCGGGGTTTTTCTTCAAAGAGCACTAAAATTATTTGATTTTAGCTTCTTTGTACAGTACGTGCTGACGGACAACTGGATCGAACTTTTTCAGTTCCAGTTTTTCCGGTTTAGTACGCTTGTTCTTCGTGGTGGTATAGAAGTGACCAGTACCAGCAGAAGAAACCAGCTTGATTTTCTCACGAATACCTTTAGCCATGATTTATTTCCTCTTTAAGTACTTAGTACTTTTCGCCACGGGCACGCAGTTCGGAAAGAACTGTATCGATGCCTTTCTTATCAATAACACGCATACCTTTAGCAGATACACGCAGGGTGACAAAACGCTTCTCGCTCTCAACCCAAAAACGGTGAGAGTGCAGGTTCGGCAGGAAACGGCGTTTAGTCGCGTTCAGTGCGTGGGAACGGTTGTTACCGGTCACCGGACGCTTGCCAGTAACTTGGCAGACTCGGGACATGTCTATTCTCCAAAAATCAAATTAGCTCGAGCTTCGTATGGGGTATCGGCGCCTCGTCAGGCTTTACAGCCCGGTCATCGCAGTTCAATGTGAACACTCGATTGCCAGGCCCAATTGCCAAACCCGAGATTCTCAAAGGTGGCGTAGTATACGCTGACTCAGCGATGTGCTCAAGTCCCGAACAGACAAAGATCCCGATGGATCGCGTGAATTGGCTTAAATCCAACCATGTTCTGCAAAAGAAACGTACTCTCCGCGACCGATAATTAAATGGTCAAGCACACGGATATCCATGAATTGACAGCATTTGACGATACGATTGGTAATCTCTCTGTCGGCCTTGCTCGGTTCAGCACAACCAGAGGGGTGATTATGCGCGAGGATCACGGCGGCTGCATTCACTTTTATCGCTTCTCGCACAATTTCTCGCGGATGAACCTCAACGTGGCTCAATGTACCCGAAAACAGGCGGCAGTGTTTTATTACCCGATTTTTATTATCGAGAAAGATCACCATGAAGATCTCGCGCTCGGCATCGGCCAACTGGCTTTGCAAAAAATCCCGCGTAATTTCAGGGCTTAACAACGGGTCTTCTTCCATCATACGCACGCTGTAAAAGCGTCGAGCCAGCTCCGCAATGCCCCTCAACTGGGCAAATTTAGCCACGCCTATCCCTTCAACATCCCTGAATGCCGCCAGTTCGGCGGTCAGCAAACCATGAAGCGAGCCAAAATGATTCAATAGCTCGTGCGACAACACAAACACGTTTTTCCCTGGGATACCGGTGCGTAAAAAAAGTGCCAACAGCTCAGAGTCAGTGAGAGAAGCAACGCCATCATTCAACAATTTTTCCCGTGGCAACATGGGTAAATCGCTATCCATTCTCGTTCTCCTTAGGTTTGCCGCCATGCTGCCACAGGAGAACGCGCTATTCGACGCTCACTTTTCGTTCTTGCGTAACGCCTCGCAAAGTCCCTTACGCACAAAATCACGCCGCTTTTCGGATTGTGATAAAATGGGCATCTCTGGTGAAACCCAACAGGAAAGAATCATGATGAGCCTGGCCGGTAAAAAAATCGTTCTCGGCGTGAGCGGCGGTATCGCTGCGTATAAAGCGCCAGACCTGGTGCGACGTTTACGCGAACGCGGCGCAGATGTCCGGGTGGCGATAACCGAAGGCGGTAAAGCCTTCATTACCCCCTTGAGCCTACAAGCTGTTTCAGGATATCCGGTGTCGGACAGCCTGCTCGATCCAGCCGCCGAAGCCGCAATGGGCCATATTGAGCTAGGAAAATGGGCCGACCTGGTCATTCTTGCCCCCGCGACCGCAGATTTAATTGCCCGCGTTGCTGCCGGAATGGCGAACGATCTGGTTTCGACAATTTGTCTGGCAACGCCTGCGCCAGTTGCCGTGGTCCCTGCGATGAATCAGCAGATGTACCGCAACGCAGCGACCCAGCATAATCTCGATACCCTGGCGTCTCGTGGCCTGTTGATTTGGGGCCCGGATAGCGGAAGTCAGGCATGTGGAGATATCGGCCCAGGTCGAATGCTCGACCCGCTGGCTATTGTGGAGATGGCTGCTGCCCATTTTTCGCCTGTCAACGATCTGCAACATCTCAACATCATGATTACGGCGGGTCCAACGCGCGAGCCGCTGGATCCGGTGCGCTATATCACCAACCAAAGCTCCGGCAAAATGGGCTTCGCTATTGCCGCCGCGGCCGCGAAACGGGGTGCCAACGTCACGCTGGTGAGCGGTCCGGTTGCGTTGTCAACGCCATCCTTCGTGCAGCGCATTGACGTCACGACGGCCCTGGAAATGGAAGCGGCGGTACAGAATCAAGCGCATAAACAGCACATTTTTATCGGCTGCGCAGCGGTGGCGGATTATCGCGCACAAACTATTTCAGAAGCGAAGATTAAAAAGCAAGGCGATGAATTAACGATAAAAATGGTGAAAAACCCTGACATCGTCGCTGGCGTTGCCGCACTGAAAGTCCATCGCCCTTACGTTGTTGGGTTTGCCGCCGAAACAAATAATGTGGAAGAATACGCTCGGCAAAAGCGTATCCGCAAAAACCTGGATTTGATTTGCGCGAACGACGTATCGCTGGCAACGCAGGGATTTAACAGCGACAGCAACGCACTGCACCTTTTCTGGCAGGATGGAGATAAAGTCTTACCGCTACAGCGTAAGGAACTCCTGGGCCAACAATTACTGGACGAGATCGTTACCCGTTATGATGAAAAAAATCGACGTTAAGATTCTGGACCCGCGTGTTGGTCAGCAATTTCCGCTGCCAACCTATGCCACCTCTGGCTCTGCGGGCCTTGACCTGCGCGCTTGCCTTGATGACGCCGTAGAACTGGCTCCGGGCGCAACCACGCTGCTGCCGACTGGGCTGGCGATTCATATTGCCGATCCGTCACTGGCGGCGATAATCCTGCCTCGCTCTGGCCTCGGTCATAAGCATGGTATCGTACTGGGTAACCTGGTGGGTCTCATCGACTCTGATTACCAGGGCCAACTCATGGTGTCCGTCTGGAACCGTGGTCAGGACAGCTTCACCATCGAGCCAGGCGAGCGCATCGCGCAGATGGTGTTTGTGCCTGTGGTACAGGCTGAATTTAACCTGGTGGAAGATTTTGATGCCACCGACCGTGGCGAAGGCGGCTTCGGCCATTCCGGGCGTAAATAAGCCCGACAAAAGTATCTCACAGCGTAATAACGCAATAACATACCGCAAACAGCAGTTTGCGGTCGCTGTGTGGATGCCAGCCTGACAGGCGCTTATTTTCAGGGGTATTTTGTAACATGGCAGAAAAACAAATAGCGAAACGGAATCGTCGCGAAGAAATACTTCAATCTCTGGCTCTGATGCTTGAATCCAGTGACGGCAGTCAACGCATCACCACCGCAAAACTGGCCGCCTCTGTGGGCGTGTCGGAAGCGGCTCTGTATCGTCACTTTCCCAGCAAAACGCGGATGTTTGATAGCCTGATCGAGTTTATCGAAGACAGTCTGATCACGCGCATCAATCTGATTCTGAAAGATGAAAAAGACACCACCGCGCGTTTACGTCTGATCGTATTGTTGATTTTGGGCTTTGGGGAACGCAATCCTGGCTTGACGCGAATCATGACGGGACACGCACTGATGTTTGAACAGGACAAACTTCAAGGGCGGATTAATCAGCTTTTCGAACGCATTGAAGCCCAGCTGCGTCAGGTTTTACGTGAAAAGAAAATGCGTGAAGGCGAAGGCTACGTGACGGATGAAAATCTTTTGGCAGGGCAGCTTTTAGCGTTCTGTGAAGGTATGCTCTCCCGCTTTGTACGCAGTGAATTCAAATATCGCCCAACGGATGATTTCGACATCCGCTGGCCGCTCGTTGCCGCACAGTTGCAGTAATCGAGTACTCGCCCGGTCAGTAGAACAGTGACCGGGCGAATTTTTTACACGCCAAATGCTTCCCGATACGCACGCACAGAGACCAGGTGCTCAGCCATCTCAGGCTTCTCTTCCAGATAGGCAATCAGGTCTTTCAGCGTAATGATAGAAATCACCTTACAGCCGTAATCGCGCTCTACTTCCTGAATGGCAGAAATTTCGCCGCGGCCACGCTCCTGGCGGTCGAGAGAAATCAACACGCCAGCCAGAGTTGCACCGTTAGCCTGGATAATCTCCATCGACTCACGGATGGCAGTACCCGCAGTAATCACATCATCCACCAGCATGATACGGCCTTCCAGCACGCTTCCCACCAGATTTCCACCTTCACCGTGGGTTTTGGCTTCTTTACGATTGAAGCAATACGGAACGTCGCGATCGTGATGCTCTGCCAGCGCTACGGCAGTGGTAGTGGCAATCGGGATGCCCTTATATGCGGGGCCAAACAGCAGGTCGAAATCAATGGCGGAATCCACCAGCGCTTCGGCGTAGAAACGACCTAACAGAGCCAGATCGCGTCCGGTATTAAACAGGCCGGCGTTGAAGAAATAGGGGCTTTTACGCCCAGATTTCAGCGTAAATTCGCCAAACTTGAGAACCTGCTTGTTAAGCGCAAACTCAATAAACTGGCGCTGATATGGTTTCATGGATTCGCTCCTACAGACTGTTCTACGGACAAAAAAAAGGGCGACAACGTCGCCCCTCAATCAATTTTCTAACGCCGCTTTCTGCGTCGTGACAATGGATTCGATTCCCCCTCGGGCTAGCGCCAACAGGGTGAGAAGTTCTTCATGAGTGAACGGCTCGCCTTCTGCCGTGCCCTGCACTTCAATGATGCGACCGTCTTCGGTCATCACCACGTTCATGTCGGTTTCCGCTGCGGAGTCTTCAACGTACTCCAGATCGCAAAGCGCTTCGCCGTTAACTATTCCGACGGAGACGGCGGCAACCATGCCTTTCATTGGATTCTTCTTTAACTTACCGGCGGCAATCAGCTTGTTCAGCGCATCGGCCAACGCCACACATGCACCGGTAATGGAAGCCGTACGTGTACCACCATCGGCCTGTATCACGTCGCAATCCAGCGTAATGGTGAATTCGCCAAGAACCTTCAGGTCAACGGCAGCGCGCAGCGCACGCGCGATCAGACGCTGAATTTCCATGGTACGGCCACCCTGCTTACCCTTTGCGGCTTCACGCGCGTTACGCGTGTGCGTTGCACGTGGAAGCATACCGTATTCGGCAGTGATCCAGCCCTGGCCCTGACCTTTCAGAAAGCGTGGAACACCTTCTTCAATCGAGGCGGTGCACAGCACTTTGGTGTCACCAAATGCAACAAGCACGGAACCTTCAGCGTGTTTTGTATAGTTACGGGTCAGGGTGACGGGGCGCACCTGATTAGCGCTACGGCCTGATGGACGCATGATGTTATCTCCGGCTTGAAACGAACGTGGCTGCGCATTATACGGATTAAACGCGCTTATTCCTATCCTGTGAAAGCCCCGATAGCTATAATCCCCCCATCTCTCCTCTAAAAACGGGAACGTCTATGATCCGCAGTATGACCGCCTACGCCCGGCGTGAAATCAAGGGTAGCTGGGGCAGCGCCACCTGGGAATTGCGCTCGGTAAACCAGCGCTATCTGGAAACTTATTTCCGTATGCCAGAGCAGTTTCGCAGCCTTGAGCCGGTTGTTCGTGAGCGCATCCGCGCTCGTCTGACCCGCGGTAAAGTAGAATGTAACCTGCGTTTCGAGCCGGACGCGAGCGCGCAAGGGGAGCTTATCCTCAACGAAAAACTGGCAAAACAGCTGGTTAATGCGGCGAACTGGGTCAAGATGCAGAGCGACGAAGGTGAAATCAACCCGGTTGATATTCTGCGCTGGCCAGGCGTCATGGCTGCGGGCGAGCAGGATCTGGATGCAATTACCACCGAAGTCCTCGGCGCGCTTGATGGCGCTCTGGACGACTTTATCGTGGCTCGCGAAACCGAAGGTCAGGCGCTAAAAGCGATGATTGAACAACGTCTCGAAGGCGTTAGCACAGAAGTACTGAAAGTTCGTGCGCATATGCCGGAAGTTCTGCAATGGCAGCGTGACCGTCTGGTCGCCAAGCTAGAAGATGCCGAAGTGCAGCTGGAAAATACCCGCCTTGAGCAAGAGCTGGTGCTGATGGCGCAGCGTGTTGACGTTGCTGAAGAGCTGGATCGTCTGGAAGCTCACGTTAAAGAAACGTATAACATTCTGAAGAAAAAAGAAGCTGTCGGTCGCCGCCTTGATTTCATGATGCAAGAGTTCAACCGTGAGTCGAACACGCTGGCCTCTAAATCTATCAATGCCGAAGTGACGAACTCTGCCATCGAGCTGAAAGTTCTTATCGAGCAAATGCGCGAGCAGATTCAAAATATTGAGTAAGCATAAGGGTGATTCTCATGAATCACCCATTATTTTTTTTCATGCATTGCACACATTAAATTGCCTGCGTAGTGTGGTCACACAAGCATCAAAGTCGGTTTTTGCCTAAATATTTCTAAGCCAAATCCTTTCTCCTTAGAAAATCTCAGTCGAGTTTTCCCTTGCTAAAAGCTACCCTTCCGCCGTTTCTTTGGGGGGAATATGCTCTTACACATTCTTTATATAATCGGTATTACGGCCGAAGCCATGACCGGCGCATTAGCGGCTGGACGTCGACGAATGGATACCTTTGGCGTCATTATTATCGCAACCGCTACGGCGTTGGGAGGCGGTTCAGTACGCGATATCCTCCTCGGCCATTACCCGCTAGGCTGGGTCAAGAATCCTGAGTACATCATTATCGTGGCGACAGCCGCGGTATTGACGACCATATTCGCCCCCGTCATGCCCCATCTGCGTCGCTTATTCCTTGTACTTGACGCATTAGGACTGGTCGTCTTTTCCATTATTGGCGCACAGATCGCGCTAGATATGGGGGAAGGCCCAATTATCGCCACGATTGCAGCTGTCGTTACCGGCGTATTTGGCGGCGTGTTACGCGACATGTTCTGCAAACGCATTCCCCTGGTATTTCAGAAAGAGCTGTACGCCGGAGTCTCATTTGCGGCAGCGGTACTTTATATCGCGCTGCAACATTATGTTTCTAATCACGATGTCGTCGTCATCTCTACGCTGATGTTTGGTTTTACGGCCCGTATGCTTGCGCTGCGCCTAAAGCTGGGACTGCCCGTGTTCCATTACAAACACAACGCCCACTGAGTTTAAAATCCCATTATTCGCTGGTCGGCAAGCCATGCAGCCAGCGCCTCCACCTGCGGATGATTGAACCAGCCAACGGTTTGCTTCGCTTTTTCATGGCCCACGCCTGGTAATTTTCGCCAGTCGGCTTCATTACGTTGACGCACTGCCTGCCACGAATGATCTCCCGTCGTTTTCAAAGTCGTTGTCGGGCCCCCCATCGCGGCTATCCAGCGAATAAAGGGTTGCTCACGCACATGATTGAAACGATGCCACAACTTAAGTCCTCGTGAGGTTGTAAGTCCCGGCGTGGATTGCATCTGCTCTAGTGTTAACGAAAGCCAGGAAAAGATATGTTCAAAATGATGGGTCTGATCAAGCACCTTCCATCCAGACTCCCCTAGCCCCGCAATATCAAGCGCTTGCTTTGAACTTAACCACGTCAGGCGCGCAAAAAATTGTTCCTGGCAATCGGGAGAAGCATAGAAGCAGGTCAGCGAATGAAATTGAGAAGAGGGTGGGCTCGGTTTATGCCGATCTATTCCTCGCCAAACCACCTTGTCCGCACGCGGGATCCCCTGACCAGCAAGGCTGACCAATATCTGATCCCCTGGTGCAATATCAAGTGATTGCCACCGCGCAACCGATCCAAGATTCACGCGCTGAACACGTTTGTCATCAAGCTGTAATGGCTCAAGCGTTGCGACAACGGCAATCTTTCCCGTTCGGCCAACGGCAAATTGAATAGCCTTCACCTCAGCCACTTGCGCGACGGGCGAGTATTTCCAGGCCACAACCCAATTTCCATCGCCCGGTAACCAGCGCTCTCCAGCAGGTTCATTGGCAGAACGCACGACAATACCGTCAGTCACAAACGGCAAGGGGGATTTCAGCCACTCCGCTTTTGCTTGCTCAACCTCATCCACAGAATGGACTGCCCTTGTATAGCGCGCGGTCAAAGCAAAGCCTGCGTCCGTAAGCTTCTTTAACCGCTGCTGCATCGTTGGTGGGCCATCCGGCCATGCCCAGATAAAGAGGCCTAAATTATCGAGGATGGACTTATCATTCTGACGCATCATGGCCCCAGCCACCTTTGCTCTGGCATTCATGCCGCCCATCTGCTGCTGGATATGTCCCTCGCGCAGTAAAAATAGTTCACCTTGCAAAACGCTGTCGGCAAGCGTGCCCTGCAAGGTTAAGGGGATTGATGGCACAGCTCGAACCCTTGCAGTCCAATCCTCGCCTTTCGCACCATCGCCACGGCTAATAGCCTGTACAAGCTGCCCCTTTCGATAAACAAGCGTCACTGCAACACCATCGACTTTAGGTTGAACCCAGAGATCTCGATGAGCCGCCATCCACTGACTAAGCTCACTTTTGGAGGCCATTTTACGCACGCCGGTATGAGCAAATGGGTGTTTTACCGAACCCGACGCCGCGGGGATATCCTCTGATGGCTCATCGCCAAAGCACCGCTGCCACTGTTTTAGGCGCGCATTGAGCTGATCATAAACTGCATCGCTCACCTCGCTTTTGCCCTCCTGCCAGTAAGCGTCATTCCAGCGGGAAATCTGCGCGCTAAGTCCTGCAATTTCCTGCTGCGCTTTTATAGGCGACCAGACAGGGCAGACCGCCACGCCATCACTACACCACAACATCAGCACCAAACTTACCCATTTCAACATCGTGTTATCTCCCTGTTTTGCAGAGATATAACCCGCCTGCATGTTGCCAGCCACCCGCAAAGAAGGGATGTTCGAGGCACTTTCAGGTTTTTGTTATGTGTTGCAGCAAACAGAGAGGAAATCCAGAAATCGGTGCGCAAAAAACCACAATCCGATGGAAAAAGTGTGACAAAGGCTACGTCACGGAGCGGCTACGTGTATAATAAGCCCGTATGTAGGACTTCATCGCTAACACATACAAAAGACTCTCATGGCTCAAGGTACGCTATATATTGTTTCTGCCCCAAGTGGGGCGGGTAAATCCAGCCTGATTCAGGCGCTGTTAAAAACCCAACCGTTGTACGATACGCAGGTTTCTGTTTCTCACACCACGCGCCAGCCGCGCCCGGGTGAAGTGCACGGTGAACACTATTTCTTTGTCAATCACGACGAATTCAGAACGATGATTGGCAACGAGGCGTTTCTTGAACACGCCGAAGTATTCGGTAACTATTACGGGACTTCGCGCGAAACCATTGAGCAGATTCTGGCAACCGGCGTAAATGTGTTCCTGGATATCGACTGGCAGGGTGCGCAGCAAATTCGCACCAGGATGCCACAGGCACGCAGTATTTTTATTTTACCGCCGTCAAAAGAAGAACTGGATCGCCGCCTTCGTGGCCGTGGCCAGGATAGCGAAGATGTTATCGCAAAACGTATGGCCCAGGCAGTTGCAGAAATGAGCCATTACGCTGAATATGACTACCTTATTGTGAATGATGATTTTGATACCGCTCTTGGCGATCTTAAAACCATTATTCGCGCCGAACGTCTGCGTATGAGCCGCCAGAAGCAGCGACATGACGCATTAATCACCAAACTGTTGGCAGACTGAACCCACATTCAGTATCATGCCCAGTCATTTCTTCATCTGTGGAGCATTCAAAGTATGGCACGCGTAACTGTTCAGGACGCTGTAGAGAAAATTGGTAACCGTTTTGACCTGGTACTGGTCGCCGCGCGTCGCGCTCGTCAGATGCAGTCCGGCGGTAAAGATCCGCTGGTACCAGAAGAAAACGATAAAACCACCGTTATCGCGCTGCGTGAAATCGAAGAAGGTCTGATCAACAACCAGATCCTCGACGTACGTGATCGCCAGGAGCAGCAAGAGCAGGAAGCCGCAGAACTGCAGGCCGTAACCGCTATTGCTGAAGGTCGTCGTTAATTAAACCTGCGGGTCGCCCTTGTATCTGTTTGAAAGCCTGAATCAGCTGATTCAACACTACCTGCCAGAAGACCAAATCAAACGTCTTCAGCAGGCGTATCTCGTTGCACGTGACGCTCACGAGGGCCAAACACGTTCAAGCGGTGAACCCTATATCACGCACCCGGTAGCGGTGGCTTGCATTCTGGCCGAGATGAAACTCGACTACGAAACGCTTATGGCCGCGCTGCTGCATGACGTGATCGAAGATACCCCCGCCACCTACCAGGACATGGAACAGCTGTTTGGCAAAAGCGTTGCCGAGCTGGTGGAAGGGGTCTCTAAGCTTGATAAGCTCAAATTCCGCGATAAGAAAGAGGCGCAAGCTGAAAACTTTCGCAAGATGATCATGGCGATGGTGCAGGATATCCGCGTCATCCTCATCAAGCTCGCTGACCGAACCCATAATATGCGCACGCTGGGCTCATTACGCCCGGATAAACGTCGCCGCATTGCCCGCGAAACTCTCGAAATCTATAGCCCGCTGGCGCACCGTTTAGGTATTCATCACATTAAAACTGAGCTTGAAGAGCTGGGTTTTGAAGCGCTGTACCCAAACCGCTATCGTGTGATCAAAGAGGTGGTGAAAGCCGCGCGTGGCAACCGTAAAGAGATGATTCAGAAGATCCTCTCTGAAATCGAAGGTCGTTTACAGGAAGCGGGAATACCGTGCCGCGTTAGCGGTCGCGAAAAACACCTGTATTCTATTTATTGCAAGATGGTACTCAAAGAGCAGCGTTTCCATTCGATCATGGATATCTACGCGTTTCGCGTCATCGTTCATGATTCAGACACCTGCTATCGCGTGCTGGGTCAGATGCACAGCCTCTACAAACCGCGTCCGGGTCGCGTCAAAGACTACATCGCCATTCCAAAAGCGAACGGCTATCAATCTTTGCACACCTCGATGATTGGTCCGCACGGTGTGCCGGTTGAAGTGCAAATTCGCACTGAAGACATGGAACAGATGGCGGAAATGGGTGTGGCGGCGCACTGGGCTTATAAAGAACACGGTGAAACCAGCACTACGGCACAAATCCGCGCGCAGCGCTGGATGCAAAGCCTGTTGGAACTGCAACAGAGCGCCGGTAGTTCGTTTGAATTTATCGAGAGCGTTAAATCCGATCTCTTCCCGGATGAGATTTACGTTTTCACGCCAGAAGGACGCATTGTCGAACTGCCTGCTGGCGCAACGCCGGTCGACTTCGCATATGCCGTGCATACCGATATCGGTCATGCCTGCGTTGGCGCTCGCGTCGATCGTCAGCCGTACCCACTGTCACAACCGCTCAGCAGCGGCCAGACCGTCGAAATAATCACGGCACCGGGTGCGCGTCCAAACGCGGCATGGCTGAACTTTGTGGTCAGCTCCAAAGCCCGAGCCAAGATTCGCCAGTTACTGAAAAACCTTAAGCGTGACGATTCCGTCAGCCTCGGACGTCGCTTGCTCAACCACGCGTTGGGCGGTAGCCGTAAACTGGCCGAAATCCCACCAGAGAATATCCAGCGCGAGCTTGAGCGCATGAAGCTTCCTGTGCTTGACGATCTGCTGGCCGAAATCGGTCTTGGCAATGCGATGAGCGTGGTCGTTGCCAAGAACCTGCAACAGGGTGAAGGCTCTACGCTACAACCTTCCTCTCAGGGCCACGGTCATCTGCCAATCAAAGGCGCAGACGGCGTACTGATTACCTTCGCTAAATGTTGCCGACCGATTCCTGGCGACCCGATTATCGCGCACGTCAGTCCTGGTAAGGGCCTGGTCATTCACCACGAATCCTGTCGTAACATTCGCGGCTACCAGAAAGAGCCTGAGAAATTCATGGCGGTGGAGTGGGATAAAGAGACCGAGCAAGAATTTATCACCGAAATTAAGGTCGATATGTTCAACCATCAGGGTGCTCTGGCGAACCTGACAGCGGCAATTAACACAGCTTCTTCTAACATTCATAGCTTGAACACAGAAGAGAAAGATGGCCGCGTTTACAGCGCCTTTATCCGTCTGACCGCCCGTGACCGTGTGCATCTGGCGAACATTATGCGTAAAATTCGCGTTATGCCGGACGTCATTAAAGTCACCCGTAACCGAAACTAGCCTGATGAATGCAAATCGTTATGCGCGTATCTGTGAGATGCTCGCCAGGCGTCAGCCTGACCTGACGGTCTGCATGGAGCAGGTTCATAAACCTCATAACGTCTCTGCTATTGTGCGTACTGCCGATGCCGTGGGCGTGCATGAAGTCCACGCCGTCTGGCCAAACAGCCATCTGCGCACCATGGCCTCCAGCGCCGCAGGCAGCAACAGTTGGGTGACGGTGAAAACCCACCCAACGATTAGCGATGCCATATCTCAGCTAAAAGAGTACGGCATGCAGATTCTGGCCACTCACCTGTCTGATAAAGCCGTTGATTTTCGCGAGATAGATTACACCCGTCCTACCTGCATCCTGATGGGGCAGGAGAAGACGGGGATCACGCCGGAGGCGTTAGATCTGGCGGATCGGGATATCATCATCCCTATGATCGGCATGGTGCAATCGTTGAATGTTTCCGTCGCTTCGGCGTTAATCCTGTATGAAGCCCAGCGTCAGCGCCAGAATGCGGGAATGTACGAACGTAGCAACAGCATGCTGCCGGAAGACGAGCAGCAACGTCTGCTGTTTGAAGGTGGCTATCCGGTGCTGGCTCGCGTCGCGAAACAGAAAAAAATGCCCTACCCTCACGTCAATGCACAAGGCGAGATTGAAGCCGATGCTGCATGGTGGGCCACCATGCAGTCAGCGAAATAACCATGAAAGGCCGCCTGCTGGACGCCATCCCGCTTAATTCACTCACTGGTGTGGGCGCGGCGCAAAGCAGCAAACTGGCTAAAATCGGCCTACACACCGTACAAGATTTACTCCTGCATCTCCCTTTACGCTACGAAGACCGCACCCAGCTTTACGCCATTGGCGATTTACTCCCTGGCATTTATGCCACCGTGGAAGGCGAGGTCCTGAACTCCACGATCACGTTTGGCGGACGCCGAATGATGACCTGCCAAATCAGCGACGGTTCTGGCATCCTGACAATGCGCTTTTTCAACTTCAGCGCGGCGATGAAAAACAGCCTAGCCAGCGGGAGACGCGTGCTGGCATACGGCGAAGCAAAACGCGGTAAATTTGGCGCGGAGATGATCCACCCGGAATACCGCGTGCAGGGCGATCTGAGTACACCGGAGTTACAGGAAACGCTGACGCCGGTTTACCCAACCACCGAAGGCATAAAGCAGGCCACGCTGCGTAAGCTTACCGATCAGGCACTGGAGCTGCTCGATACCTGCGCCATTACCGAACTGCTGCCACCTGAGCTGGCCCAAGGCTTGATGAGCCTGCCGGAAGCAATACGTACTCTGCACCGTCCTCCACCGACATTACAGCTTGCCGATTTAGAAACCGGGAAGCATCCCGCTCAACGGCGGCTTATCCTTGAAGAATTACTGGCGCATAACCTGAGCATGCTGGCGCTTCGCGCTGGCGCGCAGCGTTTTCACGCTCTGGCGTTAAGCGCTCACGATGATTTAAAAGATAAGCTGCTGGCGTCATTACCGTTTAAGCCAACCGGTGCTCAGGCCAGAGTGACGGCAGAAATAGAACATGACCTGGCGCTCGACGTGCCGATGATGCGCCTTGTGCAGGGCGACGTGGGCTCCGGTAAAACGCTGGTGGCCGCGCTTGCCGCGCTGCGTGCCATCGCCCACGGCAAGCAGGTGGCGTTAATGGCGCCAACGGAACTGCTCGCCGAGCAGCACGCTAATAACTTCCGCAGCTGGTTCGAACCGCTGGGCATTGAAGTCGGCTGGCTTGCCGGTAAGCAAAAAGGCAAAGCGCGTCTTGCCCAGCAGGACGCCATTGCCAGCGGCCAGGTGCAAATGGTGGTCGGTACGCACGCCATCTTCCAGGAACAGGTCCAGTTTAATGGCCTGGCATTAGTGATCATCGATGAACAACACCGTTTTGGCGTACACCAGCGCCTGGCGCTGCGTGAAAAAGGCCAGCAGCAGGGTTTTCATCCGCACCAGTTGATCATGACCGCGACGCCAATCCCACGCACGCTGGCGATGACCGCCTATGCCGATCTGGATACCTCGACGATTGATGAACTACCGCCAGGCCGCACGCCTGTTACCACGGTCGCCATTCCGGATACCCGCCGTAGCGAGATTATCGAGCGCGTGCGCAATGCCAGCACTAACGAAAACCGACAGGCCTATTGGGTCTGTACGCTGATTGAAGAGTCGGACCTGCTGGAAGCACAGGCCGCAGAAGCCACGTGGGAAGAGCTCAAGCTGGCCCTGCCGGAGCTGAACGTCGGGCTGGTACACGGCCGCATGAAGCCTGCTGAAAAACAGGCGGTGATGCAGTCCTTCAAGCAGGGCGAGCTGCATCTGCTGGTCGCCACCACGGTAATAGAGGTGGGCGTAGACGTTCCTAATGCCAGCCTGATGATTATCGAAAACCCGGAACGATTGGGTCTTGCGCAACTCCACCAGCTGCGCGGCCGCGTCGGACGTGGATCGGTGGCCTCCCACTGCGTGCTGCTGTTTAAATCCCCGCTTTCCAAAACCGCACAAATGCGTTTGCAGGTACTGCGCGACAGCAACGACGGCTTTGTCATTGCACAAAAAGATTTGGAGATTCGTGGGCCGGGCGAGCTGCTGGGCACGCGACAAACGGGGAATGCCGAGTTCAAAGTGGCCGATTTAATGCGCGATCAGGCTATGATCCCCGAAGTTCAACGCCTTGCCCGCCATATTCATGAACGCTACCCAGAACAGGCAACGGCGTTAATTGAACGCTGGATGCCGGAAACCGAACGCTATTCCAACGCCTGATCCTCAGGCAAAGATTGGCAACATCAAATAGAGTTTAATCACCAGCGCATTGACGATGTCGATGAAGAACGCGCCAACCATCGGCACCACCAGAAACGCGATATGTGAAGGACCAAAACGCTCGGTAATAGCCTGCATATTCGCGATAGCCGTTGGAGTTGCCCCCAGACCAAAACCGCAATGCCCCGCTGCCAGCACCGCCGCATCGTAATCTTTACCCATCACACGCCAGGTCACAAAGATCGCATAAAAAGCCATAAACAGCGTCTGCACGGCAAGAATCGCGAGGATAGGGAGTGCGAGCGAAGCCAGTTCCCATAGCTTAAGGCTCATCAACGCCATCGCTAAAAAGAGCGACAGGCACACGTTACCCATTACCGACACCGCGCGCTCAAAGACGCGATAGAAACCCGCCATCGACAGACCGTTGCTCAGCACAACGCCCACGAAGAGTACGCTGACAAACGTCGGCAGTTCGAACGGTGTTCCTGCCAGCCACTGCGCCAAAACCTTACCCACCGTCAGGCAAATGGCAATAAGAGCGATGGATTCAATAAGCACCAGTGAGGAGATGGTGCGCTCTGCGTCCGGTTTCTCAAACGTCGTCGGCGCCTTTTTATCGTCAGGGATCCCTTCCGGTGTGGATGAACGTTTCACCAGATAGCGGGCGACAGGTCCACCAAGCAGCCCGCCCAGCACCAGGCCAAAAGTCGCGCAGGCCATCGCCACTTCCGTGGCGCTCTCGAACCCATAGCGCTCTTCAAAAATCTTGCTCCATGCCGCGCCCGTTCCATGACCACCCAGCAGAGTAATGGAGCCTGCCAACAGGCCCATCAGCGGATCCAGACCAAGGAGATACGACATGCCGATACCAATCGCGTTTTGCATTACCAGCAGCCCAATCACCACCGCCAGGAAAACGCCCAGTACCTTTCCCCCTGCCCGCAGGCTTGCCAGGTTGGCATTGAGGCCAATCGTCGCAAAGAAGGCCAGCATCAGCGGATCCCTTAGAGACATATCAAAATCGAACTCCAGGTCGATGCTCTTTTTCAGCACCAGCAGGGCCAGCGCCACCACCAGACCGCCCGCGACAGGCTCCGGAATGGTGTATTTCTTCAGGAGCGAGACGCCGTTGACCAGCTTGCGCCCCAGCAAAAGGACAAGCGTTGCGGCAACGAGTGTGGATAACGTATCGAGATAAATCATGCATGGCTCCTTATTACGTACGTTGACGTATTCGCCTGGGCTAATGGCGCTCTCCATGAGCTAAGGACAATAAGTCTAATAAACGTCTCGATCTGGTTATAGTCAACGTCATCAACTAACAGCGGATTATCTGAATTATTTTCACTGGCAATCGTTTGCTTTTACCATCTGGTCAGATAAAATGCCCGCTTTTCCACCGTGGGATAGCAGCCGATGTCCGTTAACGCCATAGAGTCTCCAGATGCGCAACCGATTGCGCAGGTTCAGCATAATAGTGAATTGATTTATCGCCTTGAAGACCGACCGCCTCTGGCGCAGACGGTATTCGCTGCATCTCAGCACCTGCTGGCGATGTTTGTTGCGGTGATCACTCCAGCCCTGCTGATCTGCCAGGCGCTCGGCTTACCTGCGCAGGATACCCAGCACATCATCAGCATGTCGCTGTTCGCTTCCGGTGTCGCCTCTATAATTCAAATCAAAGCGTGGGGTCCGGTCGGTTCAGGTTTGCTGTCGATTCAGGGCACCAGCTTTAACTTTGTGGCACCACTTATCATGGGCGGAACGGCGCTGAAAACCGGCGGGGCGGATGTCCCGACGATGATGGCGGCACTGTTCGGCACGTTGATGTTGGCAAGCTGCACCGAAATGGTTATCTCTCGCGTGCTGCACCTGGCGCGCCGGGTGATTACGCCGCTGGTCTCAGGCGTAGTGGTGATGATTATCGGCCTGTCGCTGATTCAGGTTGGCCTGACCTCCATCGGTGGCGGCTATGCGGCAATGAGCGATAACACCTTTGGCGCACCGAAAAACCTGCTGCTGGCAGGCGTGGTGCTGGCAATCATTATTCTGCTAAACCGTCAGCGCAACCCATACCTGCGCGTAGCCTCACTGGTGATTGCGATGGCAGCCGGCTACCTGATGGCCTGGACGCTGGGCATGCTGCCGGAGAATACCGCGCCGACCAACAGCCCGCTGATCATGGTTCCTACACCGCTGTATTACGGCTTAGGCATTGACTGGAACCTGCTATTGCCGCTGATGCTGGTCTTTATGATCACCTCGCTCGAAACCATCGGCGATATCACCGCCACCTCTGACGTGTCTGAACAGCCGGTCTCTGGCCCGATATATATGAAGCGTCTGAAGGGCGGTGTGCTGGCAAACGGTCTGAATTCGTTTGTCTCCGCGGTGTTCAACACCTTCCCGAACTCCTGTTTCGGACAGAACAACGGCGTGATTCAGTTGACTGGCGTTGCCAGCCGCTACGTAGGTTTTGTGGTGGCGCTGATGCTCATCGTGCTGGGCTTGTTCCCGGCGGTCAGCGGCTTTGTGCAGCATATTCCTGAGCCGGTGCTCGGCGGCGCTACGCTTGTGATGTTTGGTACCATCGCGGCATCCGGCGTGCGTATTGTCTCTCGCGAGCCCCTGAACCGCCGCGCGATCATGATCATCGCACTGTCACTGGCCGTGGGTCTGGGCGTATCACAGCAGCCGTTGATTTTGCAGTTTGCCCCTGACTGGGTGAAAAACCTGCTCTCTTCGGGTATCGCTGCTGGCGGTATTACGGCCATTGTTCTGAACCTCGTTTTCCCGCCTGAAAAGAACTGATTCACCTTCACGGCAGGCAATCAATGCCTGCCGTGACATCTAAATACACCATTCCCGCCTTGAGCATTGCGCATAAATCGTGCATAACTCCTTTATGTGCGTTTGACGGGATGGAAGACGATGAAATTTATTGGAAAGCTGCTCATCTGGATTTTGATTGCGGTACTTATCGCAATCCTGGCATTTTATATCCTTATTCAGACGCGCTGGGGTGCGGCGCAGGTCAGCAGCTGGATCACGGTCAACACCGATTACGAACTCAACTTTGACTTGATGGATCATCGTTTTTCATCGCCTTCCCACATCCTTCTTGAGAACGTTACTTTTGGTCGAGACGGCCAGCCAGCCACGCTCGTCGCCAAAAAGGTGGATATTGGCCTGAGCAGCCGCCAGATAACCGACCCGCTGCATATGGACACCATCACCCTGGTCGACGGTACGCTTAACCTCTCGCCGCAAACCGCACCGTTGCCCTTCCAGGCCGACCGCCTGCAGTTGAATAACATGGCATTTAATAGTCCCAATACTGAGTGGGATCTGAGCGCGCAAAAAGTGACCGGCGGCGTAAGCCCCTGGCAGCCCGAAGCAGGAAACGTACTCGGCAAAAAAGCTCAGATTCAAATGAGCGCCGGATCGCTAACGCTGAACGGTGTTCCCGCCAGCAACGTGCTCATTCAGGGTGACCTCAACGGCAAAGAAGTGGTGCTGAGCACCATCGGCGCGGACATGGCACGCGGCTCCCTCACCGGCAATGCACGACGCAATGCCGATGGTGGTTGGGTTATCGACAACATGCGCCTGAACGATATCCGTCTACAAAGCGACAAATCGCTGGCCGATTTCTTCGCACCGATCACCACGCTGCCTTCCCTGCAAATTGGTCGGCTGGACGTGACCGATGCGCGTCTGCAAGGCCCGGACTGGGCGGTGACCGATCTTGATTTAAGCCTGCGCAGCCTGACGCTGAGCAAAGGCGACTGGCAGAGCCAGGACGGACGGTTATCCATGAACGCGAGCGAGTTTATCTACGGCTCCTTGCACCTTTTCGACCCTATCTTCAACGCTGAGTTTGCCCCGCAGGGGATCGCGCTGCGCCAGTTCACCTCCCGTTGGGAAGGTGGGATGCTGCGCACGTCGGGTAACTGGCTGCGTAACGGCAAAGTGCTGGTGCTGGACGACGTCGCCGTTGCCGGGTTGGAATACACCTTACCGGAAAACTGGAAAACGCTGTGGATGGATCAACTCCCCGAATGGCTCAATGGCGTCACGCTGAAGAAATTCGGCCTGAGCCGCAACCTGGTGATCGATATCGACCCGACCTTCCCGTGGCAAATCACCTCACTGGACGGTTACGGTGCAAACCTTCAGCTTGCGAAAGACCGCCAGTGGGGCGTATGGGGCGGCAACGCAACGCTTAACGGCGCGGCAGCCACATTCAACCGCGTGGACGTCCGCCGCCCGTCGATGGCGATTGCGGCAAACGCCTCGACGGTGAATGTGACGGAACTCAGCGCGTTTACCGAGAAGGGGATTCTGGAAGCCACAGCGACCGTATCGCAACTGCCACAGCGCCAGACTACCGTCAGCCTGACCGGGCGCGGTGTACCGCTTAACGTGCTACAGCAGTGGGGATGGCCCGCGCTATCAATTTCCGGGGACGGCAATATTCAGCTCACCGCCAGCGGCAGCGTGCAGGAAAAAGCCCCGCTAAAACCGACGGTGAACGGAAAGTTAAGTGCGGTGAATATGGATAAGCAGCAGGTACAGCAGACAATGACAGGGGGAGTGGTGTCGGTACCCTCTCCCTAAAAGGGAGAGGGAGAAAACCATGAGCAAATCCTTAGGGTTAGGGTGAGGGGAATCAGAGGTGAATGACCATCTCTTTCCCTTCCGCTTTCACCACCGCGCCCCACTCGCTGCCAGCATGTGAACCGCCTTTCACGCTATTCAGCGTCTGGACGTTGCGCAAGCAAAGCGTCCAGTTTCGCGCTTCGCCCTCGCCTTTCACCGTGACAATATCGCCACTGCGCGTTGCCTTCAGCGTAAACGCGACCGTACCGTTGTCCGCAGGCACTTCGCAGACCGCCGTGCGGCCTTCGTCCAGGTTAAACAGCTGGAATGCCGTACCCTCGTTCCACGCATAGTCCGGTTTCTGGCTGTTGTTACCCAGCGCCAGCAGGGTGTTATCACGCACGTATACCGGCAGGCTCTGGAAGTCATGCTGCTGCTTATGCCAACGACTGCCCTGCACTTCGTCGTTATGCCACAGATGCGTCCAGCGTCCTTCTGGCAGATAGAACTGCACGTCGCCCGCTTCGCTAAACACTGGCGCGACCATCATGGCATCGCCCAGCATGTACTGACGGTCGAGGTAATCGCACGCCGGATCGTCCGGGAACTCCAGCATCATGGCGCGCAGCATCGGCGTACCGAATTCGCGGGCCAGCGCAGCCTGACGATACAGATATGGCATCAACCGGCATTTCAGCTGGGTGAAGTGACGCACCACGTCGCAGGATTCGTCGTCGTACGCCCACGGTACACGGTAGGATTTGCTGCCGTGCAGGCGGCTATGGCTTGAGAACAGCCCGAACGCGCACCAGCGTTTGTAGACATCCGCTGGCGCGGTGTTTTCGAACCCGCCGATATCGTGGCTCCAGAAGCCAAAGCCGGACAGGCCAATCGACAGCCCGCCGCGCAGGCTTTCCGCCATGGATTCGTAGTTGGCGTAGCAGTCGCCGCCCCAGTGCACCGGGAACTTCTGCGCACCGACGGACGCCGAACGGGCAAACAGCACCGCCTCTTCTTCGCCCACCGTCTCTTTCATCACGTCCCACACCAGCTCGTTATAGATGTACGCGTAATGATTGTGCATCTTCTGCGGATCCGAACCGTCATGCCACACCGCATCCGTCGGGATGCGTTCGCCGAAGTCGGTTTTGAAGCAATCCACACCGATATCCACCAGGCCTTTCAGCTTGTCGGCGTACCACTTACAGGCATCGGGATTGGTGAAGTCATAAATCGCCAGTCCCGGCTGCCATTTATCCCACTGCCACACCGACCCATCCGGACGCTTCAGCAGGTAGCCTTTTTCTTTTAGCTCGTTGAATACCGGCGATTTCTGGCCGATATACGGGTTGATCCACACGCAGATCTTCAGCCCTTTGTCCTTCAGGCGGCGAATCATCCCTTCCGGATCCGGGAAGGTGACCGGATCCCACTCAAAGTCGCACCACTGGAAGGCCTTCATCCAGAAGCAGTCGAAGTGGAAGACATGCAGCGGCAGGTCGCGCTCGGCCATGCCGTCGATAAAGCTGTTTACCGTCGCTTCGTCGTAGTTGGTGGTGAACGAGGTGGTGAGCCACAGGCCGAACGACCACGCAGGTGGCAGCGCCGGGCGGCCGGTGAACTGTGTATAACGATTCAAAACGTCCTTCGGCGTCGGACCGTCGATCACAAAATATTCCAGATACTCGCCTTCGACGCTAAATTGCACCTTGGAGACTTTCTCGGAGCCGACTTCAAAAGAGACGTTCTCTGGATGATTCACCAGCACGCCGTAGCCGCGGTTGGTCAGGTAGAACGGGATATTTTTATACGACTGTTCAGTGCTGGTGCCGCCGTCGCGGTTCCAGGTTTCAACCGTCTGGCCGTTGCGCACCAGCGCGGTAAAGCGCTCACCCAGACCGTAAACCGTTTCGCCCACGCCCAAATCCAGGCGTTCAAACACATAGTTGCGATCGGCATTGCCATCCTGCACGTAGCCATTGTTCTTCAACTGGCTGCCGGTAATGCGCTGCCCGTCGCGCAGGAAATCCAGCGCCCAGAACTCACCTTTGGTGATGCGCACGCTGATGTTGCCGCTTTTCAGCTCGGCAAACTCCGCGTTGTTTTCGATCTGGACGTTCACGTCTTTCAGGACATTCAGCGGATAGTGCGGGCCGTTATCCAGCGCGCCCTGGAAGTGCTCGATACGCACGCCAACAATCCCTTCCTGCGGAGCAAACAGGCGCACCGTAAACATCAAGGTGTCCAGTTGCCAGGTGCGTTCGCGCACATCGCGCGGTGCAACGTACACCACCAGGTCATTACCCTGTTGTTCAACGTCGAAGACCTGGACCGGATAGGTCACGTTCAGGCCCGGTTGAATAAGCCAGTTTCCGTCACTGATTTTCATCTTATCGTCCTCTTAGTTCTGTAATTCTTTGCTGACCGGATGGGCATCAAATTCCTGCGCGTTACGGCGCGCGCCCTGTGCCAGCTCGCCCATGATTTTGAGCAGGAACGGCGTTTTCAGCGTGTAAAAGCGTTTGGCAACGACCGCGCTCAGCAGGTAGCAAGCTGCCGGAACCAGCGTAAAGAGGCCAATGATAATGCTGATGGTGGTGCCGTTCTGCGCTTTAGCTGCAGCGTCATAGCCGCCACCTGCCAGCATCCAACCGATCATCGCCCCGCCGAGCGCCAGGCCCAGCTTCAGCACAAACAGCGTGCCCGCAAAGCTGATCCCCGTCAGGCGTTTGCCGTTGGTCCACTCGCCGTAGTCAACGGTGTCGGACATCATGACCCACTGAATCGGCGTCACCAGTTGGTGCAGCACGCCGATCACGAAGATAAAGCCGAACATCAACACGTTGGCATTGATTGGAACGAAGAACATCGCCACGCTCAGCACCGCCAGCGCGGCGTTGGTCCACCAGAAGACGCTGACTTTGCATTTCCAGTCGGTGAGCGGCTTGGCCAGTGCGGAGCCGATCAGGTTACCGACGCAGTAGGTGGTCAGGAACACGACGAAGATTTCCGGCGAGCCCATAATCCAGGTGCAGTAGTACATCATCGCGCCGCCGCGCACGCAGACGGCGAGGATGTTAAGAATGGTCAGTACGCCGACGATGCGCCACTGGTCGTTATTCCAGATATCACGCAGGTCTTCACGCATAGAGGTGGTGCTCGGTGGCACCTGGATACGCTCTTTGGTGGTGAAGAAGCAAAACGCCAGCATCAAGAATGCGACCACCGACAGCACGGCGATCCCGCCCTGGAAACCGAACGCTTTGTCATCGCCGCCAATCAGGTTCACCAGCGGCATCATCAGCACCGTGGAGAGCATGCCTCCCGCCGTCGCCAGCACAAAGCGCCAGGACTGTAGGGAGATGCGTTGTTTCGGGTCGTTGGTAATGACGCCGCCGAGCGCGCAGTACGGGATATTCACCACGGTATAGAGCAGAGTCAGCAACGTGTAGGTGATGGCGGCATAAATCATTTTACCGTTCAGACTCAGATCCGGCGTGGTATACGCCAGCACGCAGACGAGACCGAACGGGATGGCACCAAACAGGATCCAAGGACGGAATTTCCCCCAGCGGCTGCGCGTGCGGTCAGCCAGCAACCCCATGCACGGATCGGATATCGCATCCAGCGCGCGCGCCAGCAGGAACATAGTGCCAACAAACCCGGCGGGAATACCGAAAATATCGGTATAGAAAAACATCATATACAACATGACGTTATCAAAAATGATATGGCTGGCGGCATCACCCATGCCGTAGCCAATCTTCTCCTTAATGGACAGTACTTCACTCTTCATTCTTTTTATCCTTGAACGCTGTAGGGGCGCTGAGACCGGTTTCCGTTGTTTTAAACCATATGTGAAGGACCAGGTATTCTGTTTTCTGGTTAATAACTTACGTTTCTTCTTTTTTGTGATCGCGGTAGAACTCACAGGGCCAAAAGCTAACCTGAGGATTTTCTTAGGATTTAACTGAAAGGGGTTAACACAGGTCAAAATAGAGGTGAAAAAAGAGGGCGAGGGGATAGGGTAAATGGTTGAAAGTAGCTATACTGCGGACCGCCTCCATGTAGCAATCGAGGCGCGGAAGATCGTCATCTCCGGTGAGGTGGCTGGATTTCAAATCCAGTTGGGGACGCCAGCGTTCCCGGGCAGGTTCGACTCCTGTGATCTTCCGCCAATTATCATCTCACCACGTCCGAAAAAGTCCTTTAAAACCATTATATTCAGCAAGTTATCTAATCACTCCGTCCGTATCAGTCCGAGCGAATCTCCCTAAATCCACGAAAAATATGTATAGTGTTGTGTATAATTTTTTTATACACAGATTTCACTTATACACATGCCACTTACAGACATACAAATCCGACGCGCTAAGGCACAAGACAAGCCCTACACCCTCAATGATGGACAAGGATTATCCTTACTCATAAACCCCGACGGGAGCAAAGGATGGAGGTTCCGCTACCGGTTTGCAGGTAAAGCCCGGTTAATGTCATTTGGTTCCTACAGCCTCGTCTCGCTTGCAGAGGCTCGCGACAAACGCGAAACAGCACGCAAGCAGGTAGCAAATGGCATTGATCCAGTCGAAGAACGCAAAGCTCAGAAGCTGGCACAGCAGCTCTCAACAGAAAACTCGTTCGAAGCCATATGTCGGGAGTGGCATTCAAACAAAGCCGATCGCTGGACAGTGGCCTACCGCGAAGAAATCATTAAGACATTTGAGCAAGATGTTTTCCCATACATTGGTAAACGCCCTATCAGTGAGATCAAACCCCTAGAACTGCTTGAGGTGCTACGACGAATAGAGAAGCGTGGGGCACTAGAGAAGACACGTAAGGTTCGTCAAAGGTGCGGTGAGGTTTATCGCTATGCGATCATAACTGGCCGTGCTGAATACAACCCAGCACCTGATTTAGCTATCGCTCTGGGTGTTCCTAAGCAAAAACATCATCCATTTCTATCTGCCGAAGAATTGCCTCATTTTATTCGGGATCTCGAAGCGTATACCGGTAGCATCATCACCAAAAATGCTACGAAGATAGTTATGCTGACTGGTGTAAGAACGCAGGAGATGCGCTTTGCTACCTGGGAGGAAGTAGACCTCGAAAAAGGTATATGGGAGATACCAGCGGAACGTATGAAAATGCGTAGGCCACACATAGTTCCTTTATCTACTCAGGTAGTTGACCTTTTTAAACAGCTCAAACCTATTACCGGCCATTACCCTTACATCTTTATTGGCAGGAACAACCGCAGCAAACCGATCTCGAAAGAAAGCGTATCGCAAGTGATTGAGTTACTTGGTTATAAAGGACGAGCTACTGGTCACGGTTTCAGACACACAATGTCGACAATCCTGCATGAAAGAGGGTTTGATAGTGCATGGATTGAGATGCAGTTGGCACATATAGATAAGAATAGCATTCGCGGCGTATATAATCATGCTCAATACATAGATAACCGTAGAAATATGATGGGTTGGTATGCAGATTATATTTATCCACAGTCGTTGCCTATACCACCACTGGAAAAGTAACTTGGCTTTGAAACCATGCTTGCTAGATTTCTAACATCAGAATTATATTGGTAAAAAGAGCATACTATTTCATATGCTCTTAGTTGCTTGTAGGATCTTTCTGGAAGCTTATCAGGAAGCCCTAAAACAATTGACTTACGATTGCAGAAATTAATCTTTCCATTGAAATTTATTATTTTTTTTGCTATTTCAAATAATTTATAAATAAATTCAAAATGAACGCTATAATACATCCTATTCCTGTAGGCATTTTTAAGTTTACGCGAAAAAAGTAGAATTTTAATGTCATTCATATTAATCCGGCCAACACTATATAACTGTTTAAATATTTCCTCCCAAGCAAAAACATAAACCCCATCCGCTGCAAATTTTCTTATGGCTATATTCCTAATGCTGGTAATCAACAAATCATTTACAAAGAGTAATGAGAATTTATTTTCGGGGAGCGTTTGTAACAAATCTAAAATATCAATATTGCTATCTATCTCATCCTGATAATCTTTTTTTGGCCTCCATTCAGAATTAACGTTATTATATATACTAGCTTCGCCATTAATAATTTTCCCCTCAGTAATTACATGTTTAAGGAACAGACTGCCTGATTTAGCCAAATGAATAGCCTTTTTCTCGCTCATTACAGTTACATCATATCCAAGTAACTGAAATTTAATTCTTTCTTCACTAGAATTTTTACAACCATTATGTATTAGCAATAAATCTCGATCTGAATAACGAGATATAATACCGTTATGTCTACTACCATATTCAATAGCAATTTTCACTTTATAATCCTATTAAATAAGGCACTTACCGTGAAACTTAACAAAGAAATACCTAACAATACATTGGTAATTATCACCCATCGCCCTAAACTTGTAGGATCGCCAAAACCAGCAGCGCCAAGAGTTAACATGGTGGTAATTGTAAAATACACGGATTGACTGATGCTGTTTATTTTGGCTTCAACAAATATAAAACCACCGATGATTCTATTAATGCCTACCAATAATACAAATGTTATCAATGTCGTTATAACTAAATTTCTTAATCTATACCCATACCCAAATAACACTCCATACATCTTCGAGAAAAACTTCTTAGTGTAAAATTTAAACCTTCCATCATTCTCTTTTCTTTCTTTATATTCTTGAATATACAACCAGTGATTAAAATAATATTCAGCCTCTGCCTTGTATGCCTTTTGTGAATCTTCTTTATAAAGCAATCGCAATTCATCAAATAGCCCTACGGCGATATTAGAATATTTTTCATCTCTGATGGCATCTTTGAATTGCCCCGGTTTTGCGTAACAAGACGATTGAAATTTTGCTCTGAAGAAATTACAGCTTTCAAAATTACAATTATGAAAACGAACACTTTCAAATATTGAATATATAAACAAGCAATTACTAAACTTACAATTACTAAACGTTATGCCTTCAAAATTAGTTTTTGCGAAAGACACATTCTCAAATATAATTGAATCAATTTTTTTAGCTCTCATTTCATTAGGAACATACATTATACTTCTAATGTGACGAGCCTGATTTAAAAGCTTAAAAAAATCATACTCCGTCTCTATTCTACTAAAAGGCGCTGTGATTTGAAAAAACTCATCTGCCATTTTAATTACCCTCAAATCAATACCAATCCATATACATATTTACTCACGCCATCCTCTTGTAAGAGAAACGAAATATTGACGGTAGTATTAGTCAGTTATTACTTATAAATAAAATATTAGCTTTGATTTGTCACCATCACAAAGCTAAATTAGGACTGAAAGGTACACTGTAAGCTTATACCAAGGTCCGACGCACCCATCCGCCTAACCTTACCTTTGCGGATGAATTACAAGCTAATTGAGAGTCAGGGGCTGAGTCAAGTTGGTGGTGTTTATTTGATAGCAAAATGGCCTACTTCATCAGTCCTGTTTGCCCCATGGACTCTTTAAGATTTACTACGACCAATCTACTAACGCGGTATTCATCCAGTTCACACACTACTGCTACGCTTAAGCTCCGAAATAAATATGCACATCATAATTTGCGCGCAATGCTCTCCCCGCCACGCCTGCACGCTTAAGGGGTCGCTTTTAATGCAGGTGCATCAGCAGCCTCAGGCCGCGCCAGAGCTGGTGCAGGCGAGGGCGTCGGGGATGTGAAAACGCATGCAAAACCATGCACCTACACATGCATGGCTTAATTCGGAGAAAATGGCGGGATTTACGGGATTTTCTGACGGGCTACTGAGCGGCCAGTTCTGCGCGTTTATTCACGTAATTCTGGTTTTGTGCGGGTGTGTATTTTTCACGATTATCATCCCGCGAAGCCGCGTCGGGCCTGAATCCGATGGCCGTTAAAATGTCATTATCCTGTGCGGCATAATTAATTTTTTCACCGGCGGCCAGCCACACCGACAGCGCCTCACGCAGGTAATCAACTGAATGCTGCATCACACAGCGTGTGATGGCGGGATTCTGGCTGTTATAACCCATTAATTCAGGCGCAAGCGCGGCGGTCAGTTCTGCGCCATGCGCCTGCATAAAATCATTCAGCCGGTCACGGATACTTATGCGCTGCACATTTTCATGCGAGCGAATATACCGACCGGCTGCCTGATTAATTTCCCACTTTTTCACGTCAATAATATCGCGTAGGGTTTGCAGACTCCGGACACGGCTGTCATTACCGGTGGCGATAAGTTCGCGGTATTCCTGTTCGGCGTCGGTCAGCTCCTGTTTGCGGGTCAGCCAGGCGGTTTTATTGTTTTGACAGGCTTCAAAAGCCAGATCAAGAGTTAAGGGGGTCATCAGGTGTCTCCGTATGCGTTACAGGCGTGGTTTTCGGGTTTTACCGGTCTGAGTACAAATTAAATGGTCATCCTCATCTGTCGTGGCTGAGGGCGGCTGTATCACTTTGTCGACTGACTCCACCGTTCTGAACGTGGCGGAGCACAGTACATTTGTGCACTGGTAATAAATCTGTTTGACCGTCCCGGACAGATAGCGGCTGGTGCGGGTGTGCGCCGGGCACTGACAGAACGGGCAGTACATCATTCCATCAGACCCCGCGCTTTCAGCTCAGCTTCACGCTCACGCAGTTTGTTAAAGAAAGCCTGACGCTGGCCGACGGTCACTGCCACGCCATAATTCATATGCGCCAGTGTCTCAGCAGAAAGCCCGGCTTTAAACAGCACCGGCTCATCCGCCAGACGGATGTGACAGTCCTTCACCGCACGCTCAAGCCACGTCTTCACCTCCTGCATGACCGCCTTATCGGGTTCGACATAGCCCTGAATCCCGACGGTGTTCGCAAGCGGGTTCCCCAGCGCCAGCATTTTGAGTTTCATCGCCCGGACAAGCGCCCCGCACGTCTCACGCAGCGCCTTATCCAGTTCTTTTCCGGCGTACCCGCTCAGCACATTGTGATGCGCCTGACGGTATTCTCTGGCCGTGGTGTCACAGGAGGCTTTCAGGCGGTCTTTGTCATAAGCCAGCACCTCAGCCAGCCTGTCACATTCCTGCGCCAGCTCGCGGGAGGCCACACGCGCCAGATGCTGCTGTTTCAGCTCGTCCGTCAGCAATGCACCACCGGCACGGAAGGCCGCGCGCCATCCGCTGGCCTCGTTGCCGTTTTCCTTTTCAAGTTCCGCTTTCTGTTCGGCAGTTCGGGTAATGGCTGTGGTGGTGTCATCCATCTGACGGGCATTTTCAATATGGGCAGTTCTGGCCGCGTCCAGTTTCCGGAATGCCGGTTTCAGGTAATCAGGGATAGTGGTGGTCATGGTGTGTCTCCTCATTCGTGTCAGGTTGAGAAGATTCTGCCGTGCGCCACACAACAACTCGACTCATTGCCGTTGTGGCAGAAATGGCACAGAAGGGACTTTAAAAGCAGGCTTGCCAGAGAAAGGTCGCAGGAAAACCACCCTCTCTGTTTGTTTTTTTACTGTTAACTATTCACCACTGTTCACCTTGAGGAAAAATATAAGTAATACAGTAGTTTAAAGGGTGAACAGTTGAGGGTGTGACTGTTCACCGTCTGTTCACCACTGTTCACCCACCTCTTTTTCCGGACATTTTCCACTTAGACTTTTTTACGATTAATAACACAATTTATATAAATAAAAGTAATCATAAATTTGCCTCAGGATTATCAAGAATTGCCAACGATTGTCATTGATTGCCACTGTTTGCCATTCCCTTGTTAAGAGTTTGTTGTGTGGTGAGTCGGTACAAAATGACTTGTTGCCCTGAGAGAAAATATTCACAAAATAGAGCGCTACCCGAGGCCGGACGGACACGACCGGCACTGTATGGACTTTGTGAGGTAGCCCGATGCACACCGCTTTTTCTTCCCCGTCTTCTGCACCTGTCGCCCCGCCGAT
>JALCNW010000008.1 GCA_022649305.1 Enterobacter sp.
GGTCGTTAAGAGCAAAGAAGAGATTCGCGCCTTTGCTGAACATTGGCTGGGCAAACGCCTGGTGACCTACCAAACGGATGCGAACGGCCAGCCGGTTAACCAGATTCTGGTGGAAGCGGCGACGGATATCGCAAAAGAATTATACCTCGGTGCCGTAGTTGATCGTAGCTCACGTCGCGTGGTGTTCATGGCGTCTACCGAAGGCGGCGTGGAAATCGAAAAAGTCGCGGAAGAAACCCCGCACCTGATCCACAAAGTGGCTATCGATCCGCTGGCGGGCCCAATGCCGTACCAGGGTCGCGAGCTGGCGTTCAAGCTGGGTCTGGAAGGTAAGCTGGTTCAACAGTTCACCAAGATCTTTATGGGTCTGGCGAAGATTTTCCTGGAGCGCGATCTGGCGCTGATTGAAATCAACCCACTGGTTATCACCACTCAGGGCGACCTGATCTGCCTCGACGGTAAACTGGGCGCTGACGGTAACGCACTGTTCCGCCAGTCTGACCTGCGCGAAATGCGTGACCAGTCTCAGGAAGATCCACGTGAAGCGCAGGCTGCACAGTGGGAACTGAACTACGTGGCGCTGGATGGCAACATCGGTTGCATGGTTAACGGTGCAGGCCTGGCAATGGGCACCATGGACATCGTTAAGCTGCACGGCGGCGAGCCGGCTAACTTCCTCGATGTGGGCGGTGGCGCAACCAAAGAGCGCGTGACAGAAGCATTCAAAATCATTCTCTCTGACGACAAAGTGAAGGCCGTTCTGGTTAACATCTTCGGCGGTATTGTACGTTGCGACCTGATCGCGGACGGCATCATCGGCGCAGTGGCAGAAGTGGGCGTGAGCGTCCCGGTTGTGGTTCGTCTGGAAGGGAACAACGCTGAACTCGGCGCGAAAAAACTGGCTGACAGCGGCCTGAATATTATTGCAGCGAAAAGTCTGACGGATGCAGCTCAGCAGGTTGTTGCCGCCGTGGAGGGGAAATAATGTCCGTTTTGATTGATAAGAACACGAAAGTTATCTGCCAGGGCTTCACCGGTAGCCAGGGTACCTTCCACTCCGAACAAGCGATTGCATACGGCACACAGATGGTTGGCGGCGTGACGCCAGGCAAAGGCGGCACTACGCACCTGGGCCTGCCGGTATTTAACACCGTGCGCGAAGCCGTAGAAGCAACGGGCGCAACGGCGACCGTTATCTACGTTCCGGCTCCGTTCTGTAAAGACTCTATTCTGGAAGCGATCGACGCAGGCATTAAGCTGATTATCACCATCACCGAAGGCATCCCGACGCTGGATATGCTGACTGTGAAGGTTAAACTGGATGAAGCTGGCGTGCGCATGATTGGCCCGAACTGCCCAGGTGTTATCACCCCGGGCGAATGCAAAATCGGCATCATGCCGGGTCACATTCACAAGCCAGGCAAAGTGGGTATCGTCTCCCGTTCTGGTACGCTGACCTACGAAGCGGTTAAGCAGACCACCGACTACGGTTTTGGTCAGTCCACCTGTGTGGGCATCGGCGGTGACCCTATTCCTGGCTCTAACTTCATCGACATCCTGAAGCTGTTCCAGGAAGATCCGCAGACCGAAGCGATCGTGATGATCGGTGAGATCGGCGGTAGCGCAGAAGAAGAAGCCGCCGCGTATATCAAAGATCACGTGACTAAGCCTGTTGTAGGTTACATCGCAGGTGTGACCGCGCCGAAAGGCAAACGTATGGGTCACGCGGGCGCTATCATCGCGGGTGGTAAAGGTACGGCAGACGAGAAATTTGCCGCACTGGAAGCTGCAGGCGTGAAAACCGTACGTAGCCTGGCTGACATCGGCGACGCACTGAAAGCTATCATTAAGTAAAACCTCTCTGCTCCTCGACAGGGGAGCGTTGAAATAATAAATGTCCGTTTCGACATGGTTGGCCGCTGAAAAGCGGCCTTTTTTATTGGCGGCGTTTAGCCACCAGCGTGAACTTATAATCATCGCTGTTGAAGATATTGCGGCTGTATTCGAAAACACGACCATCTTTGAGAAAACCGCGAGAAACTTTTTCGAGGATCGGTTTATTCGCATCAAGCTCTAATGCGGCGATCGCTTCTTCTGACGGCACGATCGGCAGTAACTCTTGTTCACTGCGATCGATAACCATCTTTTTGATCTGCTCAATGTAGTGATACTTAGAACCTTCCATCACTTCCCAGGTCAGATCCGCGAACATCGCCAGCGGCATCCATGTTTCTTCCAGATTCACCGGTTTTTGCTTGATAAAGCGTACGCGTTTCACGTGCCAGACTTTTTCTTCTGCGGCCAGATTGAGCCTTTCGGCGAGCCAGGCATCGGCTTTGATGACCTCAAAGGTTTTGACGTCGCTGTGGGTGTCCACATTTCTGTCGGCCAGTTTCTCGTAGAAGCCAGTAAGCTGATAGATGTCGTAATTAACACGCTCCTCTTTTACATACGACCCGCTGCCCTGAATGCTCTCAATAATGTGCTCTTCGGTGAGCTGTTTCAGTGCCTGACGAACCGTGACGCGGCTGACGCCAAATGAGGCCTGCAGGGTGGATTCCGTCGGTAACGCATCGCCCGGCTTTAATTTTCCGGAATCAATCTGCTCACGCAGCGCGTCCGCTATCTGCCGGTACATCGGTTTTGTACCCATTTTGTGTTGTCCCGTTAATACCTTTTCATAGAATTATGCCTGTGACGGATGAATTGTAAATAATACAACAATAATACAAATTATCGATCTTAGTGAAAATGATCACATAAATGTATTATTTAATCTGCGACACTCTTCTGCATACCTTATTCATCCTTCTATGAGGATTTTGATGAAACTGACAACCCTGACCTGTCCTCAGGCGGTTTTTTTGCAGACGCAGTTTGCCAGCCGCGATGAGGCGATTCGCCAGCTTGCACAGCGGCTGACCGGGCCTGCAAAAATAACCGATCCCGACGCTTTCCTTGCGGAAGTGTTTCACCGTGAAACGCTTGGCCCCACCGCACTGGGCGAAGGGCTGGCGGTACCACATGGCAAAACGTCGGCGGTAAAAGAGGCGGCCTTTGCGGTGGCGACGCTCCGCGAACCGCTGGAGTGGGAGGGTGTTGATGGCCCGGAGCGCGTAGAGCTTATTTTCCTGCTTGCCATTCCGCCAGCCGAAGCGGGATCGACGCATATGAAAATTCTCACTGAACTGACGTCCCGACTGGCGGATGACACACTACGCCAGCGCGTGATGGCGGCAGAGAGTGCAGAGGAACTGCTGGCGGCGCTGGATGCAGAGCCGCAAAGCGAGACCACAACCTGTTCAGCCGATGCGCCCACCATTGTCTGCGTGACGGCCTGTCCGGCGGGGATCGCGCACACCTATATGGCCGCGGAGTATCTCGAAAAAGCGGGACATAAACTGGGTGTCAACGTGGTAGTTGAAAAGCAGGGCGCTAACGGAATTGAAGGGCGCCTGACGGCGCAGCAGCTTCGTGATGCGCAGGCCTGTATTTTTGCGGCTGAAGTGGCGATCAAAGAGCGTGAGCGTTTCATTGGCATCCCGTCGATTTCGGTTCCCGTGGCAGAGCCGCTGCGCCATGCGCAGGCATTAATTGAGCGAGCGCTGGCGCTAAAGCCAGCTTCCCACGCGCGTGACGTACCCCCAGAGGAAGAGGTGAAAAAAAGCGTCAAAACCGAGTTAAAGCAAGCGTTGCTGAGCGGCATTTCCTTTGCGGTACCGCTGATCGTCGCGGGCGGTACGGTGCTGGCCGTCGCGGTGCTGCTGGCGCAGATGCTCGGCCTGCAACACCTGTTTGACCAGGAAAACTCATGGCTATGGATGTACCGCAAGCTCGGCGGCGGCATGCTGGGCATTTTAATGGTTCCTGTATTGGCGGCTTACACGGCATATTCGCTGGCAGATAAACCCGCGCTGGCACCCGGATTTGCCGCAGGGTTGGCTGCCAACATGATTGGCTCAGGTTTTTTAGGTGCCGTCGCGGGCGGTTTAATCGCTGGCTATCTGATGCGCTGGGTGAAAACTCACGTTCGCCTGAGCAATCGCTACAACGGGTTTCTGACGTACTACCTCTATCCGGTAATCGGCACGTTGGGCGCGGGCAGTCTGATGTTGTTTGTCATTGGTGAGCCGGTCGCCTGGATTAACAACTCTCTTACCGCCTGGCTGAACGGGCTTTCTGGTGCGAACGCGCTGCTGCTCGGTGCGATCCTGGGATTGATGTGCTCTTTCGACTTGGGTGGGCCGGTCAATAAAGCGGCCTATGCCTTTTGCCTGGGGGCGATGGCCAACGGTGTATACGGTCCGTACGCCATCTTCGCCTCCGTCAAAATGGTGTCAGCTTTCACCGTGACAGCTTCAACCGCGCTGGCTCCGCACCTCTTTAAGCAATTTGAGATTGAAACCGGTAAATCAACCTGGCTGCTGGGGCTGGCGGGGATCACCGAAGGGGCCATACCGATGGCGATAGAAGATCCGCTGCGGGTGATTGGTTCCTTTGTGCTGGGTTCCATCGTGACCGGCGCGATTGTCGGTGCTATGGGCATGGGGCTGTCAACGCCAGGCGCCGGTATTTTCTCGCTCTTTTTACTCCATCCGGCAGACATGAGCGCCGTGACGGCAGCGGCGGGCTGGTTCGGCGCAGCGCTGGTCGGAACCACGATCTCCACGCTCATTTTACTCCTCTGGCGGCGACAGGCCGTTAAGCAGGGCAAATACGTCACCGACAGCGCAATGCCATAAACACCGACTTAAAGGAAACGAAGATGAAAGCAGTATCTCGCGTTCACATAACACCGCATATGCACTGGGACCGTGAATGGTATTTCACGACCGAAGCGTCACGTATTTTGCTGGTCAATAATATGGAAGAGATCCTGATTCGCCTGGAGCAGGATGAAGAGTACAAATATTACGTGCTCGACGGGCAAACGGCGGTGCTGGAAGACTACTTCGCTGTGATGCCAGAAAACAGATCGCGCGTGAAGGCGCTGGTCCAGGCAGGAAAACTGATTATCGGGCCGTGGTATACCCAAACTGACACCACGATCGTGTCCGGCGAGTCGATAGTCCGCAACCTGATGTACGGCATGCGTGACTGCATGGCGTTTGGCGAGCCGATGAAAATCGGCTACCTGCCCGACTCGTTTGGCATGTCCGGGCAGCTTCCGCATATTTACAACGGATTTGGCATCACCCGTACGATGTTCTGGCGCGGCTGTTCCGAGCGACACGGCACAGATAAAACGGAATTCCTGTGGCAAAGCCCAGACGGGAGTGAAGTTACTGCGCAGGTGCTGCCGCTGGGCTACGCGATTGGTAAGTACTTACCGGAGGATGAAGCGGGGCTGCGAAAGCGTCTCGACAGCTATTTCGAGGTGCTGGAAAAAGCCTCTGTCACTAAAGAGATATTACTGCCGAATGGTCACGATCAGATGCCGCTTCAGCAGAACATTTTTGCGGTGATGGATAAGCTGCGCAACATTTATCCGCAACGCCAATTTGTGATGAGCCGCTTTGAAGAGGTTTTTGAACACATCGAAGCGCGTCGGGATGAACTGGCGACGCTGAAAGGAGAGTTTATCGACGGGAAATATATGCGCGTCCACCGCACGATTGGCTCCACGCGGATGGACATCAAAATTGCACACGCGCGTATTGAGAACAAAATCGTTAACGTCCTTGAGCCGCTGGCAACGCTTGCGTGGACGCTGGGATTTGATTATCACCACGGCCTGCTGGAGAAAATGTGGAAGGAGATCCTGAAAAATCACGCCCACGACAGTATTGGTTGCTGCTGTAGCGATAAAGTGCATCGTGAGATTGTTTCTCGCTTTGAACTGGCGGAGGACATGGCGGACAACCTGATTCAGTTCTACATGCGCAAAATAACGGACAACATGCCGGATACGGTGGCTGATAAGCTGGTGATGTTTAACCTGATGCCCTGGCCACGCGAAGAGGTCATCAATACTACCGTTCGCCTGCGCGGCAGCCAGTTCCGCATTGTGGATGATAAAGGCCAGGATATTCCGTACTTTATCCGCAGCAGTCGGGAACTCGATCCCGGCCTGATTGACCGGCAAATCGTCCATTACGGTAACTACGAGCCGTTTATGGAGTTTGATATTCAGCTCAGTAACATTCTGCCTTCCATGGGCTATCGCACGCTGTACGTGGAACCGCAGGCGGGTGGGAAGCAGGTGCTTGCTGTGCAACCAACGCAGGCGTTGCTCGAAAATCCTTTCTGGCAAATTGATCTGAATGCGGACGGTACGCTGCGGCTGAGAGACAAAGAAACGGGCCTGATTTATGACCGCGTGCTGGAAATCGAAGAGAGCTCGGATGACGGTGATGAATACGACTACTCGCCTTCGCGGGAAGAGTGGATACTCACCTCGGCGGATGCGCAGCATGATGTTAACGTGATCCACGAGGGGTGGCAGAGCAGGGCGATTATTCGATCTCGCATGTCAGTTCCCGCCACTCTGGCGGAGCGTTCGGCGCGTCAGCAAGGCGGAACGCTGGGCGTGGAGATTGAGGTGACGCTCAGTCAAAACAGCAGACGCGTTGAGGTGGATGTTCGGCTGGATAATCAGGCAGACGATCATCGTGTGCGCGTGCTTATTCCGACGCCATTCAGGACCGAAGAGGTGTTGGCGGACACGCAATTTGGTGCCGTGTCGCGTCCTGTTCATGACGCAGCGATGGATAACTGGCAGCAAGAGGGATGGAAAGAGGCACCGGTGCCGGTGTGGAACTTGCTGAATTACGCTGCCCTGCAGGAGGGACGTAACGGGCTGGCGCTGTTTACCGAGGGATTACGTGAATTTGAAATTATCGGTGAAGCGAAAAAAACATTCGCGCTGACGCTGCTGCGCGGTGTGGGGCTGCTCGGTAAAGAGGATTTACTGTTACGCCCGGGCAGGCCATCTGGCATTAAAATGCCGGTACCTGATTCGCAGGTGCGCGGTGTGCTGGGCTGTCGATTCAGCTTGTTTAGCTTCAGTGGATCGCCTGAAACAGCGGGGGTAGCGCAGCAGGCCCGCGCGTGGCTGACGCCGGTCCAGTGCTATAACAAAATACCCTGGGATGCGATGAAGCTGAATAAAGCGGGGTTCCTCACGCCAGGGAGTTACAGCCTTTTCACGATGTCACCCGTGGGCTGTGTGCTGAGTGCTGTCAAAAAAGCAGAAGATCGGGAAGACCTGATCCTGCGGCTGTTTAATCCTTCTGAGACATACTGCTGTGATGCGATCATCGCGGTGAATCGGGATGTTGCCTTGTGTCGGGAAACGAATATGGCTGAATGCCCGACGGATGCACGCGATGCTGGGGCGACCATTTCCGCAACGTTATTTCCGAATCAGTCCAAAACATTTAGCCTTCAACTTTCCTGAAAAAGTGGCCACGAACTCCGTGGCCTTTGCTATGATTTTTGTATCAGCCAGCCTGAAAAAATGAAAAGAGCGATTATCGTTAAATAAAATTGCCCATTCTATAATTCAACCCATAGTTAATAACCAAAAACACTTCACGCATACATATTTTTAACATAGAGATTACTCAAAACACCCGAATTAAACACTATTAACAACTTGCGTCGTTTTTGATTTAAATCAATGTTTAATCCTTGGAAAAAGCCTTCAAAAGGCGTTAAATTGACCGCGATCAAATTGGATGAAATGCATCAAATTAGCTATAAATTGATCACCGTCGTAAAACGTAAAACTGATTCAATAAAAACCTGTTTATTGTAAGGGTTTTGCAGCGTATTATATTCGCGGAATCAATTTGAGTTTTTTATTAACGTATTTGTAACTTTTCATCACTGCTTTTTTCTTCTCACGAAGAAATAGTCCACGAAGAAAGGATGCAGATAATTTTGTATTGGGGCATGCGTGTGAACCCTTTCTAACGGGATTCACTCTCGGAGTCTTCATGCGATGAGCAAGGAGTCATGATGTTAGATATAGTCGAACTGTCGCGCTTACAGTTTGCCTTGACCGCGATGTACCACTTCCTGTTTGTGCCACTAACGCTCGGTTTGGCGTTCTTGCTGGCCATTATGGAAACGGTCTACGTCCTCTCCGGCAAACAGATTTATAAAGATATGACCAAGTTCTGGGGCAAGTTGTTTGGTATCAACTTTGCACTGGGCGTGGCAACCGGTCTGACTATGGAGTTCCAGTTCGGGACTAACTGGTCTTACTATTCTCACTATGTTGGGGATATCTTCGGTGCGCCGCTGGCCATTGAAGGTCTGATGGCCTTCTTCCTCGAATCCACCTTTGTAGGTCTGTTCTTCTTCGGTTGGGACCGTCTGGGTAAAGTCCAGCATATGGCGGTGACCTGGCTGGTGGCGTTAGGCTCCAACCTGTCCGCACTGTGGATTCTGGTTGCTAACGGCTGGATGCAGAACCCTATCGCGTCTGATTTCAACTTCGAAACCATGCGTATGGAGATGGTGAGCTTCTCCGAGCTGGTGCTGAACCCCGTTGCACAGGTGAAATTCGTTCACACCGTGGCCTCCGGCTATGTGTGTGGCGCGATGTTCGTTCTGGGCATCAGTTCTTACTATATGCTGCGCGGTCGTGACTTCGCTTTCGCCAAACGTTCTTTCGCTATTGCAGCGAGCTTCGGGATGGCGGCCATCCTCTCCGTTATCGTTCTGGGTGATGAATCCGGTTACGAAATGGGTGACGTGCAGAAAACGAAACTGGCAGCCATTGAAGCAGAATGGGAAACCCAGCCTGCTCCTGCGGCATTTACCCTGTTTGGTATTCCGGATCAGGATGCACAGGAAAACCGTTTCGCCATTCAAATCCCATACGCATTGGGCATCATTGCGACGCGTTCGGTCGACAAACAGGTTACTGGCCTGAAAGACCTGCTGGTGCAGCATGAAGAGCGTATCCGTAACGGGATGAAAGCTTATGCGTTGCTGGAACAGCTGCGTTCAGGTTCCACTGACCAGAGCGTTCGTGACCAGTTTAACGACGTGAAGAAAGACCTGGGTTACGGTTTGCTGCTGAAACGCTATACGCCAAACGTTGCTGATGCGACAGAAGCGCAGATTCAGATGGCAACCAAAGACTCGATTCCTCGCGTGGCTCCACTCTATTTCGCGTTCCGTATCATGGTCGGTAGCGGCATTATCATGTTGCTGATTATCGGGGCGTCCTTCTGGTCCGTCATTCGTAACCGTATTGGTCAGCGTAAATGGCTGCTGCGCTCTGCGCTGTACGGTATGCCGCTACCGTGGATTGCTATCGAATCCGGCTGGTTTGTTGCGGAATATGGCCGTCAGCCATGGGCAATAGGGGAGGTGCTGCCAACGGCGGTCGCCAACTCGTCTCTGACAGCAGGGGACCTCATCTTCTCTATGGTGTTGATCTGTGGTCTGTACACCCTGTTCCTGGTGGCTGAGCTGTTCCTGATGTTCAAGTTCGCACGCCTTGGCCCAAGCAGCCTGAAAACCGGTCGCTATCACTACGAGCAGTCCAATGTGGCTTCTCAGCCGGCACGCTAAGACAGGAGTCGTCAAATGATCGATTATGAAGTATTGCGTTTTATCTGGTGGCTGCTGATCGGTGTCTTACTGATTGGTTTTGCGGTCACAGACGGGTTCGACATGGGGGTGGGCATGCTCACCCGTTTCCTCGGTCGTAATGACACCGAGCGTCGAATCATGATCAACTCTATCGCCCCGCACTGGGACGGTAACCAGGTGTGGCTGATCACCGCAGGCGGCGCGTTGTTCGCTGCCTGGCCGATGGTCTATGCGGCGGCGTTTTCTGGTTTCTACGTAGCGATGATTCTGGTACTGGCATCTTTATTCTTCCGTCCGGTTGGTTTTGACTACCGTTCTAAGATTGAAGATACCCGCTGGCGTAACATGTGGGACTGGGGCATTTTCATCGGTAGCTTCGTGCCACCGCTGGTCATTGGTGTGGCGTTCGGTAACTTGCTGCAAGGCGTGCCGTTCCACCTCGATGAATATATGCGCCTGTACTACACCGGTAACTTCTTCCAGTTGCTGAACCCGTTCAGTCTGTTAGCGGGCGTGGTGAGCGTTGCGATGATCATCACTCAGGGTGCAACTTACCTGCAAATGCGTACCGTTGGTGAACTCCATCTTCGTTCACGCGTTACAGCACAGGTTGCTGCTTTGGTGACGATGGTCTGCTTTGCGCTGGCAGGTGTTTGGGTCGTGTACGGTATTGATGGCTATGTGGTGACTTCTGCTATCAATCACGCTGCGCCGTCTAACCCGTTGACGAAAGAAGTGGCTCGCCAGGCCGGTGCATGGATGGTGAACTTCAACAACATGCCTTCGCTGTGGGCTATCCCTGCTCTGGGTGTGGTGTTGCCGCTGCTGACGATTCTGCTGTCTCGTCTGGAAAAAGGCGCATTGGCCTTTGTGTTCTCTTCACTGACTCTGGCCTGCATCATTCTGACGGCGGGGATTGCGATGTTCCCATTCGTGATGCCATCCAGCACCATGCTGAATGCTAGCCTGACCATGTGGGATGCAACATCTAGCCAGCTGACGCTGAACCTGATGACCTATGTTGCTGGCGTGTTCGTACCGATTATTCTGCTGTACACCTCCTGGTGCTACTGGAAGATGTTCGGTCGCATCACGAAAGAAGACATTGAGAGCAACTCTCATTCCCTGTACTAAGTAAGGAGCTGAATATGTGGTATTTCGCATGGATTTTAGGGACGCTTCTTGCCTGTGCATTTGGTGTCATCACCGCGTTAGCGCTTGAGCACATTGAAGCGTCCAAAGCAGGTGAAGATAATCACTGATGAGTATTATCGCAATGTTATATGCGGTAATGGATAAGCGCCCGTTAAGGGCGCTTTCTCTGGTGATGGCATTACTGCTGGCAGGCTGTATATTTTGGGATCCGTCGCGCTTTGCGGCGAAAACCAGCGAGTTGGAAATCTGGCATGGTTTCCTGATCATGTGGGCGGTTTGTTCGGGCATCATTCATGGTGTCGGCTTTCGTCCAAAAGCGGTCCACTGGCAGGGAATTTTCTGCCCGCTGGTAGCCGATTTGGTCCTCCTCGCGGGACTGATCTTTTTCTTCAACTGAATAAGAACTGTCCGTTAATCTTATGGGCTTACTTGAGCCCATAAAAATTTACTCTCCGTTTACTTTCCCCCATTCCAAACCATCATTCCCGCGCGTATAGTAGCGAAGTTTGAAAGCTCCAACTTTTGTTGCATTACCAGGATGTAAAGTGAATACAACGCTGTTTCGATGGCCGGTTCGGGTCTACTACGAAGATACTGACGCCGGTGGGGTGGTTTACCACGCCAGCTACGTTGCTTTTTATGAACGTGCACGCACTGAGATGCTGCGCCATCATCATTTTAGCCAGCAGGTTTTGTTGGCTGAGCGAGTTGCCTTTGTGGTTCGCAAGATGACGCTGGAATATTTTGCACCCGCCAGACTCGACGATATGCTCGAAGTCCAAACGGAAATAACATCTATGCGCGGAACCTCGCTGGTTTTCACGCAGCGGATCGTCAATGCAGAGAACACGGTACTGAACGAAGCAGAAGTACTGATTGTTTGTGTTGATCCACTCATTATGAAGCCTCGTGCGCTTCCTAAGTCTATTGTCGCGGAGTTTAAGCAGTGACTGACATGAATATCCTTGATTTGTTCCTGAAGGCTAGCCTTCTGGTTAAACTTATCATGTTCATTTTAATTGGTTTTTCAATCGCATCCTGGGCCATCATTATCCAGAGAACGCGTATCCTCAATGCTGCCACTCGTGAAGCGGAAGCCTTTGAAGATAAGTTCTGGTCTGGCATCGAGCTTTCTCGTTTGTATCAGGAAAGCCAGGGACGCCGTGAGAACCTTGCAGGCTCCGAACAAATCTTTTATAGCGGTTTCAAAGAGTTCGCTCGGCTGCATCGCGCTAATAACCATGCGCCAGAAGCGGTTGTTGAAGGTGCCGCGCGTGCGATGCGCATTTCCATGAACCGTGAACTGGAAACGCTTGAAAACCATATTCCTTTCCTCGGCACTGTGGGTTCCATCAGCCCGTATATCGGTCTGTTTGGTACCGTGTGGGGGATCATGCACGCCTTTATCGCGCTTGGCGCGGTAAAACAGGCGACGTTGCAAATGGTTGCTCCGGGTATTGCAGAGGCACTGATCGCGACCGCGATTGGTCTGTTCGCAGCAATCCCAGCCGTTATGGCATACAACCGCCTGAATCAGCGCGTGAACAAACTGGAACTGAACTACGACAACTTTATGGAAGAGTTCACCGCGATTCTGCACCGCCAGGCGTTTACCAGCACCGAGAGTAACAAGGGGTAAACCATGGCCAGATCGCGTGGACGAGGTCGTCGTGAACTCAAGTCCGAAATCAACATCGTTCCGCTGCTCGACGTACTGCTAGTATTGCTGCTGATCTTTATGGCGACGGCGCCGATCATTACTCAAAGCGTCGAAGTCGATCTGCCGGATGCGACAGAGTCACAGGCTGTGAGCTCCAATGATAATCCACCGGTTATCATTGAGGTTTCCGGCGTGGGGCAGTACAGCGTGGTAGTCGAAAAAGATCGTATGGATCAGCTTCCGCCTGAGCAGGTTATTGCTGAAGCGCAGCGACGTTTGGGAGCGGACCCGAAAACGGTCTTCCTGATCGGCGGGGCGAAAGACGTGCCTTACGATGAAATTATTAAAGCGCTGAACTTGCTACATAGTGCGGGCGTTAAGTCGGTTGGCTTAATGACTCAGCCTATTTGATCATCTGCGTAGTTTTTGGGAACCGATAGTGTCAAAGGCAACCGAACAGAACGACAAGCTTAAGCGAGCGATAATTGTCTCCGCAGTGCTGCACGTGATTCTCTTTGCAGCACTGATCTGGAGTTCGTTCGATGAGCACATCGATGCATCAGCTGGTGGCGGTGGAGGTTCCTCCATTGACGCCGTCATGGTGGATCCCGGCGCGGTAGTGCAAAACTATAATCGTCAGCAACAACAGCAGTCGAGTGCGAAACGTGCTGAAGAGCAGCGTGATAAGCAGGCGCAACAGCAAGTCGAGGAGCTGCGTGAAAAGCAGGCCGCGGAGCAGGAGCGTCTAAAGCAGCTTGAGAAAGAACGTTTGCAGGCGCAGGAAGCAGTGAAAGAGCAGGCGGATCAGCAGAAACAGGCTGAGGACGCGGCGAAGAAAGCGCAGGAGCAGCAGAAGCAAGCAGAAGAGGCGGCCGCCAAATCTGCAGCAGATGCAAAAGCGAAGGCTGACGCTCAGGCGAAACAAGCTGCCGATGCCGCGAAGAAAGCAGCTGCCGATGCGCAAAAAGTTGCTGAAGCAGAAGCCGTGAAGAAAGCGGCTGCGGATGCACAGAAAAAAGCCGAAGCAGAAGCTGCTAAGAAAGTTGCAGCCGATGCTCAGAAGAAAGCTGAGGCTGAAGCCGCTAAGAAAGCCGCTCAAGAAGCAGAGAAAAAAGCCACTGCTGATGCTGCGAAGAAAGCGGCTGCTGCTGAGAAGGCTGCTGCTGAAAAAGCTGCCGCTGCTGAGAAGGCTGCTGCGGATAAGAAAGCTGCCGCCGCTGAGAAGGCTGCTGCGGACAAGAAAGCTGCCGCCGCTGAAAAAGCCGCTGCCGCTAAGGCTGCCGCCGCTAAGAAGGCCGCTGCATCCGATGTTGACGACCTTTTTGGTGACCTGAGCTCCGGTAAGAATGCGCCGAAATCAGGCGGTGCTGCCTCTGCAGGCCCTGGAAATAATAAGAAAAGCGGTCCATCTCAAGGGGAGATCAATGATTACGGCTCGCAGGTTCAAGCCGCAATTAAGAATTACCTGCATGACTGGGGAACGTATCAGGGTAAAGTTTGTACCTTGCGTATCCAGTTAGCTCGTGATGGATCTTTATTAAATGCCAAAGTTGAGGCAGGCGATCCGGCATTTTGCCAGGCTATGCTTGCAGCAACAAATCGAATGTCTAAATTCCCGAAACCTCCAAGCGACGGGATCTATGAGACTTTCAAAAACGCGCCAATGGATTTCAAACCTTAAGTCATATTTACCTGTGCAAATCGGGGAAAATAGACCAGGGTTAGTCGCCAGGTACGAGTAGTTTTGTTTATTTGAGTTTGTTAACATTCTGCTAAATTATCGTGGGTAATGTTACTCAGATAAGGGAGATATGATGAAGCAGGCATTACGCGTAGTAGTGAGTTTCTTTATGCTGTGGGCAGCCGTGCTGCACGCAGAAGTGCGTATCGAGATCACCCAAGGGGTGGACTCGGCGCGTCCGATCGGCGTTGTTCCGTTCCAGTGGGCAGGCCCTGGTGCTGCTCCTGAAGACGTTGGCGGCATTGTTGCCGCTGACTTACGCAACAGCGGTAAATTCAATCCATTAGACCGTTCACGTCTGCCTCAGCAGCCGGGTACTGCGCAAGAAGTTCAACCCGCTGCATGGTCTGCGCTGGGTATTGATACTGTTGTCGTAGGTCAAGTCACTCCTAACCCAGATGGTGGGTACACCGTTGCTTACCAACTGGTGGATACCGGCGGTGCGCCTGGTACCGTTCTGGCACAGAACACCTATAAGGTGAACAAGCAATGGCTGCGCTATGCGGGCCATACGGCGAGTGATGAAGTGTTCGAGAAGCTGACCGGAATTAAAGGCGCTTTCCGTACCCGTATCGCCTACGTCGTTCAGACCAATGGCGGTCAGTTCCCTTATGAACTGCGCGTTTCTGACTATGACGGCTACAACCAGTTCACCGTACACCGCTCACCGCAACCGCTGATGTCCCCGGCGTGGTCTCCTGACGGTTCTAAACTGGCTTATGTTACCTTCGAAAGCGGCCGTTCTGCGCTGGTCATCCAGACATTGTCTAACGGTGCAGTGCGTCAGGTTGCGTCTTTCCCGCGTCACAACGGTGCACCAGCATTCTCTCCGGATGGCTCCAAACTGGCGTTTGCCCTGTCTAAAACAGGCAGCCTGAACCTGTATGTTATGGACATTGGTTCTGGTCAGATTCGTCAGGTGACCGATGGTCGCAGTAACAACACGGAGCCGACCTGGTTCCCGGACAGCCAGAATCTGGCCTTTACGTCTGACCAGGCAGGTCGTCCACAGGTTTATAAAGTTAACGTCAACGGCGGTGCACCGCAGCGTATTACCTGGGAAGGTTCACAGAACCAGGATGCTGATGTAAGCAGCGACGGTAAAACTATGGTAATGGTGAGTACAGCTGGTGGTCAGCAGCACATTGCCAAACAAGATCTGGTAGCGGGTGGCGTACAAATTTTGTCGTCAACGTTCCTGGACGAAACGCCAAGTCTGGCACCTAACGGCACTATGGTAATCTACAGCTCTTCTCAGGGGATGGGATCCGTGCTGAATCTGGTTTCTACAGATGGGCGTTTCAAAGCGCGTCTTCCGGCTACTGATGGACAGGTAAAATCACCTGCCTGGTCGCCGTATCTCTAAATAATAATTAATTGATTACTAAAGGAATCTTAGAAATGCAACTGAACAAAGTGCTGAAGGGGCTGATGATCGCTCTGCCTGTCATGGCAATCGCAGCGTGTTCTTCTAACAAGAACGCAAGCAACGACCAGAGCGGCGAAGGCATGATGGGCGCTGGTACTGGTATGGACGCTAACGGTAGCGGCAACATGTCTTCTGAAGAACAAGCTCGTCTTCAGATGCAGCAGCTGCAGCAGAACAACATTGTTTACTTCGATCTGGACAAGTATGACATCCGTTCTGACTTCGCTGCGATGCTGGACGCTCACGCAAACTTCCTGCGTAGCAACCCGTCTTACAAAGTCACCGTAGAAGGTCATGCTGACGAACGTGGTACTCCTGAGTACAACATCTCCCTGGGTGAACGTCGTGCAAACGCCGTTAAAATGTACCTGCAGGGTAAAGGCGTTTCTGCTGACCAGATCTCTATCGTTTCTTACGGTAAAGAAAAACCTGCAGTACTGGGTCACGACGAAGCGGCTTACTCCAAAAACCGTCGTGCCGTACTGGTTTACTAAGAGAATTGCATGAGCAGTAACTTCAGACATCAACTATTGAGTCTGTCGTTACTGGTTGGCATAGCGGCCCCCTGGGCCGCTTTTGCTCAGGCGCCAATCAGTAGTGTCGGCTCAGGCTCGGTCGAAGACCGCGTCACTCAACTTGAGCGTATTTCTAACGCTCACAGTCAGCTTTTAACTCAACTCCAGCAGCAGCTTTCCGATAACCAAAATGACATTGATTCGCTTCGTGGCCAAATCCAGGAAAGTCAGTATCAGTTAAATCAGGTTGTCGAACGTCAGAAGCAGATTTTGCTGCAGATCGACAGCTTAGGTAGCGGTGGTGCAGCGGCACAACCGGCGGCGGGCGATCAAAGTGGGGCGGCGACAGCAACCCCAGCGCCAGCAGCAGACGCGTCAGCCTCCACAGGTGCGCCTGTACAGAGCGGTGACGCGAATACTGACTACAACGCAGCAATTGCCCTGGTGCAGGACAAATCGCGTCAGGACGACGCTATAGCGGCGTTTCAGAACTTCGTGAAGAAGTACCCGGATTCAACCTATCAGCCAAATGCTAATTACTGGCTCGGTCAGTTGAATTACAACAAGGGTAAAAAAGATGATGCGGCGTTTTATTTTGCCTCTGTGGTGAAAAATTACCCGAAATCATCAAAAGCTCCGGACGCGATGTTCAAAGTCGGCGTTATCATGCAGGACAAAGGTGATACTGCGAAAGCCAAGGCAGTATTCCAGCAGGTGGTTAGTAAGTACCCAGGCACCGAAGGTGCGAAACAAGCGCAAAAACGTCTTGGTTCGATGGGATGACCGTCGCATGACCAGAAATTGCGTTATTTCTGGTCGTGCCGCATGATTCGTAAGCAGTTAAGTGATCTGTATCGAAATTTTTGTTGCGCTCAATTCTTAAATCAGTAATATATGCCGCCGTTGCCAAGGGATATCAAACACCCCAGAAGCAGCACAAATAGTGGGTCGTTAGCTCAGTTGGTAGAGCAGTTGACTTTTAATCAATTGGTCGCAGGTTCGAATCCTGCACGACCCACCACTAAAAGATTTCGGTAGTACATGGGTGATTAGCTCAGTTGGTAGAGCACCTCCTTTACACGGAGGGGGTCGGCGGTTCGAGCCCGTCATCACCCACCATTTGGGTCGTTAGCTCAGTTGGTAGAGCAGTTGACTTTTAATCAATTGGTCGCAGGTTCGAATCCTGCACGACCCACCAATTTAACATCTGATTCGGATGTTAAGCGTGAAGGATAACGTTGCTTCAGCAACGGCGCCGAAGGGCGAGGCGAAGCCGAGTCATCCTGCACGACCCACCAATTTAATTATTGGTACCGAATAAATATTCAGGCAACACCCGAATGGGTCGTTAGCTCAGTTGGTAGAGCAGTTGACTTTTAATCAATTGGTCGCAGGTTCGAATCCTGCACGACCCACCAGCCTGAATAAAAAATTGAAGTAAATCCCGCAAGGGGTCGTTAGCTCAGTTGGTAGAGCAGTTGACTTTTAATCAATTGGTCGCAGGTTCGAATCCTGCACGACCCACCAATGTAAAAAGGCGCCCTAAAGGCGCCTTTTTGCTATCCATTTCCTGTGACATTTCTTTTCAAATTCGCTATCTTGTTTAGTATATAAAACACAATTGCTATCATCTTTGCGATGCAACGCAAATGAATGGCAAAATGTTAAGCCAGTAAAACGAGAAGCCATTATGAGCGTGATGTTCGATCCAGAAGCGGCAATCTATCCCTTCCCTCCGAAACCTGTTCCGTTGAATCAGGACGAAAAGCATTTCTATCACGACAAAATCAAGCGCCTGCTCAAGGAGCGTGATGCCGTGATGGTGGCGCATTACTACACCGATCCTGAGATCCAGCAACTGGCGGAGGAGACGGGCGGGTGTATCTCGGATTCTCTGGAGATGGCGCGTTTTGGCGCTAAACATTCTGCGTCAACGTTACTGGTGGCGGGCGTTCGCTTTATGGGTGAAACGGCAAAGATTTTAAGCCCGGAAAAAACCATCCTGATGCCAACCCTTAACGCTGAGTGTTCTCTGGATCTGGGTTGCCCCATCGACGCGTTCAGCGCCTTTTGCGACGCTCACCCTGACAGAACCGTGGTGGTTTACGCCAATACCTCTGCCGCCGTTAAAGCGCGCGCGGATTGGGTTGTCACGTCCAGTATTGCCGTTGAGTTAATTGAGCATCTTGATAGCTTGGGTCAGAAAATTATCTGGGCACCGGATAAGCATCTGGGTAGCTACGTGCAAAAACAAACGGGTGCCGATGTACTTTGCTGGCAGGGAGCCTGCATCGTTCACGACGAGTTCAAGACCCAGGCGCTGGCACGCATGAAGGCGCTTTATCCGGAAGCGGCGATTCTGGTTCATCCGGAATCACCACAGGCCATCGTGGATATGGCAGATGCGGTCGGTTCAACCAGCCAGCTCATCAATGCTGCAAAAACCCTGCCTCAAAAGAAACTGATCGTCGCCACCGACCACGGCATTTTTTACAAGATGCAGCAGGCCGTGCCGGATAAAGAGTTGTTCGAAGCACCGACCGCGGGGGAAGGGGCCACCTGCCGCAGCTGTGCTCATTGCCCGTGGATGGCAATGAACGGTCTGAAAGCGATTGCAGAAGGGCTGGAGTCCGGCGGAGCAGCACATGAAATCCATGTCGATGCCGCCCTGCGTGAAGGGGCGTTAGTTCCGCTTAACCGTATGCTGGAATTTGCGGCTACACTACGTTCTTGATTAAATAACGCGTAATACGACGCTCTGGGGAAAAGATGGATTTTTTTAGCACGCAGAATATCCTGGTTCACATACCAATCGGTGCTGGCGGCTATGACTTGTCATGGATAGAAGCTATCGGAACGTTGGCTGGCCTGCTCTGTATCTGGCTTGCAAGCCTTGAGAAAATCAGCAACTACGCGTTCGGACTGATCAACGTCACGCTGTTTGCCATCATCTTCTTCCAGATTCAGCTTTACGCCAGCTTGCTCCTGCAACTGTTCTTCTTCGCTGCAAATATTTATGGCTGGTATGCCTGGTCGCGTCAGAACAACCAGCAGGAAGCGGAATTACAGATTCGCTGGTTATCCTTGCCGAAGGCAATAGCCTGGCTTGCGGCCTGCGTTGTAGCGATTGGCTTTATGACGATTTATATTAATCCCGTCTTCGGTTTCCTGACGCGTATCGCTGTGTCGGTCATGTCGAGCCTGGGTTTAAACGTCACGATGCCTGAGCTACAGCCCGATGCGTTCCCGTTCTGGGATTCATGCATGATGGTGCTGTCGATCGCAGCGATGATTCTCATGACCCGCAAATATGTTGAGAACTGGCTGTTGTGGGTCATCATCAACGTTATCAGCGTGGTGATATTTGCACTTCAGGGGGTATATGCCATGTCACTGGAATATCTGATCCTGACCTTCATTGCGTTGAACGGCAGTCGGATGTGGATGAATAGCGCGCGTGAGCGTGGCTCTCGCGCGCTTTCCCGTTAATGATGGTGATGATGTGAATGGCCGGGCTGCGTCTCATTGAGATGGCAGTCAGGCCCTTTGCAGGGCTGATACTCCATCTGAATAGTGACATGTGAAATAGCGTAATGATGTTTTAGGAAGTGCTGGATACGTCCCAGCAGTGCATCATGATCGTGCGGTGGAATGACCTGCACGTGGAGCGTCATGACCGGTTTCTCGCCTACCTGCCAGACGTGAACATGGTGGACGTCACGCACTTCGGGAATCGAACGATTCAAATTACGTTTCAGTGCAGGAATATCCAGCGCAGCGGGTGCGCCTTCTAACAGCTCATTCACGCTCTCCTTTAACAGCCGCCAGGCGCTACGTAGCACCAGACAAGAGACCAGGACCGACAGAATCGGATCGATCGGCGTCCAGCCCGTATAGATAATCACCAGCGCCGCCACGATAGCCCCGACCGAACCCAGCAAATCGCCCAGTACATGCAGCGCTGCCGCACGCACGTTGAGATTCTTCTCTGCGCTGCCGCGATGCAAAATCCAGAATGCCAGAATGTTGGCAACTAGCCCGGCGACGGCAATCACCATCATCGTCCTTCCGGCGATGGGTTGCGGGTGCTGGAAACGCTGGAAAGCCTCCCAGACGATCAAAAGGGTAATCACGACCAGCGCTATAGCATTGACGAAAGCGGCGAGGGTGGTGAGGCGAAGCCAGCCAAAGGTGTGGCGGGCGTTGGGTGGGCGGCGGGCAAACTGAACGGCTATTAAAGCGAAAAGCAGGGCCGCGGCATCGGTAAGCATGTGCCCCGCATCTGCCAGCAGCGCCAGTGAACCCGAAATAAGCCCACCAATCACCTCAACGACCATAAACGTTGCCGTGATGCCAAAAGCCAGCATCAGGCGTTTTGCGTTTTCATCTCTGGGAGAATCCGAATGAGAATGTGTGTGCGCCATACAAGATGTCCTGATTTATTATCTTTGTCAGCTTTGAGTTTTTAACATTTTGCACAAAAAAGAAAGGAGAGCATCAGCTCTCCTCAATTTATTCAGAAGCGGGCAAACCGTTATTGGGTTGTCCCGTCAGTTTTGGTGTCGACATCGTTATTACTGCCATCACCGGTTCCAACTTTCTTGTTGATGTCCGGGCATTTGCCATCTTTACACATCGAATTTTTGTGCACTTCATCTTTGGTCATGCCGTCGTGATTCATGGTGCCTGAATCCGTGCCGTTCGGGTGCAGCATTGTCCCGCTACCCGAGTTGATATTGTTGTTATCAACATTATTTGGCGCAATGTTATCTTTTGCATCAGGTGCGACCTGGCCTGCATTAGCGGCGGCATTCGCCTGACCGTTGCTGTCGGACCCAGCAGTATCGGCCGCCAGTGCTGCACCGCTTGCCATCGTCAAGGTTGCTGTCAGGAAAAGAGTTGCCAGTTTAGTCATTTTCATCATGTTGCTCCTGTTCTGGTTGTTATTTGCTGGATAACTTCGTCCAACAGTGCATAAGCGAAAGAGGGTTTCGCTCAGTGGTGAAAGATTCCGATATCTGGCGTTAAGTCAGAATAGAATCACGTTAAAACATATAAACAGAGTAGTTACCTTTAAAAAGTCTAGGTTACATCTCGCTTTTCGCTACTTTGTGGCGTTTATTAGCGTAATTCCAGGAATTATCCGTGCGGAGTGTAAAATCCCGTTTACACGTTATGGCCAACAAGTTAGATTGAAAGCATTGCATTCATTACTAAAGTTATGCCAACGCTGGAACGAACATGAATTATCAGAATGACGATTTACGTATTAAAGAGATCAATGAGTTATTACCGCCTGTCGCGCTCCTTGAAAAATTCCCCGCCACCGAAAATGCAGCGAACACTGTTTCTCATGCACGCAAAGCGATTCACAAAATCCTGAAGGGTAATGACGATCGCCTGCTAGTGGTAATTGGACCCTGCTCTATCCACGATCCTGCCGCAGCAAAAGAGTATGCCGCGCGTCTGTTGACGCTGCGTGAAGCACTCAAAGGGGAGCTGGAAGTGGTGATGCGCGTCTATTTTGAAAAGCCGCGTACCACGGTAGGCTGGAAAGGGCTGATTAACGATCCGCATATGGACAACAGTTACCAGATAAACGACGGTCTGCGTATTGCGCGTAAACTGCTGCTTGACATTAACGACAGTGGATTACCGGCGGCCGGCGAGTTTTTGGATATGATCACCCCGCAATACCTCGCAGACCTGATGAGCTGGGGCGCGATTGGTGCGCGTACCACGGAGTCGCAGGTACACCGCGAGCTGGCGTCTGGGCTTTCCTGTCCGGTAGGGTTCAAAAATGGTACCGACGGCACTATCAAAGTCGCGATCGATGCGATTAACGCTGCTGGCGCACCACATTGCTTCCTGTCTGTGACCAAGTGGGGCCACTCTGCCATTGTGAATACCAGCGGTAACGGCGACTGCCACATTATCCTGCGCGGCGGTAAAGAGCCTAACTACAGTGCTCAACACGTCGCGGAAGTGAAATCAGGCCTCGAAAAATCGGGTTTATCTGCGCAAGTGATGATCGATTTCAGCCATGCCAACTCCAGCAAGCAATTTAAAAAGCAGATGGAAGTTGGGGCAGACGTTTGCGAGCAGCTTGCAAACGGCGAGAAGGCCGTGATTGGCGTGATGATTGAAAGCCATCTGGTAGAAGGGAACCAGAATCTGGAAGGCAGCGAGCCGCTGGTTTACGGAAAAAGCGTAACCGATGCATGTATCGGCTGGGAAGATACCGAAACGATCCTGCATCAGTTGGCGAATGCGGTAAAAGCTCGCCGCGGTTAGCTGTCGCCGAGCAACAAAAAAGCGTGGATTGCTCCACGCTTTTTTTACATCTGGCGAACAGTTACTTCGCTTTACCCTGGTTTGCTACCGCCGCCGCTTTTGCAGCGATTTCGTCAGCGTTGCCCAGATAGTAACGTTTGATCGGCTGGAAGTTTTCATCAAACTCATACACCAACGGCACGCCCGTTGGGATGTTGAGCTCAAGAATCTCGTCTTCGCCCATGTTGTCCAGGAACTTCACCAGCGCACGCAGGGAGTTACCGTGAGCCGCAACGATCACGCGCTCACCGCTTTTCAGGCGTGGCAGAATGGTTTCATTCCAGTAAGGCACAACACGATCGATGGTCAGCGCCAGGCTTTCAGTCTGTGGCAGCTCTGCATCGGTCAGTTTTGCATAGCGTGGGTCGTGGCCCGGATAACGCTCGTCGTCTTTGGTCAGCTCTGGTGGAGTAACGGCGAAGCCGCGACGCCATTGTTTAACCTGCTCGTCACCGTATTTTTCGGCGGTTTCAGCTTTGTTCAGACCCTGCAGCGCACCGTAGTGACGCTCGTTCAGTTTCCAGGATTTTTCAACCGGCAGCCACGCCTGATCCAGCTCGTCCAGAACGTTCCACAGAGTGTGGATGGCACGTTTCAGCACAGAGGTATAAGCAAAATCAAAGCTGAAGCCTTCGGCCTTCAGCAATTTACCCGCTGCTTTTGCTTCGCTTACGCCTTTTTCGGACAGGTCAACATCATACCAACCGGTAAAGCGGTTTTCGTTGTTCCACTGACTTTCGCCGTGGCGCACCAGAACCAGCTTAGTTACAGCCATATCTTACTCCTCAAGCATTTTGAATGATAACAATTCTCATTATATTGCCGTGACCGTACCATCGGCAACGCTTAACCATAACCATAGCGAAAATAGTGGCCCAGTGTAAGATGCTTGTGAATCGCAGGTTATGATTTGTCGTTGAAAGGCGTTATTTTCAGCAAGATGCGCAAAAAAAAGCCCTCCAAAGGAGGGTGAGGTCTTAACGCGGAATGAAGTGATATTCCGTCAGGCTGATGTACGTATTGCCTGGTCGTAAAATGCAGTCAGGCTGTGGGTACTCGGGATGATTCGGACTGTCCGGCAAAAACTCGCTTTCCAGCGCCAGACCTTGCCAGTCGCTGTACTCATCATGTTCGCGTGCGAGTGTGCCGCCCAGATAGTTACCGGAGTAAAACTGTAGGGCAGGGGCGGTGGTGTAAACCGTCATCTGCAACTTTTCGTCCGCTGACCACACCTGCGCGGCGGGCTGATGGATATCGCCTTTCGCCTGTAGCAGAAACGCGTGGTCATAGCCTTTCATTTTGCGCTGGTCATCATCGCTCAAAAAATCCTGGGCGATGCTTTTCGTCATGCGAAAATCAAAGCTGTTACCGCTCACCGACTTCAGGCCTGCGGACGGTATGCCCATTTCATCAACCGGCAAATACTCATCCGCCAGAATTTGCAGCTTGTGATTGCGGACGTCGCACTGATTGCCGTCAAGATTGAAGTAGGCGTGGTTGGTCATATTAACCGGGCAAGGCTTGTCTACCGTGGCGCGATATTCGATAGCGATACGGTTATCTTCCGTCAGCGTGAAGCGGGCCGACGCCGTAAGATTACCCGGGAAGCCCTGATCGCCATCGATGGATTCCAGCGCGAACTGCACTTCGCAGTCGTTCTGCTGAACAATCTGCCAGCGACGCTTATCAAACCCTTCCGGACCGCCGTGCAGTTGGTTTTCACCCTGGCTTGGCAGCAACGGATACTGCACACCGTCCAGCGAAAATTGGCTTTTGGCGATGCGGTTGGCGTAACGCCCCACGGATGCACCAAGGTACGCGGCCTGGTTAACGTACTGCTCCGGCGATGCGCAGCCGAGCAGGGTTTCACGCACGCTGCCATCAGGCATGGGAACACGAGCGGAAAGTAATGTCGCGCCCCAGTCCATGACCGTCACCACCATCCCCGCGCGGTTGCGCAGGGTTAACAGGCGATACGGCAGGCCATCCGGTGCGAGGGTTGGCGTTTCGTTTAGCACTGTCCCGCTCCTTGTGAAGGTTTGCACACGTAGAAGGTCTCTTTGATGCCGGTTTTTGCTTCATACTGCTGAGCGACGGCTTCCTGAACGGTGGAGACCAGTGCTTCCGGAATCAGGGCGACCACACAGCCGCCGAAACCGCCACCGGTCATACGCACACCGCCCTGATCGCCAATTTCTGCTTTGACAATTTCTACCAGGGTGTCTATCTGCGGCACGGTGATTTCAAAATCATCGCGCATAGAAGCGTGAGATTCTGCCATCAATTCGCCCATGCGTTTCAGGTCGCCTTTTTCAAGCGCTGATGCGGCTTCAACGGTACGGGCATTTTCGGTCAGCACGTGACGAACGCGTTTTGCCACGATGGGGTCTAGCTCGTGAGCCACCTTGTTGAATTCGTTGAGCGATACATCGCGCAGCGCAGGTTGCTGGAAGAAACGCGCGCCGGTTTCGCACTGCTCGCGGCGTGTGTTGTACTCACTGCCCACCAGCGTGCGTTTGAAGTTACTGTTGATTATCACCACCGCCGCGCCTTTTGGCAGAGAAACCGCTTTGGTCCCGAGCGAGCGGCAGTCGATCAGCAGCGCGTGTTCTTTCTTGCCCAGAGCAGAGATCAACTGATCCATGATGCCGCAGTTACAGCCGACAAACTGGTTCTCTGCTTCCTGACCATTCAGCGCGATTTGCGCACCATCCAACGGCAGATGATAAAGCTGTTGGAAGACGGTACCGACCGCCACTTCCAGCGATGCCGATGAGCTTAAGCCTGCGCCCTGAGGTACGTTGCCGGTAATCACCAGATCCGCACCGCCGATATTTTTAGCACGCTGTTGCAGGTGTTTCACCACGCCGCGAACATAGTTAGACCACTGCTGGGTATCGTGGGCCACAATCGGCGCGTCGAGAGAAAACTCGTCAGACTGATTATCGTAGTCGGCAGCAATCACGCGCACCGTGCGATCGTCGCGTTTTGCACAACTGATGACAGTCTGATAATCGATAGCGCAAGGCAGCACGAAACCGTCGTTATAATCGGTGTGTTCGCCGATCAGATTCACGCGGCCTGGCGCCTGAATCGCATGGGTGGCAGGGTAGCCAAATTTTTCAGCAAACAGGGATTGTGTTTTATCTTTCAGACTCATTATTTTTAGACTCCTGATTCGCGGTAATGAACATCGCTGACGGTGCGCAGACGTTCTGCCGCTTGTTCTGCCGTCAGGTCACGCTGGGTTTCCGCCAGCATTTCGTAGCCCACCATAAACTTACGTACCGTCGCAGAACGCAGCAGCGGCGGATAGAAATGGGCATGTAACTGCCAGTGCTGATTGTCTTCGCCAGTAAACGGCGCACCGTGCCAGCCCATGGAATACGGGAAGGAGCACTGGAACAGATTGTCATAGCGACTGGTCAGCTTTTTCAGCGCCAGGGCTAAATCATCACGTTGTGCATCACTCAAATCGGTAATGCGTAGCACATGCGCTTTAGGCAGCAGCAGCGTTTCGAACGGCCACGCCGCCCAATACGGCACGACCGCCAGCCAGTGCTCGGTTTCTACAACGGTACGGCTACCGTCCGCCATCTCACGCTGGACGTAGTCCAACAACATGGCGGACTGCTGTTCAGCGAAATAGGTTTTTTGCAGTCGGTCTTCACGCTCGACTTCATTAGGCATGAAGCTGTTCGCCCATACCTGTCCATGCGGATGCGGGTTTGAACAACCCATCGCCGCGCCTTTGTTTTCGAACACCTGCACCCACGGATAGGTCTGACCCAGCTCGGCAGTCTGTTCCTGCCAGGTGGTGATCACATCCTTCAGCGCATCAAGGCTCAGCTCCGGCAGCGTTTTGCTGTGATCCGGCGAGAAGCAAATCACGCGACTGGTGCCGCGCGCGCTTTCACAGCGCATCAGCGGGTCGTCACTTTCCGGCGCGTTTGGCGTGTCGGTCATCAGCGCCGCGAAATCGTTAGTGAATACGTAAGTGCTTTTGTAATCGGGATTTTTATCACCGGTTACGCGAGTATTGCCCGGGCACAGGAAGCAGTCAGGATCGTGCTGTGGCAACGTTTGTTGAGCAGGGGTTTCTTGCGCCCCTTGCCACGGGCGCTTAGCGCGATGCGGTGAAACTAAAATCCATTGCCCGGTTAATGGGTTAAAACGCCGATGCGGGTGATCGACGGGATTAAATTGCGTCATGACGGATCCTTAGTCCGGATAGCCCTGCGGATGGCGTGACTGCCAGTGCCAGGTATCTTGTGCCATTTCATCGAGCGTGCGGGTAACACGCCAGTTCAGCTCTTTATCGGCTTTGTTGGCATCTGCCCAGTAAGCCGGGAGATCGCCATCGCGACGCGGGGCGAAGTGATACGCCACGGGCTTACCGCAGGCTTTGCTGAACGCGTTAACCACGTCCAGTACGCTGCTGCCAACGCCTGCGCCGAGATTATAAATATGTACACCAGGCTTGCCTGCCAGCTGTTGCATCGCGGCAACGTGGCCGTCAGCGAGATCCATGACGTGGATGTAGTCACGTACGCCGGTGCCATCTTCGGTTGGATAATCGTTGCCAAAAATCGCCAGCGAATCGCGACGACCGACGGCGACCTGGGCGATGTACGGCATCAGATTGTTAGGAATACCTTGCGGATCTTCACCCATATCGCCTGACGGATGCGCGCCAACCGGGTTGAAGTAACGCAGCAGGGCGATGCTCCACTCTGGCTGCGCTTTTTGCAGGTCGGCCAGAATTTGCTCCACCATCAGCTTGCTTTTACCGTACGGGCTTTGCGGCGTACCGGTCGGGAAGCTTTCAGCGTAAGGGATTTTGGGTTGGTCGCCGTAGACGGTGGCTGAGGAGCTGAAGATGAAGTTCTTCACGTTGGCGGCGCGCATAGCGGAGATTAAACGCAGCGTACCGTTGACGTTGTTATCGTAGTATTCAAGCGGTTTGGCCACCGATTCGCCGACGGCTTTCAGGCCAGCAAAGTGGATCACCGTATCGATAGCGTGGTCGTGCAGAATTTCGGTCATCAACGCTTCGTTGCGGATGTCACCTTCCACAAACATGGGTTGTTTTCCGCCAAGGCGCTCGATCACCGACAGCACGCTGCGCTTACTGTTGCACAGATTGTCGAGGATGATGACGTCGTGGCCATTTTGCAGCAGTTGCACACAGGTATGACTTCCAATGTAACCGCTACCACCTGTTACCAGAACTCGCATATTTCGCTCCATTAGGCTTATGGTATGTAATAACCATAGCATAACAGAGACGTGAAAAGTGTGACATGGGATAAAATAGTGGAATCGGTTACACTGATTTTAAAACCTGTTTTTTGGACCGTTGAGGACATTCTAAATCAAAGAGATAGGGAAGTATTGATGCAGGTTATCTGAAAAGGGGGCGCACCCCCTTTTGATATTAACGCAGGTCGCTTAATACGTAGCCGTAGCGGTTGTCTTCCGGGACAAACTCAAGGCGGTGGGTGATGCAGGACGGGGCGTCCTCCGCATGGTGTGAAACAAACAGTAGCTGCGTTTCGCCTTCGCCAATCAGGACATCCACAAAACGACGGATCAGCTGGCGATTGAGCGGATCCAGCCCCTGAAGCGGTTCATCCAGAATCAACAGCGTCGGGTGTTTGACCAGCGCACGGACGATTAACGCCAGCCGCTGCTGTCCCCAGGACAAGCTATGAAACGGCGCATCAGCCACGCGATTACCCATTCCGAGAATATCCAGCCACTGCTGCGCCAGCTTATGCTGCTTGTCCGAGACGGCCTGATATATGCCGATGGAGTCGAAATAACCGGATAAAATGACGTTACGCACGGTGGTGCTGACGCGATAGTCGAGGTGCAGGCTGCTGCTGACGTAACCGATATGCTTTTTAATATCCCAGATGGTTTCGCCGCTGCCGCGACGGCGGCCAAACAGCGTCAGATCGTTGCTGTATCCCTGCGGGTGATCGCCCGTGATCAGGCTAAGCAGCGTGGATTTTCCCGCACCGTTAGGGCCGGTAATTTGCCAGTGTTCGCCGGGATTCACCGTCCAGCTCAGCTGATTGAGAATGGGCCTGTCGTTATAGGAAACGACGCCGTTAATTAATTCAATGCGGGGTTGATCGGGGGCTAAACCATGACGCGCCGAAGGTGCATCAGGCTCCGGGAGCGCGATGCCATCCAGCTTTTCGCTGTGGGCCAGCTGCGCAATGAGCGCCTGCTTTAACAAGGCGTTTTTCTCGCCGGTTTCGGTCAACGCGCAATCTGCCAGCACGCCGGCAAACTGCACAAAATCAGGGATCTCATCGAAACGGTTCAACACCAGAACCAGGGTATAACCTTGCTGATTCAAATCGGCTAATAGTAACGCCAGCTGCGCGCGGGACTGGACGTCAAGCCCGTCGAACGGCTCATCCAGAATCAACAGTTCTGGCTCGGTCATCAGAGCCTGACACAATAACGTTTTGCGGGTTTCACCGGTTGAAAGATATTTGAAACGACGATCCAACAGGCCTGCAATGCCAAACTGTTCGGCCAGGTGTTGGCAGCGGATGGGATCTTTTCTCTCGTCCTGGATGATTTCAGCCGTGGTGCGGCCTGTGTCTTCTTCACCCGGGCTGAGTAGGTCGGTGTTATTACGTTGCCACTCGTCGCTGACCAGCTTTTGCAGTTGTTCGAAGGAGAGCCGAGTCAGGCGTGAAAAGCTGCACTGGCGTTCGCCCTTAAGCTGGGTGAGTTCACCCGCCAGCGCGCGGGCGAGGGCAGACTTGCCGCTCCCGTTAGTGCCGACAAAAGCCCAGCTTTCGCCAGCGCGTAAGGTTAAATCCGCAAGATCTAATGTGCGTGTGTCGCTAAGACGAAACGTGCCTTGCGAAATATGCAATGATGACATGTGTTATCCCGTTTTTTGCAGCAATATGTCTCAGGGATACCGACTGTCGCCATATTTGTCAATGCGCTTAGCATAACGTGGCGATAATCACCCGGTCGGCATTAAAATATGCCGTCACGTCCGCGCCTTCTTCTAAATCCGTTGCGCTCACCGTCGGCACAGTGGCACATAGCGTTTGACCATCCGGCAAGGCCATCAGCACTTCACATTGCTCGTCGCCACGCTCAATGTGGCTGATTTTTACGCGCAGTTGATTATCGGCAGCTCTTGCCTGTTCAGCATCACACGTGATATTCACCCACGGCGCTTTGAGCAACACCAGCACCTCTTTGCCTTCATCCAGCCCGAGTCGCTCGCCGCTTTGCGCGGTAATCGCCACCTTCAGACGCGTGGTTCCATCGGCCAGAATAATATCGACATGCTGCTGAACCTGAGAGTTATCGCGAGCGGTAACGGTTCCGAACCATTGGTTGCGCGCGCTGGTTTGTAATGAGAAGCGGGAAATGGCAGCCAGCAGGCTGTCGAGGGGGAGGGCATCGTCATCGCTTAACACGTCAAAGGCTTTCTGCTGAATCTGTGCCAGCAGGTCGTAAAGCTGGATCAGACGCAAACCGTAGCGGGTTAATACTGCGCCGCCGCCACCCTTGCCACCCGTTGCTCTGTCGACCAGCGTCTGTTCGCTGAGGGTGTTCATGTCATTGATGGCATCCCATGCACTTTTATAGCTGATACCGGCGTTCTTAGCTCCCTGGCTAATTGAACCCGTCTGTTCTATTTGTTTAAGCAGGGCGATGCGTCGCGGATCGGCGAAAAGCTTCTGCTGAAGTCGAAGGGTAAGGAGAATTTCGGCCTGCATAACAAAGTCCTGGCAAAAAGTGTATTGTGGACCAAATGCCCTGGTGCGCAAAGGGTACCGCACAAAAGGGGATGTATTTCTCATCTTTCAGAGTAGAATACGCTATTCACAATGTCTGGAGAAAACCATGTTAGAGTTGTTGAAGAGTCTGGTATTCGCCGTGATCATGGTACCCGTAGTGATGGCCATCATCCTCGGCGCCATCTACGGCTTAGGTGAGTTGTTCAACCTGTTTTCGAACATCGGTCACAAAGACCAGCCTAAAAAGCAGCATTGATTTCCTTCAAAACGCCCGGTCAGTCCGGGCGTTTTGCCCTTAAGTTTTTCCCACTCCCGCCGATATTTATTCTATAGCCATTTCGTTTACTCATTAATCGGTACGATTTAACGCTAGGTTATCCCTACCGTTGTCGTTATATTTGTTTGTATATAACGACACTCACAGGAGTTAAAAATGGCACGTAAATGGTTACGCCTTTTCGCCGGGGCAACACTGACGCTTTCGCTCACCGGACATGCGTTCGCAGACGAAGCAAAAATCACGGTCTTTGCGGCAGCGTCGCTGACCAACGCCATGCAGGACATTGCGGCGCAATACAAAAAAGAGAAAAATGTCGATGTCGTCTCTTCGTTTGCGTCCTCGTCGACTCTGGCCCGCCAGATTGAAGCGGGCGCGCCTGCCGATCTGTTTATTTCTGCCGATCAGAAATGGATGGATTATGCCGTAGAGAAAAAATCTATCGATACGGCAACGCGTGAAACGCTGCTCGGCAATAGCCTGGTCGTTGTGGCACCTAAAGCCAGTGCGCAGGGCGAGTTCACCATCAATAAAGAGACTAACTGGACCCGCCTGCTGAAGGAGGGTCGTCTGGCGGTGGGCGATCCGGATCACGTGCCAGCAGGGATTTACGCAAAAGAAGCACTGCAAAAACTGGGGGCGTGGGATACGCTGTCACCGAAACTGGCTCCTGCCGAAGACGTGCGCGGTGCGCTGGCGCTGGTAGAACGTAATGAAGCTCCACTGGGTATCGTTTACGGCTCTGACGCCGTTGCCGGTAAAGGGGTGAAAGTTGTTGGCACCTTCCCGGAAGACTCTCACAAGAAAGTCGAATACCCGATTGCCATCATCGATGGACATAAAAATGCAACGGTCAGCGCCTTCTATGACTACCTGAAGGGGCCGCAAGCGTCTGCAATCTTTAAACGTTATGGATTTACGACTCACTAATGATATTGACGGATCCTGAATGGCAGGCGGTGCTGCTGAGCCTAAAAGTCTCATCCCTGGCGGTTGTCTTTAGTTTGCCCTTTGGGATTTTCTTCGCCTGGCTGCTGGTTCGCTGCCAGTTTCCAGGCAAAGCCCTACTCGACAGTGTGCTGCATCTTCCCCTCGTGTTGCCGCCTGTAGTGGTCGGTTATCTGTTGCTGATTGCTATGGGGCGACGCGGTTTTATCGGCCAATGGTTATATGACTGGTTTGGTCTGACGTTTGCATTTAGCTGGCGCGGTGCGGTACTGGCTGCGGCGGTGATGTCGTTCCCGCTGATGGTGCGGGCCATTCGCCTTGCGCTGGAAGGGGTGGATATCAAACTGGAGCAGGCCGCGCGCACCCTGGGTGCCGGACGCTGGCGCGTGTTCTTAACCATCACCTTGCCGTTGACGTTACCGGGGATTATCGTCGGTACGGTGCTGGCTTTTGCCCGTTCGCTTGGCGAATTTGGTGCAACCATTACCTTCGTGTCTAACATCCCTGGCGAAACCCGCACCATCCCGTCAGCAATGTATACCCTGATTCAAACGCCGGGCGGTGAAAGTGCTGCTGCGCGGCTGTGTATTCTCTCTATCGTCCTGGCGCTGGTATCGCTGCTGATTTCTGAATGGCTGGCGCGACTGAGCCGTGAGCGGATGGGGAAATAATCATGCTGGAACTTAACTTCACCCAGACGCTGGGAAGCCACTGCCTGACGCTAAACGAAACACTCCCCGCGAGCGGCATCACCGCAGTTTTTGGCGTATCAGGTGCTGGTAAAACCTCGTTGATCAATGCCATTAGCGGCTTGACGCGTCCGCAAACGGGCCGGATTGTGCTTAACGATCGTGTACTTAGCGACGTCGAAAAAAAGATTCATCTGGCCCCTGAAAAGCGTCGAATTGGCTATGTGTTCCAGGATGCTCGACTCTTTCCGCATTACAAGGTGCGCGGCAATCTGCGCTACGGCATGGCGAAAAGCATGGCCGGACAGTTTGATAAGCTGGTGGCGTTGCTGGGCATTGAAGATCTTCTGGAACGCCTGCCGTCGTCGCTCTCAGGCGGTGAAAAACAGCGCGTGGCGATGGGTCGTGCCCTGTTAACCGCGCCCGAACTGCTATTGCTGGATGAACCGCTGGCCTCGCTTGATATTCCCCGCAAGCGTGAGCTACTGCCATACCTCCAGCGTCTGGCCCGCGAAATCAATATTCCGATGCTCTACGTCAGCCATTCCCTGGATGAGATTTTGCATCTGGCGGACAAAGTGCTGGTGCTTGAAAACGGCAGCGTCAAAGCCTTTGGCAATCTGGAGGAGGTCTGGGGCAGCAGCGTGATGCACCCGTGGTTGCCGAAAGAGCAGCAGAGCAGCATCCTGAAAGTGAGCGTGCTGGAACATCATCCGCACTATGCGATGACCGCGCTGGCGCTGGGCGATCAGCATCTGTGGGTGAATAAGATCGACAAGCCGCTGCAATCCGCGCTGCGTATCCGTATTCAGGCATCGGACGTGTCGCTGGTGCTACAGCCGCCGCTGCAAACCAGTATTCGTAATATTCTGCGTGCCAAAGTTGCGCAGTGTCTTGATGACAATGGGCAGGTAGAGGTGCAGCTCGAAGTGGGCAGTAAAACGCTTTGGGCGCGTATCAGCCCGTGGGCCAGAGATGAGTTAGGTATCAAACCTGGCCTGTGGCTTTACGCGCAGATCAAGAGCGTTTCTATCACGACCTGATTACAGCAGGTGGGTGTAAATATACTGCGCGATGCTGTCGGTGGTGTTGTCGCCGATGACGATGTTGGCCCGTGCTTTGACCGCATCGTCGGCATTGCCCATTGCCACGCCCGTTCCCGCCGCTTCCAGCATGCTGATGTCGTTGTAATTATCGCCAAAGGCAATGACATCCTGCATGGACCCGCCCTGCGACTCGATAAACTGCGTCAGGCGCTTTCCTTTACTGTTGCCTTTGCGGGCAATATCGACCTGATCGTGCCACGACCATTCGCATTCCAGACCCAGCGTTTGCTCGACGTGTTTGGCAAATTCGTTCAACTTGGCGGTGTCCTCATCCGTCAGCGCAAACTTCCAGATAGCGTTGACCTCTTCAGCCGCCTGGCGCAAAGAGGGGACCTGAGTAAAGACAGGGCGCTGAGCTTCTGGCAACGTCAGTGCCCAGTTGCTGGTGCGGATCACATGCCCGGTAGGGCGTTCGTAAAGCATCGCATCGTCGACGTACATCAAGCCGTGAACGTCATGCTCATTGAGCAAATCAATCAATTGTAGAGCTTGAGGTACCGGCAGGGGATCGGACTCGATCACTCTTTTTGCCTGATAATCATACAGGTGTGTTATGCTTATACAAACAAAATTGAAAGGCTTGAAAGATGAAAAAAGTATTTTTATATCATCGTGTTAGTTCTGATCAACAATGGAAAGATAGTGGTTCGGGTATGTCCCGCCAGGCAGAACTATTAGAGGATTATTTAGAACGTACCGGTATTTGTGCACAAATGGATGATCCAAACCCTGTAGTACTTAATGACAAAGGTGTTTCGGCCTTCAAGGGGTTGAACTTCTCTGAAGGCCAGTTAGGGGGGTGGATGGAAGAAGTACGTGAAAATAAGTGGGATGGTTCTATATTGGTTGTCGAGAGTACAGATCGTTTTAGTCGCCTCAATCCGTTTGATGTAATGGGCTATATCAATACACTAATGGAACACAATGTATCTATTCACGATGTAATGGCTAACATAGTAATCAATCGTCGAAACTCTAAAGATCTACCTTTTGTGATGATGAATGCACAAAGGGCATATGATGAATCAAAATATAAAAGTGAACGTATACGTAAAGGGTGGGAGAAAAAACGCGAACAGGCTTTTTCTGAAGGTACAATAGTTACAAATAAACGTCCTCAGTGGATCGATGTAGAAGATGAAAGGTATGTACTAAATTACAAAGCAGCAGTAGTAAAAGAAATATTCGAGCTTTATAAAACTGGTTTAGGTTGTCCGACTATTGCTAAAAAACTTCAGAATAAAGAAGGTGCACAGTATAGATTTAATCGAGCTTGGACAGGTGAACTTGTACATAAGATACTTACAAATCGTCGCGTAACTGGAAAAATATTTATTTCTGAATTAATCCGTAATGATGATGATTTTAAAAATCCAGTAACACAGAAAAAGTACAGTAAAGATGTTTATCCAATAGTAATTGATGAAGAGGAATTTGAATTAGTACAAGAATTACTAAAATCTCGTCGCCATAATTCTGGTCGCATTACAGTTAAGAAAACAGATAACGAAGAAATATTAATTAAAAGTAATCTCTTTAGCGGTATTGCCCGTTGTATGGATTGTGGCGGGGCAATGTACCATAACTCAGTACGTGCTAAACGGACTCCCAAAAAAGGCGATCCAAAAGTTGAAGAGTATAGGTATATTCGTTGCCTCGCTGAAAGGGATGGGCTTTGTAACAATAAATCTATGACCTATGAAACCGTAGAACGTTTTGTAGTGGAACATTTAATAGGCATGGATATTAGTACTGTGATGAAGGAGCAAGCATTCAATCCTGAAATAGAAGTGATACGTATTCAGATTGATCAAGTTAAGGAGCAGGTTACTAACTATGAAAATGGTATTGAACGGCGTAAAAGTGCTGGTAAGAATCCTTCATTTGAAATGAGGGAAGAATTAGATGATGCAAGATTAAAATTAGAAGAACTATTAGCACGACAAGCCTCTTTAACTCCAGTACAAGTAAACGTACCAGTACTAAAGAATGTAAATGTAAGTGAATTGTTTGATGTGAATAACGTCGATATACGTACACGATATGAAAATGAACTTAATAAAGTTGTTTCGAATATTCTTTTAAAACGCATGGGTAACTCATGCATTATTGAGATTACCTATAAACAGAATCAACTAAAAAAGCATGTGCTTTTCGTAGAACATAAGAAGAAAGAACAGACATTAATTAGCGATGTGATTGTTGAGAACATGGATGATTCAATGTTCTATTCTACTCCATCATTCTGGATTAGAGTCAAAGATGGTGAAATCCGTTTTCAACAGACTAAAGATAATCTTTCAATGATTGAGTATAGTCTACTGTTAATCTATACAGAAAATTTAGATGATGCTGATATGGTGACTAAATGGATGCGTCATAATCACAATTTCCTCTTTGCAAATAATTAAGCCCCGAAAGGGGCTATTTCATGACTGTTTTTCACTCTCAGTACTAAATACTCTAAATAATGTATTTGAGAGGATTTATGAATTTATTAGTTGAAATTATTTTAGAAGTACTCGCATTCGTTTTTTGCGTTTGTGTACTATTACCATTCTACCTGGTTTGTTTAATCATCTACATGATCTTAGGTGTGCTAACACTGCCTTTGAAAGTACCATGTATAAATAAAGTAGTAAGAAATTATCTTGAACGCAAAAAAAGATAAAAAATGTGTTTATATTGCCCTGATATTCTCACGAAATGATAAATACTTATGTAAGAAAAACATGAAACGATTGGGAATAATATCCTATATTAGTATTAGGCATATTAAATCTTGTTATTGGTGATGTGCTATTTCTCCTCCATATGTGTAATTAAAGATAGCCCCTTAAAACGGGCTGCTTTTTTTACGCTGGAAAAGTTAAAAAATGATGCCATAAAAGGACTATAAAATGAAGAAAGATAATAAAGATTATCGTTATACAGTACGTCTAACGGAAACACAAAATGCCGCAGTTCAAAAGTTAATAGATGAAGGTAAAGTTAAAACACCTGCCGCCGCATTACAGTACATAACCAATATGTTCATCATGTTGGGACAGAAATAAAATACTACAGATTCAGTACTTACTAATCAAATAAAAGGGGTTAATGCTATACGCCTGATTAAGTTGTAGCAAATGGTGAAACAGGAAGTTTCACTACAAAAGAAAGGATTCTTAAAATGGAAAGAGTTAATAATTTAAAAAATGTACGTAAACATAATGACTACCCAAATCTAAAAGCAGGTCGTAAGGCATTCAATAACATGTTCGATAGAACATTATACAATCCTGATTATGCTGATGTTACAATTAGTGATGAATTCAGTAATCTAACATCGTTTTTAGATTGGCATGAAAAGAATTATCATGAGGTCGAGGAAAGTAAGAAATGGCAACTTGATAAAGACATTCTAACTCCTGGTTCACGAGAGTACCTGTACGTATGTTCCCCCTGAAGTTAATCAATTATTCAAAAGTACTAAACAAGGTAAGTACATGAAAGGTGTTGAAGCATCAGGTAAGTGGTTTAGGGGGTACTGTAGTTTTGATGGCAAAAAAATCGGTTTGGGAAGTTATTCAACGGAACTTGAAGCACATGAAGTGTATTTGAAGTGGCGTAAATCGCGTTTGATTGAACTTGCAGAAAAGTACAAAGAACATGAAAAACTAAGTGCGGCACTATTAGAACACGCTAACAAAATCTAAAGAAAATGGCCTGTAGTGGGTGGAATTGCTACAGGCCAATTATTAATTACATTTATACAGGAATATTTATCATGGCAAAAACCTATTCAACTTTTGATAATGGAAACATAAAAGCACTAATAAGCCAGTACAAGCTATACAAAGATATCCCATGTGAAGATATTAAAAACAATATGAAGGATTCAGTGGCTAAACTGAATGTGAGGGATAAGATTAGTGTATACGATGTGTTTACAGTATTAAGTAATGAAGATGAAATACGAAATGACTTACTATTCAATACTATCAATCTTATTAAAGTAAAGCAGAATAAGAAACAAGTAAAAGAACGTATGACTAGGTACTACGGGGCAGCGATAACGGATGCAGCAAAACGAATAGAGCAATATATGATAGAACACCCACACGCACTACCAGCACCAGCATATGGGCAAAGAACGCTAACATATAAAGAGGTTGGCAATCTCTTGGAACAACAAAAACAAGGTTATTTTATTGATGACATGATCGAGTACTTAAAGAGCTTGCGTTAATTGTGCCTTATTGCGGCATATTACGGCATATATCCATGCCGTAATACGGCAGAAAAAACCCCTGAAACCCGCGTTCTACCATCAATACGGCAACTAAGTATAGAGATACGAAATCCATTCCATTTCATTTCATGTATTTCTTTCTCTATCAGTATTCAATGAAACTGTGACTGCGTCACGAATACTACTCGTCGTGAACTCCTCGTAGTATTAGTTAGAAACGTTCCGTTTTTCTCGCTGTACTCGAAAAGACGGAAGGCGTTTCTTCTCGCTTTGCTCGATAGGTGTTAGTACAGCAAGTGAAGTACCTAAAGTGAATTGGTAAGTACGAAATGCCCCGCCAGTTTCACAACTCTCGCTCTGGTCATTTCCCCGTACTATGATGCTATTGGATAGCTACATAAAGTACTGGATCAAGTTTGCAATTTTTGTGTACAAAGAGGTACTTAAGAGAGGGATAACATGTATAGAAAACAATTCATCCAGTCGCATGGTGCTACTTGTAGTAACTGGACTTGGAGTTGGTCATTTGTTAATCACGACAAGAAAATGGTGATCTTTGGTGCATGGGATGTTCAGAAAGAGCAAGAAAGGTCTGTCATACTGAGGGAGCGGTGGAAAAGTAAAGTAGTGGATGGTAGGGAAAGAAAGAATCTGGGATATATTCAAGCAATTGAACATATTCAATTGATAGCTGAAGGTTATGATCTTTACACCTTTGATATGGAGCAGGGCCGAAACGATGAAGATAGAGATGTAGCTGTTATCAAACGTTTCACCCCTAAACTTGAAAAGCGTTACCTTCGAAAAGAAGGTACAGTTTGGTATGCAGACTTCTTACCTAATCCGTTTCCTGATGAAATTACCTCGCCTGAAAATTACGCTGAAGGTGCAAAAAAGCAAGTTACAGTAAACTCCTACGAGCGTGATCCAAAAGCACGGCAGGCGTGTATTGACCATCACGGTACTTCTTGCAAGTGTTGTGGGTTTGACTTTGAGAAAGTCTATGGCGAACACGGTAAAGGATTTATACACGTTCATCATATCAAACCACTGCATACAGTAGGTGAGAACTATGTAGTAAACCCGATTGAAGATATGGTCCCCCTTTGTCCAAACTGTCATGCAATGATACATAGGGGAAGTGAAGTATTAAGCGTTGATGGGTTAAAAGTTCTTCTACGTTAATTATGGTAGTTAGACGTTTCAGAACAAACCTTAATACCCTATTTTATTAAGTACCCTCACTGCATATGGTGAGGGTGTTTTTTCAAAAACTCATATGTTCTGTTTTAGTGCTTAATTAAAAATTATTAGTAAATACATAGAAAAGTTAGCGGTGCTAACTTACTATGGAATTTATGAAATGATAAGAATGGAATTTAATACATACCAGGATGATATATACTACTTTCTCTATGTTACCGAGGAAGTAAGGATTGAAACTAATGGCGTATCAGGCATACAGTTACAAACCCGCGATTCGAGGGTAAGAGATTTAGGTGATCCGTTCCAGTACTTAACACTGCGAGAACGGAAAGATGAGTACTTTAATGAAAGTCTTATCAATCCGTATGTAGATGAAGTGATTAAAGCTGTTGAAGTACTTGTTTCTCTTTTGACTTTAGTTGATTAAAAACATGCCCATTTAGAGGCACGAGGTGATTATTTTATAACTTCGATAAATTCAGCTATTGGTTTATTATCATCATAAATCGATTTAACAAAATCCTGTAAGCTATGGTTTAATTCGATAGCTTCAAGTTGTATATCAATAATTTCTTTTGCTGTTAAACGTATAGCTTCTTCATCAGCATACATGAGCATTGGAACTTCAGAGGCTGCCAGTTCAAATTGAGTTTGTAGTCGATTGTAACTATCTGCAATATGTTTTATATAGTTCATTATATTCACTGTATAAGGCGTGATTTTATAGTTATACCTCTGGATTGCCTTTAATCTATTTTGTATTGAATATGATAAATTGAAAAATTCGATAAGCAAATTTTCAACTTTATCTAAAGTTTCGCCTATATCTTTTGGCAATTCCTCTTTGTCGTTTAAACAGTTTTTTAGCGTTTTACTTGTATGAACAATATAGCTTTTATATTGATTACTCAGTGATGACAACTTTCGCAAGTCTTCATATATTGCTTCTTCGATAACTTTAGAAACTATATCGTAATATTTTTGAGACAGCCATTCGGGGGCTTTTCTATATGCGGCATAAGCGACACCCAAAGTACCCAATGTTGATAAAGAACTGATCCAATCGGTAAAACTACCCCATTCGAAGTTATTACTTCCAAAAAAAAGTGCTTTCAAGATGACACAAATCAAAAGTAATGAAAGAATCAATACAACTGCAAGTATTGTTTGGTTTAGATTTTTATATTCCATTTACTTGTTTCCGACATGATAGTGAATCTTGAGTTAGCATTTTACCATTACAGCCACAATCAAGTACACTCTGAACATCACGCCCACCCACTATGGGTAGGTTTGTTTAAGGTGTGGGTGTGGCGTGAAACTCAGATTTGTTTGGATTTGCGTCAAGATGCAGAAGAGCAAGCATCCAAGCCATTCGTAATTGCTTTAGCTAAAAGAAAATGTAATCAAATAAACCTTCAATAGAGGATTTATTTTACTTGAAACAAATCAGTAAATTTTGTTTTTTTGAACTTAAGGTATTTCTGTTCCGTTTCTGTCAAGTCCTTAACATAATCATTATAATGTACTTTGAAATGCTTGAATGAAGTACTGAATTCATCCATGCCAATATGTTCAGTATCATATATACAGCTTTTTGCTAATGAAGAAGCATTAAAAGCGGAGACACTTGAATCACGAAGTTTCTTTAACACGTCATTAATTATGTCTTTGTCTTTCAAAAATAACGACCACCTTTCTATCATTTCCAAATTTTCTGATAACTCGTCTATTCTTTGAATATCAAACGTGTGGTTTAGAATATGCATTTGATAATCATGAGCTTTGTTTTCATCAACATAAGTTATGCGTTCATCGACAGCTTTCAAGTACTCAAACGCATCATGTAATTCAGATATGTACTTTTTAGTTTTACTGTATTGTTCATCGATATCGGATAACAGTTGTTCGGCTTTATCAAAACCTTTTGTGTGTGATCGTTGTGAGAACCACTGATTAGCATTTGCAGCAGCGTATACAGCTACACCTGCCATAACCCAATCAGCTACAGTACCAGTAATATCATACCAAGCCATAGCATATCCTCAATCAACAAATAATTCACTGTAGTGCTTCATTATCTTATTATGGGAGCCTCGAACAATTTTGTAAAATTCACTGATTTGTCTGTCATACTCAAAGCTGTTTTGTAACCGTAATCTGGTTTCATCTGCCCCAATAGATAGCGATTCCTCTATCTTATATGCCAGGCCTAAATGTGAATCAATAAGGTCTTTGAAGTGTACTTCGCTTTTAGGTTTTAATCCCCATAAATCCATACGTTCCATTGTGGTACGAAGATTGATAATATTCCTTCTATATTCAATTTCCCTCTGGTATATCGCGTTCCAGCGTTTTCGGAATATCTCAGTATCACCTTGTTCATCTGGATCTGTATTGATTATTTGTTTCACATCACTATGCAGGTAAAACCCCTCCTGCTGTATTTTACAAAACTGATCAATAAGCTCATCTGCAAATTTAAATTTTCGCTCATTGATTTTAGGTGAAAGCCAATCTTTAGCTTTTGCAGCAGCATACACAGCTACACCTGCCATTACAGCATTACATCCAGCACTAATCAGATCTGAACCATTGCCCCAATCCATGAATCCCTTCCCGATACAATCTTTTGTATTGTATGTACCACAACCTTGTTTAAGGAGCTATCAAAAAGGTAATTCACCCTGCATATCACAGAAAGCATCATCCTTATCATGTGCCTCCAACATAGCTTGCTGTGCGTATGTAAGCACACCATATGATAAAGCACTATCTGGTAGTAAGCTCATAAAAAAGAAGGTTGATAAAACAAAAGGTGATTTAGTCGTATACAGCTTCCATCATCATACAAAACCTAACGTAAGTGATGGTGATGTACTAATGGTAGAGTTGCTAAAAGATAAATTAGACGTTCGGGTACTACTATCTTACAACCAGATCTACAAAGGTCATCGCGTATTTTCTTTTGTTTGCCAAATACAATAAGGACTAATTATGATTGGTGTAATAGTAGAATTACTGACAAAAGGTGTGAACTTCTTTGTAAAACGTAAAACGTAAAACGTAAAACGATAGAACAGGAAGTGCAGAAAACAAATGCTGAAGGACAAATAGAAACCAAAAAAGAAGAGATCGAGAAGACTACGGTACATTGGCGTAACTTTTTGGGTTTCGTGATTTCAATGATTATTCTTTATAACTGGATCATAGTACCGGTACTTGACTACTTCGGTATTGTGTTAATCCAAGTACCACTTGGTCAACTTATGCAAGTACTGTTGATCATGATTGGTGGAAACTAAGAAAGCCCCGTTTGGGGCTTTTACTTAATCTATTTTTGTGTTATTGAAAGTATTATGGCTAAACTTTTCTGTTTGTTTTGTTTTAGCGGATTCTAAAAAATAAATTACTGGATTTATATATTCTTCCCAGCGGTTTTTGTTAAATTTTGACACTATTCTATATACCAGGTAAATGGGGTTATTAACGAATTGGTAACTTCTGTAATGTCTGTTTTCTGTTTTTTTTATTAGCTTTTTGAAGTATGTATGGTAATTGGTTATTCCTTCGTTTGCTGTGAATGTAATTTCTTTAGAGAAGTTGATAATTTCCAGTGTCTCATCTTTTTCTTTATTGATATCATTAAGTTCAAATCCTATATTGTTTTTTGAATTTTCGTCTTTTACCTTTTTTATATATTCATTTAATTCATCAGTTCTTTTTTTAAAAGGGCTTTTTATCATAGCTGGAGAAATTTCATCCACCATGTTTTTCAAATTTAGCTCAGGTTTTCCTTTGATATTTTTTTTAGATAAAACATTATTTGGTATTTTAAAACTGGTTATGTGACTGCTTATTAAATCAATTATGTGTTGTAATTGATCAGGAATGAAATCCCCTTCGTATGTCTCTGAGATTACTTGCCTTATTTCATCGTCACTTATATCACCATCAATTACCCCAATTACCTCTAATGCTTTAGAGTTGCCAGATTTTATTAATTCCTCTGAATAGAGAATGCATCCTGCTAAGGATATGATTATGTTAGACCATGAGCCACAGCGTCTGAATTTAAATGAACCTACATTTATATCCCTATAACTAAGAGCATAGGTAATTAATTCCTCTGCAACTTTATCCTCGCAAAATACAATGACAGGAGGGATTCTGTGTGCTTGAGAAAAACCAGATGAGGTAATTTCAATCTTTGTTGAATCACCATGTTTACTTTTTGCGATAATTTGTGAACCAATAATTCCTACATTGCTCATCAGTTTTATTGTACTCATGATTCCTTCCCCCTCTATTACGTGCAATGAAATTTTATGTCGATAAGAAAAAATTCATATGGAAATTGTATTAAGATGATAACATAAGATAGCGACGATTATTGAATACTTAATTTATGCTATCTAATTATGGTATGGATAATTCAAGTATTGCCCTCTTTTCGATTGCGTATAATTTCACTTGGTTATCATGTAAAATAATAGTTAACGAAATTTTTTCGGAAGGGTTCGATTCTAAAGACGTTCTTATTGAGTGTTCATTTAATTCTATCACTTGTGTAAAGTAATCAATCTTTCTTTGAATATGCATCAGTCTGCTTATATCATGGAAGTTATCACCGTTAGACATGATTCCAACTAATTGATATACGGTTCCATCTTCCATTTGCATTGCATAGTTACAATGATTATTCCGCAACGCTAAGCGTTGTTCTGAATTTAGTTGATTCCCCCTTACGCCGTTCAATCTATATATTCCTATAGATTCAGGGATATATTTGTGCAGTTTTTTTATAAGTTCATCGTTAACCCAAACATCTGAATATCCTTTTCCATGAGGTAAAATATCAATGAAGATGACTACATTATCAAAAAACATGCAAAATAAAACGGGGCCGGTACGTTTGAAATAACCGTTTTTAAATGGTTCTTCTGAAAGGTGTAAATGATGAATGTTCCATGAGTTTAATAGTAGATCCTTATATATGTATTTTGATGTGCTCAATGATAGGTGAGGGGTTATTGATAACCCAAGAGTGATTTTTCTTTTTATAGATTCATATGCTTTTTCTGTTTCTTTAGGTACTTCAATTCCAGGTAGTACGATTACTATTCTTTTGTTATTTTTTGGTATTCTTCTTTGTAAAGCAAAAACAGCTTTTAAATTTTCAATTGTTGTTAAGCTATCATCATATGAAAAACCGAACTGTTCTAACTCGTCATCAATATAATCACGCATTCCATATTCAGGTGTAAACTTTATCATGTAAAACATCCTTGTCTTAGTTGAACGCTTTATTTGTTGTCAGGAAAATACTGATTAACTACATCAGCTATACCAGCTTCAGTATTGTTACCAATTACCAAATCAGCACATTCTTTCAGTTCATCTACGGCATTACCCATAGCCACGCCAAGACCAGCATTCTTCAACATACTTAGATCATTAAAATTATCACCAAAAGCTATAACCTGGTTCATAGACAAGCCCTGTGATTCAACCCATTGTGCTAATCGTTTACCCTTACTGTTTCCGGCTTGTGCTATGTCAACTTGGTCATGCCAAGACCATTCACAAGCAAGCCCAAGTTCACGTTCCACGATTTGACCAAAGCTATGTAGTTTCTCTGTATCGGAATCAGTAAGGGCGAATTTCCAGATAGCATCAACATTCTGTGATGCTTCACGAAGAGAAGGTACTTGTGTGAAGGTTGGGCGTTGTGATTCTGGAAGAGACTTAGCCCAGTTTTCAGTACGGATAATATGCCCAGTAGATACTTGATAGTACATTGCATCATCGGCATACATCAAACTATGTACATTGTAACTATCAAGTAGATCAACCAACTGTGTAGCCTGGTCTGGTTGTAACTGGTCTGCTGAAATAACTTTTTTTTCGTTGTAATCGTACAATAATGCACCATTGCAACATATTGCAGGTGTATCAAGAGCTAATGCCTGATAAAAAGGATGGATGGCTACATGATGTCGTCCTGTAACGATTACTACTTTTGCTCCTGATTCACGGGCATTTCGTAGAGCAGTTAGTGATTCAGGAAGAATCTTTTTTTCATGTGTTAAAAGCGTGCCGTCAAGATCGAGTGCAATTACTCTAAAGTCCATGTTTTTTCCACTGTAAGAAGATTCGATGTTATGTCGATAGTACTCCGCTTACTTCGTACTTCAAAATCAGTACTAAGAAGGGGGAAGGGGCTTGCTGATTTGTTGTATTAGACGCTACACATTCAAATAAGTGCCATTACAACAAATTGCAGGTGTATCTAAAGCCAGTGCCTGATAAAAAGGATGAATGGCAACGTGATGTCGACCCGTCACAATCAGAAGTTGATATCCCGCTTCCTGAGCACGCTTGAGGGCGTCAAGTGAAGTGGGGAGCAGGGTTTTTTGAGGGGTCAGCAAGGTACCGTCTAAATCCAGTGCAATCACACGCGAGGTCATTTGTTCTTCCGGGTTAATATTGAATTTAAGGTCTGATGGGATGGTACACCGAGAGACGATACCGGCAAAATTCCAGGCTAAAATTCAGCATTCACCGTTAAAAGTTAATTACTTTCATGCGCAGTGAGGAGTGAGGATTCATGAAACAAACCGTTTATACCGCCAGCCCTGAGAGCCAGCAGATCCACGTCTGGCGTTTGAACAGCGAAGGTTCGCTCACGCTGGTTCAGGTTGTAGATGTTCCGGGGCAGGTTCAGCCGATGGTTATCAGCCCGGACAAACGTTTCTTATACGTTGGCGTACGCCCAGAATTTCGCGTGCTGGCGTACCGTATCGCCCCCGATGACGGCGCGTTGACCTACGCCGCTGAAGCCGCATTGCCGGGTAGCCCAACGCATATCTCCACCGATCGCCAGGGACGCTTTGTGTTCAGCGGATCCTATAATTCAGGCTGCGTGAGCGTAACGCGTCTTGAAGACGGTATCCCGGTTGAAACCGTGGACGTGGTCGAAGGGCTGGAAGGCTGTCACTCAGCCAATATCTCGCCGGACAACCGCACGCTGTGGGTTCCTGCGCTGAAACAGGACCGCATCTGCCTGTTTACGCTGAGCGATGACGGTCACCTGGCGGCGCAATCTCCGGCGGAAATTACCACCGTTGAGGGCGCGGGTCCGCGTCACATGGTGTTCCATCCGAATCAGCAGTACGCCTACGTGGTGAACGAGCTCAACAGCTCGGTTGACGTGTGGGAGCTGAAAGATCCGAACGGGCAAATCGAATGCGTGCAGACCCTGGATATGATGCCTGCTGATTTCACCGATACTCGCTGGGCTGCGGACATCCACATCACCCCGAATGGTCGTCACCTTTACGCCTGCGATCGTACCTCAAGCCTGATGACTATTTTCAGTATCTCAGAAGACGGCAGCGTGTTGGCAATCGAAGGCTTCCAGCCAACTGAAACTCAGCCGCGCGGCTTCAACGTCGACTTCAGCGGTAAATATCTGATTGCAGCAGGGCAGAAATCCCACCATATCGCGTTATATGAAATCAAAGGCGAGCAGGGGCTTCTGGAAGAGAAAGGGCGTTACGCTGTCGGCCAAGGGCCAATGTGGGTAGTGGTTAACGCACACTAAGCGGAATGCAATAAAAAACCTCGCCATGGCGAGGTTTTTTTATGTCCATCAATCGAAATTACTGCTTCGGCTCAGCAACGACTTTGCTACCCAGACCGCGGTTGTTGTATTCCCACATGCGGTTGAAGTTAGCGTCGTTCAGGTTGCGCTGCACGTTGCCTTTATCATCCATAGCGCCGGTATTACCCGAGAACGGACGTTTAGAGATAGCAGCATCAGCCCATGGTTTCGCCATGTTAAAGCCTTCGTTGATCACGCTATCGCGAATCACAACCTGGCCGTTAGAAGCGGAATCCACATCTAAGGCGCGACCCAACTGTGCCACGCCGTCACCAGACGCGGTAAAGCGGCTGTTCACGGCGAGGAAACCATAAAACATGTTGGACAGCGTGGCTGGCGCAAACACATAACCTTCCTGCTGAGTACGCGAGTTCACGACGCGGAAATCGGTATTCTCAAACACGACTGCACCACGACCGGAAACGATATCCACATCGCCTTCAATGTAGCTATTAGTAACCTGAGTACGCGTCAGACGGTTGTTCTGCAGCGTGTTCTGCACACCGCTGTTGGTCACAAAGAAGGTGTTCTGACGACCCAGAATATTCACGTTATTAATCTGGACACGATCGCCGTCGGTGCGCAGTGCCACAGCCTGATGATTACCCGCGTCAACGCTATCGCCTACCGTATTCTGGATGGTCAGGTTCTGCAATTGCAGACCGTTATTCTGAGACCAGAACACCGCTGAGCACATCACGCCAACGGTCGCGCTCTGTTTGCTCTGACAATTGTCGAACATATACCACGCCGGTTTGCCTGGCATGTATTTACCGGCTGGATTCACCAGATGACGCCAGGTGTTGCGATCGATTTCAGAGTCGATGGCCTGGCCGATTTTTACGTCGGTCGCTTTTTCGCCCGTACCGTACAGCGTAATGCTGCCAGGTGCGGCTGGAACGTAGACCGTACCTTCATACTCGCCGGGCATAATGGCGATGTACTGACGTGATGCACTGTGTTTAGTGATTGCAGCATCAACAGCCGCCTGAATCGTCGTGTGCGTCACGCCCTGAGTTCCTGCCGGGCCAACCACAAAGTTTGGCTGCTCTGGCAGACGAATAGAGGATGGCGTCCACGGAGCAGCGTTCGGATCCATGGCCGAGTAATAATGTGCCGCAGTGAAATTCTTCGCTTCACCAGCGGACAGAATTGGGCGAGAGGCGGTACCTGGCGCTGCCTGCTCAGATGGCAACTGGTCCGGCGGCGTTGAGCTGCAGGCAGACAATGTCACGCCAAAAGCGAGCGCTAACGCCAGACGGGAAATCCTGGAAATGTTCAAGGTAAAGCTCCTGACTTCGCAAGTCTTAACGAGATGGTCGAAATAGCCTGCTTTTTTATACTAAGTTGAGCGAAACGGGAAGATGAAAAGGCAAAAAGTTGTATTTTTAGCCTTTACCGCGCGGGAAAGTGATCACAAATAAATAACATTTTCGGTAAAGGCGGTTGACAGGGGCAAGCGAATGAAAATAAATGTCTATACAACTCATGACAAGCGGAAGTCTTATGCAGCAGCTTCACCCTGATGATGCCGTCTGGCGAAATGCGCGACTGGCTACGATGGATCCTGATAATCACTCACCTTATGGTCTGCTTTCCGACGTGGCATTAATCGTGCGCGGTGACACTATCCTGGCGCTTATTCCCGAATCAGACGTTCCGCCGGACCATCGCCATCAAATCGATCTGCAAGGACGTCTGGTTACGCCCGGCCTGATTGACTGCCACACGCATCTGGTCTTCGGGGGAAATCGCGCAGCGGAATGGGAGCAGCGCCTAAACGGCGTCTCGTACCAGTCGTTAAGCGCTCAGGGAGGCGGTATCAATGCCACGGTGACCGCTACGCGAAGCAGCGATCCAGAAACCTTGCTGACGCTTGCGCAGCAAAGACTGCATCGCCTGATGAGCGAGGGCGTGACGACGTTAGAAATCAAATCCGGCTATGGCCTGAACGCAGAAGCAGAAGAGAAAATGCTGCGCGTGGCACAACGTCTGGGCCAGCAAAATCCGGTTGAAATCAGCGCGACCCTGCTTGCAGCCCATGCGGTACCCGCCGAATTTCGTCACGACGCAGACGCTTATATTAAGCTGGTGTGCGAACACATCATGCCAACGCTCTGGCGGCAGGGGCTGTTTGAGGCGGTTGATGTTTTTTGCGAGAGCGTCGGATTTACCCCAACGCAAACCGAGCAGGTTTTTCAGGCCGCGACCGCGTTAGGGATCCCCGTGAAAGGTCATGTTGAGCAGTTGTCGAACCTTGGCGGCGCTGCGCTGGTAAGTCGTTATCAGGGGCTATCGGCGGATCATATTGAGTATCTTGATGACGCGGGTGTGAACGCCATGGCGCAAAGTGGCACCGTTGCAGTCCTGCTGCCGGGGGCATTTTATTTCCTACAGGAGCGTCAGCGTCCGCCGGTCGACCCACTGCGAAAGCGTGGCGTGCCGATAGCGGTGGCGACCGATTACAACCCCGGAACCAGCCCGTTTGCCAGCCTGCATCTGGCGATGAATATGGCCTGCGTGCAGTTCGGCTTAACGCCGGAAGAGGCGTGGGCTGGCGTTACCCGGCATGCCGCTCGCGCGCTGGGGCGTGCCCATACGCACGGCCAGCTTAAAGCTGGTTTTACCGCAGATTTTGTTATCTGGGATGCGCAAAATCCGGTGGAAATGATCTACGAGCCGGGGCGTAATCCGCTTTATCAGCGCGTTTTTCGAGGAAAAGTCACATGAGTCTTTGGCGATCTACGCCCCAAAACGTCTGGCAAGGGCGAGATGACAGCGCCGAAGCTGCTAACGCCCTGCGTATTTTTCAGACGATAAAGCAGGGCGAAACCTTTATTCCTTCTCCCTGCGATATTGCGCTGATAGGTTTTGCCAGCGATGAGGGCGTTAAGCGTAACCACGGCAGGGAGGGCGCAGCACAAGCCCCGGACATCCTGCGCAACGCGCTGGCAAATATGGCGAGTCATACAGGCCATGAACGCCTCGTCGACGGGGGAACTATTGTCGTTGAAGGCGAACAACTCGAAGAGGCGCAGCGGGCATTAAGTGATGCTGTGCAATCCTGCCAGCAGTCAGGCATGCGTACGCTGGTGCTGGGCGGTGGGCATGAAACCGCGTGGGCGCATGGGCGTGGCGTGTTGGAGGCGTTCCCCGGTGAGCGAATCGCCATTATTAATCTCGACGCGCATCTCGATTTACGTCACGCAGAGCGCGCCACCTCCGGCACGCCGTTTCGCCAGCTTGCGCACTACTGCGCCGAGCAGGGGCGTGAATTTCACTATGCGTGCCTGGGCGTCAGCCGCGCGGCCAATACGCAGGCGCTCTGGGACGAAGCCGCTCGCCTGAATGTCATGCTGGTCGAAGACCTGCATTTTCGTCGCGATGCGTTATCCGCGCTCAATACGGTTTTAGCCAAGGCCGATCGCGTCTACCTGACTCTCGATCTCGACGTCCTGCCAGCCGGTGAAATGCCCGCCGTCTCCGCGCCCGCCGCGTTTGGCGTTCCGGTGCTGGAACTTATTCCTGTTATCGAGCAGATTTGCCGTAGCGGTAAATTGCAGGCAGCAGATTTGGTCGAGTTCAATCCGCGCTATGACCGAGAGGGACAGGGCGCACGACTGGCCGCGCGTCTGGCCTGGCAAATTGCTCACTGGTGGGCATAACGATTATCTAAGGAACGACGATGTTTTCACGCTCCCCGAACCCGCCACCCAGCGCACCTGCGCCTTTCTACGAAAAGGTGAAGCAGGCGATCAGCGAAAAAATTGCCGCTGGCGTCTGGCGCGCGCACGATCGCATCCCCTCTGAGGCCGAGTTGGTGGCACAGTTTGGCTTTAGCCGCATGACCATTAACCGCGCGCTGCGCGAGCTGACCGATGAAGGGTTACTGGTTCGCCTACAGGGCGTCGGCACCTTTGTGGCGGAGCCGAAAGGGCAGTCTGCGCTCTTTGAAATCCGCAGCATCGCCGATGAGATAGCCTCGCGTAAGCATCAGCATCGCTGCGAGGTGCTGGTGCTCGAAGAGACACAGGCCAGCGCAGAGCAGGCCGTCGAGCTTAACGTCGAGGAAGGCGCGCGGATTTTTCATTCCGTGATGGTGCATTATGAAAACGATATCCCGGTGCAAATTGAAGACCGCTGTGTAAACGCCGATCGGGTTCCCGATTACCTGGATCAAGACTACACGCAGACCACACCGCATGCGTGGCTCTCTGAGGTTGCACCGCTGACCGAGGGTGAACATATTGTCGAGGCGGTTCGTGCGAGCGCGCAAGAGTGCGACTGGCTGCGTATTAAAGAGCACGACCCCTGCCTGCTGATCCGCCGCCGCACCTGGTCTGCATCAAAGATTGTCTCCCACGCACGGCTGCTTTTTCCGGGGGCAAGATACCGGCTACAGGGCCACTTTATGTCATAAGTTTTAAAAGCGTGATAGGTAACGCAATATAATAAAATTGTATCTTTTTTGTTAAATTCCGCCTTGTGCGTGGTTGTCTATACAAGTATATCTATTTGTATCTTTCATCCCGTATGAGGACCACACAATGTCGTCAGGTAAATACCGCCAGCAGGACATTCGCGCTCCGCGTGGCAACACGCTGACCGCCAAAAGCTGGCTCACCGAAGCGCCGCTGCGCATGTTGATGAACAACCTCGATCCCGACGTCGCCGAAAATCCGCACGAGCTGGTGGTGTATGGCGGGATCGGTCGTGCAGCCCGCAACTGGGAATGCTACGACGCCATTGTGGAATCGCTTACCCAACTCGAAAACGACGAAACCCTGCTGGTGCAGTCCGGCAAACCGGTCGGCGTGTTCAAAACGCACAAAAATGCACCGCGTGTGCTCATTGCCAACTCCAACCTGGTGCCGCATTGGGCAACGTGGGAGCACTTCAACGAGCTGGATGCGAAAGGGCTGGCGATGTACGGCCAGATGACCGCAGGCAGTTGGATCTATATCGGCAGTCAGGGAATCATCCAGGGCACCTATGAAACCTTCGTCGAGGCGGGTCGTCAGCACTATAACGGCTCGCTGAAGGGGCGCTGGGTATTAACCGCCGGGCTGGGTGGCATGGGTGGCGCGCAGCCGCTGGCCGCCACGCTCGCAGGCGCTTGTTCGCTGAACATCGAATGCCAGCAAAGCCGTATCGATTTCCGCCTGCGTACCCGCTACGTTGATGAGCAAGCCGATAATCTGGATGACGCGCTGGCCCGCATCAAAAAATACACGGCAGAAGGCAAAGCGGTGTCGATTGCGCTGTGTGGTAACGCAGCGGATCTTCTGCCGGAAATGGTGGCTCGCGGCGTGCGTCCTGATTTAGTCACCGACCAGACCAGCGCTCACGATCCGCTGCACGGCTATCTGCCAAAAGGCTGGACCTGGGAAGCGTATCAGCAAAAAGCGCAAAGCCATCCTGAAGAGACAGTCCTTGCCGCCAAACGCTCGATGGCCGAGCACGTGCGCGCGATGCTGGCGTTTAGCGAGATGGGCGTCCCGACATTCGACTACGGCAACAATATTCGCCAGATGGCAAAAGAGATGGGCGTCGATAATGCGTTCGACTTCCCCGGCTTTGTTCCGGCCTACATTCGCCCACTGTTCTGTCGCGGTGTGGGTCCGTTCCGCTGGGTCGCTTTGTCTGGCGAGGCGGAAGATATTTATAAAACCGATGCGAAAGTAAAAGAGATCGTCGCTGACGACGAGCATCTGCACCGCTGGCTGGATATGGCGCGTGAACGTATTAATTTCCAGGGTTTGCCGGCGCGTATCTGCTGGGTCGGGCTGGAGTGGCGTCAAAAACTCGGTCTGGCGTTTAATGAAATGGTGCGCAGTGGTGAAGTCTCCGCTCCGATCGTGATTGGCCGCGACCATCTGGACTCGGGTTCCGTTGCCAGCCCTAACCGCGAAACGGAATCTATGCGCGACGGCTCCGATGCCGTGTCCGACTGGCCACTGCTCAATGCGTTACTCAACACCGCCAGCGGTGCAACCTGGGTCTCTTTGCACCACGGTGGTGGCGTGGGAATGGGCTTCTCCCAGCACTCGGGAATGGTGATCGTCTGCGATGGTACTGATGAAGCCGCCGCGCGGATTGCCCGGGTCCTGCATAACGATCCGGCGACGGGCGTGATGCGTCATGCCGATGCGGGTTATGAGATAGCGATTGATTGCGCCAAAGAGCAGGGGCTTAACCTGCCAATGGTCGCTGCCACACAAGGAAAGCACTGATGAACGCATTAACACTCACTCCCGGTACGCTCACGCTTAAACAGCTGCGCCACGTTTGGCGTCAGCCTTGTACCCTTTCGCTTGATGAAAAAGCGCACGATGGCATCAACGCCAGCGTAGCGTGCGTCAACGCAATCGTTGCAGAAGACCGCACCGCCTACGGTATCAACACCGGTTTTGGCCTGCTGGCACAAACGCGCATTGCTACGCACGACCTGGAAAATTTACAGCGTTCCCTGGTGCTTTCCCACGCGGCGGGCGTCGGTGAACCGCTGGATGAGGCGATGGTTCGCCTGATGATGGTGCTCAAAATTAACAGCCTGGCGCGTGGCTTTTCCGGCATTCGCCTGAGCGTGATTCAGGCGCTAATGGCGCTGGTCAACGCACAGGTCACGCCGTGGGTCCCGACCAAAGGCTCCGTGGGTGCATCGGGCGACTTGGCTCCGCTGGCGCACATGTCGCTGCTGCTGCTTGGCGAAGGTAAAGCGCGCTGGCAGGGCGAATGGCTGCCGGCAACCGAGGCGCTGAAAAAAGCCGGGCTCGAGCCGATAACCCTTGCGGCGAAAGAGGGGCTGGCGCTATTGAACGGCACGCAGGCCTCGACAGCTTTCGCGCTGCGTGGGCTGTTTGAAGCAGAAGACCTGTTTGCCTCCGCCGTGGTGTGCGGTGCGTTAACCACCGAAGCGGTGCTCGGTTCCCGTCGTCCGTTTGATGCCCGTATTCATGACGTTCGCGGCCAGCGCGGACAAATTGATGCAGCGGCCTTGTACCGGCATGTATTGACCGAAAACAGTGAAATTGCCGACTCGCATCATAACTGCGACAAGGTCCAGCCAGGATCCGTACTCGTTGCGCTGCCAGCCGCAGGTGATGGGCGCGTGCCTGACGCAATTACGTCATGCGGCTGAGGTGCTGTTAGTCGAAGCTAACGCGGTATCTGATAACCCGCTGGTCTTTGCTGAAGAAAATGAGGTCATCTCCGGCGGGAATTTCCACGCCGAGCCGGTGGCGATGGCGGCGGATAATCTGGCGCTGGCGATTGCCGAAATCGGCGCATTATCCGAGCGGCGTATCGCATTGATGATGGATAAACATATGTCGCAGCTGCCGCCATTCCTGGTGCGTAACGGTGGCGTGAACTCGGGCTTTATGATTGCGCAGGTGACCGCGGCGGCGCTCGCCAGCGAAAACAAAGCGCTTTCCCATCCGCACAGCGTAGACAGCCTGCCGACGTCGGCGAATCAGGAAGATCACGTGTCGATGGCACCTGCGGCAGGGCGACGATTGTGGGAAATGGCATCAAATACGCGCGGTGTGGTTGCGGTTGAATGGCTGGCGGCGAGCCAGGGAATTGATCTGCGTGAAGGGCTTAAATCCAGCCCGCTGCTGGAGCAGGCTCGCCATATTCTGCGCGAGAAGGTGTCGCATTACGATGACGATCGCTTCTTTGCGCCGGATATTGAAAACGCGATGCAGCTTTTGGAAGAAGGCCGACTCACTGACCTGATGCCGTCGATATTGTAAAAGCCAGCCCGGCATATTCGCCGGGCAATTTCTCAACGCTAAATCGCAAAATGTGCAGGAATGTTAACAGCATCAACCACCGCAGAGGTCAGCTTGCTGAGCTGGTCAGGAGTGATGATGTACGGCGGCATCAGATAAATCAGCTTGCCGAACGGGCGCACCCACACGCCACGCTCAACAAAGAATTTTTGCAGTGCGGCCATGTTCACCGGATGTTTCGTTTCCACCACGCCAATGGCTCCCAGCACGCGCACGTCAGCGACAAATTCTGACGCCGCTGCGCTCGCCAGCTCCTGTTTCAACTGGGCTTCGATCCCGGCGACCTGAGTCTGCCATTCGCCGCTCTCCAGAATGGCCAGACTCTCGCTCGCGACGGCGCAGGCCAGCGGATTGCCCATAAACGTTGGACCATGCATAAAGCAGCCCGCTTCGCCGTCGCTGATGGTTTCGGCGACATGACGGGTGGTGAGGGTGGCAGATAGGGTCATGGTGCCGCCGGTCAGCGCTTTGCCCAGGCACAAAATATCGGGCGCAATATCGGCATGTTCGCAGGCGAAAAGCTTGCCGGTGCGGCCAAAGCCGGTAGCAATCTCATCGGCAATCAGCAGGATACCTTCGCGATCGCACATCTTACGGATCCGCTTCAGCCATTCAGGATGATACATGCGCATCCCCCCCGCACCCTGCACGACAGGCTCCAGGATCACTGCGGCAATGTCATGGCGATGGGCGGCCATCAGGCGAGCAAAACCGACCATGTCCGCTTCGTCCCATTCGCCGTCGAAACGACTTTGTGGCGCAGGGGCAAACAGGTTTTCCGGCAGATAGCCCTTCCACAGGCTGTGCATCGAATTATCCGGATCGCAGACCGACATCGCGCCGAAGGTGTCGCCGTGATACCCGTTGCGGAAGGTCAGAAAACGCTGACGCGGCTCGCCCTTCGCGTGCCAGTACTGCAACGCCATCTTCATGGCCACTTCCACTGCAACGGAACCGGTATCGGCGAGGAAAACGCACTCCAGCGGCTCTGGGGTGATGGCGACCAGCCTGCGGCACACATCCACCGCAGGCTGATGGGTGATTCCGCCAAACATCACGTGTGACATGTCGTCAATTTGCGTTTTCATCGCCGCGTTCAGTCGCGGATGGTTATAGCCGTGAATCGTTGCCCACCAGGACGACATACCGTCCACCAGCGTTTCGCCACCGGAGAGCTGTAATTCACACCCGCGCGCTGAGGCCACCGAATAGACGGGTAACGGCTGAGTCATCGAAGTGTAAGGGTGCCAGATGTGGCGTTGATCGAAGGCGAGATCGTCCTGGGTCATAATCGACTTGTAAACCATTTTGAATTATTTTAGGTTTACAAGTATAAACCGAACCGACACTTAACAAAACCCTTTGGAGAAGCCCGATGGCTCACCACGCACGCTGGACGATGTCGCAAGTCACCGAATTATTTAATAAGCCGTTCCTGGAACTGATGTTTGAAGCGCAGCAGATCCACCGTCAGCATTTTGACCCGCGCCACGTTCAGGTCAGTACGCTGCTGTCGATCAAAACGGGCGCTTGTCCGGAAGATTGCAAATATTGCCCGCAAAGCGCGCGCTACAAAACGGGGCTTGAAACCGAGCGCCTGATGGAAGTTGAGCAAGTGCTCGACTCGGCGCGTAAAGCCAAAAATGCCGGTTCGACCCGTTTTTGCATGGGCGCGGCGTGGAAAAATCCGCACGATCGCGACATGCCGTATCTGGAGCAAATGGTCCAGGGCGTGAAAGAGATGGGGCTTGAGGCGTGTATGACGCTCGGCACGCTCAATGAAAGCCAGGCGCAGCGCCTGTCGGCGGCAGGGCTGGACTATTACAACCACAACCTTGATACCTCGCCGGAATTCTACGGCAATATTATTACTACCCGCACCTATCAGGAGCGTCTGGACACGCTGGATAAAGTGCGCGACGCGGGTATCAAAGTCTGCTCCGGCGGAATTGTGGGCCTGGGCGAAACGGTTAAAGACCGTGCCGGTTTGCTGTTGCAACTGGCGAACCTACCGACTCCACCGGAAAGCGTGCCAATCAATATGCTGGTTAAAGTCAAAGGCACGCCAATGGCGGATAACGACGATGTCGATGCATTCGATTTTATCCGCACTATCGCCGTGGCGCGCATCATGATGCCAACCTCGTTTGTGCGCCTCTCCGCAGGACGTGAGCAGATGAGCGAGCAGACCCAGGCGATGTGCTTTATGGCCGGTGCGAACTCCATCTTCTACGGCTGCAAGCTGCTGACCACGCCAAACCCGGAAGAGGACAAAGACGTACAGCTGTTCCGCAAGCTGGGCCTGAATCCGCATCAAACGGAGGTGCTGACCGGCGATAACGAGCAGCAGCAACGCCTGGAGCAGCAGCTGTTTAACGCCGATACCGAACAGTATTACAACGCGGCCACGGTATGACCTGGCAGCAGCGAATCGATACTGCCCTGAACGCGCGTCGGACAGCGGAGGCTTTTCGCGTGCGAACGGTGGTGGAGGGTGGCGCGGGCCGCTTTCTCACCCGCGACGGGCGTCAGTTTTGTCACTTTTCCAGCAATGATTATCTGGGGCTGAGCCAGCACCCGGCGATTATTCGCGCCTGGCAGCAGGGGGCAGACCAGTACGGCGTAGGCAGCGGCGGATCGGGGCACGTGAGCGGGTACACGACGGCACACTTCGCCCTCGAAGAGGCGCTGGCCGACTGGCTCGGCTACCCACGGGCTCTGTTATTTATTTCAGGTTTTGCCGCTAATCAGGCGCTCATCGCCGCGCTGATGGGGAAGGAAGACGGAATCCTGGCCGATCGGTTAAGCCACGCCTCGTTGCTGGAAGCGGCGAATCTCAGCCCGGCACGGCTACGTCGCTTTGCGCACAACGAGGTTTCACAGCTTGACGCTCTGCTGGATAAATCCTGCGCCGGGCAGCAGCTGGTGGTCACGGAAGGGATATTTAGCATGGACGGCGACAGCGCGCCGTTGCGAGATATTCAGGCTGTCGCGCAGCGGCATAGCGCCTGGACGCTGGTGGACGATGCCCACGGTATTGGCGTGCTCGGTGAAGAAGGGCGCGGCAGTACGGCGGTGCAAAATGTGAAGCCCGATCTGCTGGTGGTGACCTTTGGTAAAGGTTTTGGCGTGAGCGGCGCGGCAGTGTTATGCAGCGAATCGGTTGCCGATTACCTGCTGCAATTTGCCCGTCATCTCATCTATAGCACCAGTATGCCGCCGGCACAGGCCGTGGCGTTGCTGGCCGCGCTGAATGTTATCCGCAGCGAGGATGGCGCGCAGCGTCGACACAGCCTGAATCAACACATTCAGCGCTTCCGGGCGGGTGTTGAGGATTTGCCATTCAAAACCACCGACTCCCACAGTGCGATTCAGCCGCTTATCGTCGGGGATAACGGTCGCGCTTTGCATCTGGCGCAGCAGCTTCGCGATAGCGGAAAATGGGTCACCGCGATTCGCCCGCCGACCGTGCCCGTGGGAACCGCGCGTCTGCGTCTGACGCTGACGGCGGCGCATCAGTCGCAGGATATTGATAGTTTACTGGAGGTGCTTTATGCAGCCGGTCAATAAACAGGCCATTGCCTGCGCCTTTGGTCGCGCGGCACAACGTTATTCCCAGCACGATGAATTGCAGCGTCAGAGCGCACAGGCGCTACGCCTGTTTCTGGGGGATGCAAAATATAACGCTGTGTTGGACGCAGGATGCGGTCCGGGTGCTAATAGCCTCCTCTGGCGCGAAGCGGGAAGTCACGTTACCGCGCTGGATCTCTCTCCACAGATGATTGAACAGGCGCGTTATCAGCAGGCCGCCGATGATTATTTGGTCGCTGACATTGAAGCCCTTTCTCTGCCCGACGCGCAGTTTGATCTGGTCTGGAGCCATCTGGCGGTGCAATGGTGCGCCAGCCTGCCGCAGGCGCTGCGTGAGCTGTATCGGGTCACGCGTCCGGGCGGAACCGTGGCGTTTAGTACGCTGCTGGCAAACTCGCTGCCGGAACTGAATCAGGCGTGGCAGGCGGTGGACGATAGGCCACACGCTAACCGTTTTTTATCGCAGGACACCGTTCTCGCCGGGATGAATGGCTGGCGTTACCGCTTCACCACGCAGACCATCACGCTGGCCTTCCCGGATGCGCTTAGCGCGATGCGCTCCCTGAAGGGCATTGGGGCAACGCATCTCCACACCGGTCGTGCTCGCAAGCCGTTGACGCGCGGTGAGCTTCAGCGCCTCGAACTGGCATGGCCGCAGCAGCGAGGCGAGTTCCCGCTCTCTTATCAACTCTTCCATGGGATTATTGAACGTGACTGAACGTTATTTTGTGACCGGAACTGACACCGAGGTGGGTAAAACCGTCGCCAGTTCAGCGCTGTTGCAGGCGGCGCGATTGCAGGGGTTTATCACCGCCGGGTACAAACCGGTGGCCTCCGGCAGCGAGATGATGCCTGAGGGCTTGCGTAATTCCGACGCACTGGCATTGCAGCGTTATAGCAGCCTACCGCTGGCTTACCAGGCCGTGAATCCGTACACCTTCGCCGAAGCCACCTCGCCGCACATTGTCAGCGCTGATGAGAAGCGACCGATCGATTTTGCGGTGCTTTCCGCCGGATTACGCCTGCTGGAAGAGGAAGCCGACTGGGTACTGGTCGAGGGCGCGGGTGGCTGGTTCACGCCGCTTTCGGATGAACACACGTTTGCCGACTGGGTGACCAAAGAACAACTGCCGGTTATCCTGGTTGTTGGCGTCAAACTTGGCTGTATTAACCACGCGATGCTCACCGCGCAGGCGGTTAAACAGGCCGGATTACGGCTGGCGGGCTGGATAGCCAACGACGTTGTTGCGCCAGGGAAGCGTCATCAGGAGTATCTTGCCACGCTGAAAAACGTCCTCCCTGCGCCATTTTTGGGCGAGATCCCCTGGCTTGCTGAAGGTGCCGAAAATGCAGAGACCGGGCGATATCTGGATCTCAGCGTCTTGCATCCAGCGACATCCAGTGGGCAATAAGCTCATCATCCAGCTCGTTAACGTGGCCCTGCGCCACGTTACGCCCGCGATAAAGCATACAGAATCGGTCGGCTACCCGGCGGATAAAGGACAACTGCTGCTCTGCCAGTAGCACCGTCATCCCAAGCTCCCGACTGAGTCGCGCCAATAGCTGGCTCAGTTTGTGGGCAAAAGTGTGTCCCGCGCCGTGCATCGGCTCATCAATAATCAGCAGGCGAGGGTGGGTAATAAGCGCGTTCGCCAACGCCAGCTGGTATTGCTCATCTGCTGACATTCCCGTTGCGCGCGTCTGGCGCAGCGGCCAGAGCTGGGGAAAGAGATCGTAGATTTCGCTGCTGGCTGCGGCGTCCGGTTTTCCTTTCGCCCTCATCGCGACATGCAGATTTTCTTCTACCGTCAGCTGGGAGAAAATCCGCCGATCCTGCGAGACGTAACCAATCCCTGGCATACTCTGCTGTTCTGCGCCCGCGCCGAGCAGGTTGCAAGGAGGGCCACCTTTTTCATGCCAGATGATTGTGCCACTCTCAACGGGAAGATTGCCGGTGATGCAGTTAATCAGGGTCGTTTTACCCATGCCAGGCAGCCCCACCACACCTGTGCAGATGCCCGGAGGCAAATCCAAATCAACATTCCATAATGTATGTTGGCTCCCGTAGAACTGATTGACCGCGCGTAGACTCAACATATTTTCTCCTGAAAAGGCGTTGTGGGTGAAGCTTCATTCTCCATGCTGCAAAACTCCTGCCATCTCCTGAAAGTTGTTTAAAAAAGACGCTTTTTTCAGATTTGAACCTCCCTTTTCAGACGGAATAACGCCGTATTGCACATCCTCAGTGCTCAACGTGACGGGTCATGGTGCAGGTAGGGATCGTAAAAATGTGAGCAAGATCTCGTCTGTTGCTTATGCGGGGCAGGACTGATTATCATCAAAATAAAGCGATAAATATTTTTTGTTGGGACGACTTTGGGAAAAACCGGGAATTTGCCGAGTGGCTAACCATACGGGCTGGAGGCAGTTATCCACTATTCCTGTGGATAACCTTGTGCATTAGAGTTAGAAAACCCAAGGTAAGCGAGAGAAGACGCGGCCTGCGCATGAATTGGCGCGAAACGCGGCTTTAAGAAATATCTTCTATTAATTAACTAGTTAGACAAAAGCAATTAGCGTAATGAAAGTGTCATCCATTGCCATAAAACTATCATTACGTGGCTTGACAAATGTTAAAACCGAAAAAGTTTTGGGGATAACACCCGGCGCGTGATTTTTTTATTATGACACTGGTTTTACATCCAGTGTTTTTTACTGGCAAATTTATCAGTCCCGAGTAAAATTACTCTCCTGCCGCTTATTCCGTCATCAGGTTGTTGCTCATGAGTAAACCGTTCAAATTGAATTCTGCCTTCCGTCCTTCTGGCGATCAGCCAGAGGCGATCCGTCGTCTCAAAGTGGGCCTTGAAGATGGCCTCGCGCACCAGACGCTGTTGGGCGTAACAGGTTCAGGCAAAACGTTTACCGTTGCCAACGTGATTGCAGATTTACAGCGCCCCACGATGGTGCTGGCACCCAACAAAACCCTGGCGGCGCAGCTCTATGGCGAGATGAAAGAGTTCTTCCCGGATAACGCTGTGGAGTATTTCGTCTCCTACTACGATTACTATCAGCCAGAGGCCTATGTGCCGAGCTCAGACACGTTTATCGAGAAAGATGCCTCGGTCAACGAACACATCGAGCAAATGCGTCTGTCGGCAACCAAGGCGCTTCTGGAGCGTAGGGATGTCATTGTGGTGGCGTCGGTTTCTGCGATCTATGGTCTGGGCGATCCCGATCTTTATCTCAAGATGATGCTGCACCTGACGAACGGGATGATTATCGATCAGCGCGCCATATTGCGTCGCCTGACCGAACTGCAATACACCCGTAACGATCAGGCGTTTCAGCGTGGTACGTTCCGCGTGCGCGGTGAGGTGATTGATATCTTCCCTGCGGAATCCGACGATCTCGCGCTGCGCGTAGAGCTTTTTGACGAGGAGGTTGAGCGGCTCTCGCTTTTTGATCCCCTCACCGGACAGGTTGATTCGGCGATTCAACGTTTTACCGTCTATCCCAAAACGCACTACGTGACCCCGCGAGAGCGCATTGTGCAGGCGATGGAAGATATAAAAATTGAGCTTGCCGACAGGCGCAAGGTGCTGTTGGCGAACAATAAACTGCTCGAAGAGCAGCGCATCAGCCAGCGTACCCAGTTCGATTTAGAGATGATGAACGAGCTGGGCTACTGCTCGGGTATCGAAAACTACTCACGTTATCTTTCCGGGCGCGGGCCGGGCGAAGCACCGCCAACGCTGTTTGACTATCTGCCAGCCGATGGGCTGCTAGTGGTCGATGAATCACACGTCACTATTCCGCAAATCGGCGGCATGTATCGCGGCGACCGCGCGCGAAAAGAAACGCTGGTGGAGTACGGGTTCCGCCTGCCATCGGCGCTTGATAACCGTCCGATGAAGTTCGAAGAATTTGAGGCGCTGGCTCCGCAAACGATCTACGTCTCGGCAACGCCGGGTAATTACGAGCTTGAAAAATCCGGCGATGATGTGGTGGATCAGGTCGTGCGTCCCACCGGGCTGCTTGACCCGATTATCGAAGTACGTCCTGTGGGAACCCAGGTCGACGACCTGCTCTCAGAAATTCGTATTCGAGCCTCCATCAACGAACGCGTACTGGTAACAACGCTCACCAAACGTATGGCAGAAGATCTGACCGAATATCTGGAAGAGCATGGCGAGCGCGTTCGCTATCTGCACTCGGATATTGATACTGTGGAACGAATGGAAATTATCCGCGATTTACGTCTCGGCAAGTTCGACGTGCTGGTGGGGATTAACCTTCTGCGAGAAGGTCTGGATATGCCGGAAGTGTCGCTGGTGGCCATTCTGGATGCCGATAAAGAGGGCTTCCTGCGTTCTGAACGTTCACTGATTCAGACCATTGGCCGCGCCGCGCGTAACATCAACGGTAAAGCGATTCTTTACGGCGATAAAATTACGGCGTCGATGGCGAAAGCCATTAGCGAAACCGAACGTCGTCGTGAGAAACAGCATCAGTACAACATTGAAAATGGCATTATCCCGCAGGGTTTGAACAAGAAGGTAGTGGATATTCTGGCGTTGGGTCAGGGGCTTGCCAAAACCAAGGGCAAAGGTCGCGGGAAATCGCGCTCGCCGGTTGAGGCCGATCCGATTGAACTGGTGCTGACGCCGAAAGCGTTGCAGCAGAAGATCCACGAGCTTGAAGGGCAGATGATGCAGCATGCGCAAAACCTGGAGTTTGAAGAGGCTGCGCAAATTCGTGACCAGCTTCATCAGCTGCGCGAACTGTTTATTGCGGCGTCGTAAATAATATCGCCCCTTATTGGAAACAATGAAGGGGCGCTATGTTTAACCTAATTCCTGAATTGCCTTTTCCAGCGCTTCGCGCAGCAGGTGTCGGTCGTGACGATACTTAATGTCACTCGCTTCGAGCGGTTCCTGCACGACGACGCGGCCTTCCAGATTCGACACATCCACCTTTGGCCCCACCACCACGCCATCGATAATCTTCTTACCGACGTACTGTTCCATGATGTGTAGTTTGTCAGCCAGCGACAAACTGGCTGCCGCCGGGCTGAGTTCACGGCCCAGGTTACCGATGTAAACCATCGGCGCGGGCGTCCTGCGTAGCGCCTGCGCCAGCTCTTTGACCAGCAGAATCGGCATCAGGCTGGTGTAAAAACTGCCGGGACCAATCAGGATTAGGTCAGCATCAGCGATAGCTTCGACGGCTTCACGCGTGGCGGGTACGCTCGGATAGGTCATCAGCTCTTTAGGCGGGTGGATGAGCTGATCGATATTGACCTCGCCGTAAACTTCATGGTCTTCCACGTCGATGGCCATCAAATCGACCGGTTGTTCAGACATTGGGATCAGGAACGCATCTACTTTTAGCAGGTTTCGTATTAAATTGATGGCTTCTAAAGGCCTGACGCTCAGGTGATCAAGCGCCTTTAACATCAAATTTCCAAGGTTATGGCCTGAAAGCTCGCCATTACCTCCAAAACGATACTCAAACATGGCCGAAGCAACGCTCTGTTCGGTAATTAACTGGTTCAGGCAATTACGCATATCGCCCCAGGCGATGCCGCCTTCTGAGCGTCGAATACGCCCGGTGGATCCACCGTTGTCGGTGGTGGTTACAATCCCTGTTAGTCTGGAACCGAGTGATGACAACGATGACATCACGCGGCCCAGACCATGCCCTCCGCCGAGAGCGACCACACGGTCAAGATCCGCAAAAGTGCGATTGCGCATACACATTCCTTATCACGTTTGAACCGCGTAACAGTAACCTAACTACCCCTAAAAGACGATGTCCCACCCCTCGCAAAATGACGTATATCAATGCGAAACTGTGATTTTTGCGTATCCTGTAGTGAAAATGCACGATTAAGTCGCTATGTATAAAAGTACATAACGAAACCGGAAATGGCGAAACCGTGATTTCCGCGCTACTATCGGCATAACCACGTTTTCGATTATGAAAACATACACTCTAGCCTTTGCGCCTGTGTCGAACGATATGGTGCTCTGGCCGTGGCGGTATCGCCACCAGGGTACAGAAAGAAATGACTGTGCCTCCCGTATCTGGAAAGGTGTACATGGCTTCACAACTCACTGATGCTTTCGCGCGTAAGTTTTTCTATTTACGTCTGTCGATTACCGATGTGTGCAACTTCCGTTGCACCTATTGCCTGCCAAACGGCTACAAGCCCGGCAGCGTCACCAATAACGGCTTTCTTTCCGTCGATGAGGTGCGCCGCGTCACGCGTGCATTCTCTGAACTGGGGACGGAAAAAGTACGTCTCACCGGCGGGGAGCCTTCCCTGCGCCGTGATTTCCCTGACATCATTGCCGCAATCCGCGAAAACGAAAATATTCGTCAAATTGCCGTAACCACCAATGGCTACCGCATGGCGCGCGACGTGGCGAGCTGGCGCGAGGCGGGTCTCACGGCGATTAACGTCAGCGTCGATAGCCTCGACGCGCGGCAATTCCACGCCATCACCGGGCAGGATAAATTCCAGCAGGTGATGGACGGTATCGACGCCGCCTTTACCGCGGGTTTTGAGAAGGTCAAAGTCAATACGGTGCTGATGCGCGATGTAAACCATCATCAGCTGGACGCCTTTCTCGCGTGGATCAAAACGCGCCGCATTCAACTGCGTTTTATTGAGTTGATGGAAACAGGCGAGGGCAGCGACCTGTTCCGCCGTCATCACATCTCCGGCATGGTGCTGCGCGATGAGCTGCTTAAACGCGGCTGGATCCATCAGATTCGCCAGCGCAGCGATGGTCCGGCTCAGGTCTTCTGCCACCCGGATTATGAAGGTGAAATCGGCCTTATCATGCCGTATGAGAAAGACTTCTGCGCCAGCTGTAACCGCCTGCGCGTTTCGTCGATCGGTAAGCTGCATTTGTGCCTGTTTGGCGACGGTGGCGTAGATCTCCGGGATTTGCTGGAAGATGACGCCCAACAGGATGCCCTTGAAGCGCGTATCTCAGCTGCTCTGGCGCAGAAAAAGCAGACTCATTTCCTGCATCAGGGCGACACCGGTATTACTCAGAACCTGTCCTACATCGGCGGGTAATCGGCTTAAAAGGAACATGACGATGAGTCAGGTAAGTGCAGAATTTATCCCGACACGTATCGCTATAATGACTATTTCAGAACGCCGGGGCGAAGAGGATGATACCTCAGGGCACTGGCTGCGCGACGCGGCGCATGAAGTGGGACATCACATTGTCGATAAAGCAATTGTGAAAGAAAACCGCTACGCGATTCGCGCTCTAGTTTCACAGTGGATTGCCAGCGAAGAGGTGCAGGTGGTGTTGATCACTGGCGGCACCGGTTTTACCGCAGGCGATCAGGCTCCTGAGGCGTTGCTGCCTCTGTTTGATCGCGAAGTGGAAGGCTTTGGTGAAGTGTTCCGCATGCTCTCTTTTGAAGAGATTGGTACGTCCACGCTGCAATCTCGTGCGGTTGCCGGGATCGCAAATAAGACGCTAATTTTTGCCATGCCTGGCTCCACCAAAGCCTGTCGTACCGCGTGGGAAAATATCATTGCGCCGCAGTTGGATGCCCGTACCCGTCCGTGTAACTTTCACCCTCATTTAAAGAAATAACTATGTCGCAATTGACCCACATTAACGCCGCTGGCGAAGCCCATATGGTGGATGTTTCCGCCAAGGCAGAAACGGTGCGCGAAGCGCGCGCGGAAGCGTTTGTTACCATGCTGCCAGAAACGCTGGCGATGATTATCGACGGCAGTCATCACAAAGGTGATGTTTTTGCGACTGCGCGTATCGCGGGCATTCAGGCTGCGAAACGGACCTGGGATCTTATCCCGCTTTGCCATCCGCTGATGTTAAGCAAAGTTGAAGTGAATCTGCAGGCGCAGCCCGAACACAGCCGCGTGCGTATTGAATCACTGTGCCGCCTGACGGGGAAAACCGGTGTTGAAATGGAAGCGCTCACGGCGGCTTCCGTCGCAGCGTTAACCATCTACGATATGTGCAAAGCGGTGCAAAAAGATATGGTGATTGGCCCGGTTCGCCTGCTGGCGAAAAGCGGTGGGAAATCAGGCGATTTTAAGGCAGGTAGCCATGATTAAGGTGCTGTTTTTTGCGCAGGTTCGCGAGCTGGTCGGCACCGATAGCCTGACGCTGGAACCCGCGTTCGATAACGTCGAAACGCTACGTGCGCACCTCGCCGCCCAGAGCGACCGATGGGCGCTGGCGCTGGAACAGGGCAAGCTGCTAGCCGCCGTCAACCAGACGTTGGTTGAGTTCAGCCATCCTATTGCACCGGGCGATGAGGTGGCATTTTTCCCGCCGGTAACAGGAGGTTGATCGTGTCTGAAACGCGTATTGTCGTTGGACCTGAACGCTTTAGCGTCGGAACAGAATATACCTGGCTTGCAGAGCGCGATGAAGACGGTGCGGTAGTGACTTTTACCGGCAAAGTCCGTAATCACAATCTGGGCGAGAGCGTAAAGGCGCTGACCCTTGAACACTATCCTGGCATGACTGAGCGCTCGCTGGCGGAGATTGTGGATGAATCACGAAGCCGCTGGCCGCTGGGTCGCGTGACCGTCATTCACCGCATCGGTGAAATGTGGCCGGGTGAAGAAATTGTCTTTGTCGGCGTGACCAGCGCGCATCGAAGTAGCGCATTTGCGGCGGGTGAGTTCATTATGGATTATCTTAAAACCAAAGCACCGTTCTGGAAGCGTGAAGCCACGCCGGAAGGCGAGCGTTGGGTTGAGTCGCGCGACAGCGATAAAGAAGCGGCCAGCCGCTGGTAATCGTTATGGCGCGTATGTGTTAGTCTTATAGAGAATTTCCACTTAATCAGGAGTGAATCATGGACCGATTTCCGCGTTCCGATTCGATAGTGCAGCAGACCCGTACGGGATTGCAGACGTATATGGCGCAGGTTTACGGCTGGATGACGGTCGGGTTGTTGCTAACCGCGTTTATCGCGTGGTACGCAGCGAACACCCCTTCGCTGATGATGTTTATCTTCTCCAGTAAGATCACCTTCTTTGGGCTGATCATTGCCCAACTGGCGCTGGTGTTTGTACTGTCTGGCCTGGTGCAAAAGCTCAGTGCGGGCATGGCGACTACGCTATTTATGCTCTATTCAGCGCTCACCGGGCTAACGCTTTCCAGCATATTTATCGTTTATACCTACTCATCTATCGCCAGTACTTTTGTGGTTGCAGGCGGGATGTTTGGTGCAATGAGCCTCTATGGCTACACCACCAAACGCGATCTGAGCGGATTCGGTAACATGCTGTTTATGGCGCTGATTGGTATCGTTCTGGCGTCCTTGGTGAACTTCTGGCTGAAAAGCGAAGCGCTGATGTGGGCAGTGACCTATATCGGGGTGATCGTCTTCGTCGGCTTAACCGCCTACGACACGCAGAAGCTGAAAAACATCGGTGAGCAAATTGACGTTCGTGACACATCAAACCTGCGCAAATACGCCATCCTTGGCGCGCTGACGCTGTATCTGGACTTCATTAACCTGTTCCTGATGCTGCTACGGATATTTGGTAATCGTCGTTAATCTTTTTGCCCTCACTCTAACCCTCTCGCTGTGGGGGAGGGCCGAGGTGAGGGCATCAGATCGCACCCCACCCGACACCATCACTTCGCCATTGCCTTCTCGTTTTTGGCCCGCAGTTTTTTCGCGCGGCTTTCCAGTAGCAGATAACAGACTGTCGCCAGCGCCAGCGGCAAGAAGTAATACAGCATACGATAGGCCAGCAGTGCCGCAATGATGGTGCCGTGCGAAACATGTTCGCCTGCCAGCAGGGCGATGAATACCGCTTCCAGTACCCCAATTCCCGCCGGAATATGGACAATCACCCCCGCGATACTGCTCACCAGTAGCACGCCCAGCACGAAGAAATAGTTAATATCCTCGCCAATCAATAGCCAAATAATCGCACCCATGGCCATCCAGTTGGCGCTGGAAATCACCATTTGCAGCAGGGCGAATTTCCAGGTCGGCAGGACCAGTTTTTGCCCTTTGAAGGTCATATGGCGTCGTCTGGCGAAAGCGCAGGCCCACAGATAGGCGGCGATCATCACCAGCAATACGATGCCCATAATCTGAAGCGTTGATTCGTCGATATACCAGTGCGCAGGCAACTGGACCACGCCGAAAGTAAAGATAACCCCCCCGAGCAAGATATAGCCCAGCCAGTTAGTGGTAATGCTCAGCGAGAAGATTCGGGTGATCGTGCTGCTCGGCAGCCCGAGCCGTGAATAAAGCCGGTAGCGCATCCCAATGCCGCCGACCCAGGTACTCAGCGTCAGGTTGAATGCGTAGCAGATAAACGATACCAGCATCACCTGGCGTTTCGCGAGCTTGTGTCCACAGTATGCGCGCCCCAGCAGGTCATAACAGCCATAGAGCAGATAGCTCAGAATAACCAGGCCGACCGCGCTTAGCAGCGCGACGCGGTCGTAATTGCGAATGACCTTCCAGACCTCTTCCCAGTCTACTTTTTGCGCGTATACCACCAACAGGACCGCAACGGCGATGAAAAACAGCCAGGTCAGAATTTTTTTAGCCAGACGCCAGCGAGGATGCGATTTGCTCATTATGGCTTCACTCCCGTGTTTTCGGCTTCAACGCGATCCTGGGTTTCCATTTCGGGCTGCACCGGAGCTGGCACCAGCGCAAGCTTCGGCGTATGGGCAGGAAGCCAGCCCACGAGTGCCGGGAAATGGCGCAGGAAGTGGAACACCACTACGCTTTTGGTGAGGTTCCACCAGGTGCGTTTCGGCACCATCGAATCATCCACCCGCACACAGTCGCGGGCGATAATGCCGTTGAGATTATCCCGCAGCGTTTGATTGAACTCCCGATCGTGGACGATAAGATTTGCTTCCAGATTCAAAGACAGGCTGAGGGGATCGAGATTGCTGGAGCCGACGGTAGCCCAGTGATCGTCCATTATCGCCACCTTGCCGTGTAGCGGGCGACGACGATATTCGTAAATCTGTACGCCGCCTTTCACCAGATAATCGTACAGCAGCCGCGCGCCAACGGTGACAATCGGCATGTCCGGCTCGCCCTGAACGATCAGTTTGACCCGCACGCCGCGTCGTGCTGCATTGCGCATCGCATGCAGGAGACGATAGCCCGGGAAGAAATAGGCATTAGCAATAATCACCTCGCGTTTGGCGTTCGCCAGCATCTTCAGATAGTGGCGCTCAATGGCATCGCGATGGTCTGCGTTATCGCGCCAGATAAACAGCGCCTGTGCCTCGCCGGGTTTGTGGTTCTCCTCCGGGCGGTGACGACGTTTCCACCAGCGACGTGCAGCAGGCTGGCCTGGTAGATTTTCCAGCTCGAAGAGTAAAATATCCTGGACCACTGGGCCTTCCACGCGTACCGCGTAATCCTGCTTCGCTTCCGGGCCGTAATCGGACATATGTTCATCGGAATAGTTAATGCCGCCGACAAAGGCGACGCTATCATCAATGACCACTATCTTACGGTGCATGCGGCGAAAGACGTTGGTGCGCATCCCCAGCAGAGGAGGGCGCGGATCGTAATAGCGGAAAACCACGCCTGCCGAGGTTAATTCATTGACGAATTCATCGCTCAAGTCGGGTGAACCGTAGCCGTCGAGCAACACTTCGACGGTGACGCCGCGCTGGGCGGCGCGCAATATCGCCTCGTGGAGCTGGCGACCTACGCCGTCCTCGAACCAGATAAAGGTTTCCAGGATCACTCTGTGTTGCGCTTTGCCGATGGCGGCGAAGACTGCGGGATAATACTCATCGCCGTTTTCCAGGAGCGTAATCCGATTTCCTTCTTGCCATGAACATTTCATAAGTGGATCTCCGCACTTAAAGGGGCATGGTCGGACAGATGACGCCAGGTGCGCAGTACCAGCGCGCTCGGGCTGCTGGCATGGGCGTTTTTGACGTAAATCCGGTCAAGGCGCAGCACCGGAAAGTTCACCGGAAAGGTTCGCGCCGGACGGCCGTGGGCGCGGGTAAAGATTTCATCCAGCCCTGCTTTTGCCTTCAACGGGTGATTAGCACGTTGACGCCAGTCGTTAAAATCGCCTGCCACCACCACGGGTTCACCTTCCGGCAGCGCATTGACCCAATTTGCCATCATTTGCAGCTGTGCCTGTCGGTGCGCTTCGCGTAAGCCCAGATGCACGCAGCCGACGTGAACAGGGAAGGCAAGCTCAGGTGGGGCGATTCGACAGTAAAGCAGCCCGCGTTTTTCGCTTTCGCCCACTGACACGTCATGATTTTCATAATGTTCGATAGGGAAGCGAGACAGCACGGCATTGCCGTGATGCCCTTCGGGATAGACCGCGTTGCGCCCGTAGGCATAGTCGCTCCACATGGTATCGGCCAGAAACTCGTAGTGCGTCGTGTCCGGCCAGTTCTCCACATGCATGGGGTGGATTTCATGCGCACCCATCACTTCCTGCAGGCAGACAATATCCGCGCCGACGGTGCGTACCGCATCGCGCAGCTCGGGTAAAATGAAGCGGCGGTTAAATGCCGTGAAGCCTTTGTGTGTGTTGATCGTCAATATTTTTAATGAAAAATGCCGGGTTTGTTGGGTCATATGCTCCTGCCAGCGTCACTATCCTGATGAAAATAAAGTGTAGTCGGCGTCACAAAAAGATGCGGTGTTACGGAATTTTCCGTAAAGTGCGGTACTCTGAACTAGCAGAGAAATATCCTTCAGGAGAGAAGCCATGAAGTGGCAACAACGCGTTCGTGTCACAACTGGCCTCAGTTGCTGGCAGATAATGTTGCATTTACTGGTCGTGGCAGTACTGGTAATGGGCTGGATGAGCGGCTCACTGGTGCATGTCGGCTTGGGGTTATGCGTGATGTATGGCGTTACCGTGCTGTCGATGCTGTTTTTACAGCGTCACCATGAAGCGCGTTGGCGTGAAGTGGGTGATGTGCTCGAAGAGCTCACCACCACCTGGTATTTTGGTGCCGCCATGATTGTTTTGTGGCTATTGTCGCGCGTATTGCAAAACAACCTGCTGCTGGCCCTGGCGGGCCTGGTTATTCTGGCAGGTCCCGCGATTGTGTCGTTACTGACCAAAGAGAAAAAGCTAAGCGATATTGCGTCTAAACATCGCGTACGCCACTGAACCCGTCGTGGCCGCTATGACCAGTAGCGGCCACAAGCTTCCCCATACGATATCCAGACTCGCATCCTTCAGATAAATTTGCTTTGTGATATCCGTAAAGTGTCGTATCGGGTTTACCCACGTTAAATCCTGTAACCAGACCGGCATGTTCTCTACCGGCGAGACGTAGCCCGACAGCAAAATCGCGGGCATCATAAACACAAACACCCCGATAAATGCCTGCTGCTGCGTGGAGCACAGCGCGGAAATCAGCAGACCGAATCCCACCAGCGATAACCCGTATATCAGCATCGTAAAGTAAAACAGCGCCAGCGATCCGGCGAACGGAATTTGATACGCCCAGATGCCAATCCCCAGCACAATACTGGCCTGGAAGGTGGCAACAATCAGCGCGGGAACCGCTTTACCGACAAAAATTTGCCAGGTCGCCAGCGGTGAAACCAGCAGTTGATCGAGCGTGCCTTGTTCGCGCTCGCGGGCAACGGACAATGAGGTCACGATCATCACGCCAATGGTGGTGATCATGGCGATGAGCGAGGGCACCACAAACCATTTGTAATCCAGATTCGGGTTGTACCAGTTGCGAACGACCAGCTCGCTGTTATTCGGTTTCGCTTTGCCCTGCATTAACTCCTGCTGGTAATCCTTCACCACCTGCTGCAAATAATTCGCCGCAATCTGCGCGCTATTGGAGTTACGCCCATCAAGAATCAGCTGCATTGGCGCGGTCTGGAAGGTATCCAGATTGCGGGAGAAATCTGCCGGGAAGCGCACCAGAAGCAGCGCTTTTTGCGTGTCGATGGTGGGCTTGATCTCCTGTGGGCTCTTGAGCAACAGGACGTGAGTGAAGGCTTTAGCACGAGCAAAACGCTGGGTCAGCTCCACCGAATGCTTGCCGTTGTCTTCGTTGTATACCGCAATGGTGGCGTTAGTGACCTCAAGCGTGGCGGCAAACGGGAAAAGCAGCACCTGAATGAGCACCGGCACAACCAGGATCGCGCGGGTCTGCGGTTCGCGCAGCAGCGATTGCAGCTCTTTACGGATTAATGTCCAAAGACGATAAAACATAACCTCTCCTTAATCCAAACGCCGTTTGGTCTTCATCCACGTCAGGCCGATAAACATCACTGCCGACGCCATCAAAAACAGAATATTGACCACTAATACTGACGCAATATTCCCCGCCAGAAACAGGCTTTGCAGCGTATTCACAAAATAGCGGGCCGGGATAATGTAGGTCACCGCGCGGATCACGGCGGGCATACTGTCTATCTGGAAGATAAAGCCCGACAGCATGATTGAGGGCAGGAAAGCCGCGTTCAGCGCCACCTGCGCGGCGTTAAACTGGTTGCGGGTGATGGTGGATATCAACAGCCCCATCCCGAGCGTACTGAGTAAAAACAGGCTCGTTATCAGGAACAACAGAATCAGCGAGCCGCGATAGGGCACGTTGAGGATAAACACCGATACCAGCATGCAGAGCAGCATGGCCAGCATGCCGAGGAAATAATAGGGGATGAGCTTGCACAGCAGCAGTTCCACGCGGGTGACTTCGGTTGACAGCAGCGCCTCCATCGTACCGCGCTCCCATTCACGCGCGATCACCAGCGAAGTCAGGATAGCGCCGATCACCGTCATGATAATGGTCACCGCGCCGGGGATAATAAAATGCTGGCTGATGGCGGCGGGGTTAAACCAGTAGCGGGTTTGCACATCGATTAAGGGTTCAAATTTCTCACCCCGATCCTCGGCGCGCTGCATTTGCCACAGCTGCCAGATACCTTCCGCATAGCCCTGCACAAAGTTGGCGGTATTCGGTTCGCTGCCGTCGGTGATGACCTGAATGGGCGCGTCGTTTCCGGCTCGCGCCATGTTGGCATCAAAATCAACGGGAATGACGATTAACCCGCGAATACGCCCGGCCTGCATCTTCTGAATCAGCTCCTGCCGATTATCGCTGATAGTCGCATCGATATAAGGGGAGCCGGTCATTGCATGGGTAAAGTCGAGCGCGTCTTTGCTCTGTTGTTCCAGCAAAATCCCCACTCGCAGCTTGCTGGAATCGAGGTTAATACCGTAGCCAAAGATGAACAACAGCAGCAACGGGATCACCACGGCAATGAGCCAACTGCTGGGATCGCGGACGATTTGCCGTGTCTCTTTGACGCACAGGGCGCGCACCCGGCGCCAGGAAATCGCCTTAATGCTCATCGGCATGCTCCTTATCCCAGTCGTTGATCAAGGTGATAAAAGCCTGTTCCATGGTCGGATCTTGCTGTTCATCGTCGGCGGCCTGCGCTTTTAAATCGTCCGGGGTGCCGTGGGCGATAAGCTTGCCGCGATACACCAGCCCGATGCGGTCGCAATACTCGGCTTCATCCATAAAGTGGGTGGTGACCATCACGGTGACGCCTTTTTCCACCATGCTGTTGATATGCAGCCAAAATTCACGGCGAGTAATGGGATCGACGCCGGAAGTGGGTTCGTCGAGAAACAAAATATCCGGCTCGTGCATCAGCGAACAGGCCAGCGCCAGCCGTTGTTTAAAGCCGAGGGGCAGTTCATCGGTAGCGTGAGAGGCAATCGATGTCAGGCCGAACGCCTCGCTCATGCGGGCGATTTTCTCATCCTGCGCGCGCCCTCGCAGGCCGTAAACGCCAGAGAAAAAGCGCAGGTTTTGCTCAACCGTCAGGTTGCCGTACAGCGAGAATTTCTGCGCCATATAACCCAGATGCTGGCGCGCTTTACCGGAGCTGACCTTCAGATCCATCCCCAACACCAGCGCTTTGCCTGCGGTGGGCACCAGCAGGCCGCACATCATCTTAAAGGTGGTAGATTTCCCTGCACCGTTTGGGCCGAGCAGACCAAAAATCTCCCCGCGTTTTACCGCGAAGTTGACGTTATCGGTCGCGGCAAAATCGCCGAATTTTTTGGTGAGCGATTTTGCTTCAATGACCGTTTCGTCGGGCTGGCCCTCCACGGTGTGCAGGATGGCGGCAAGCGGTGACTCCGAAGTGCCCGCACCGCCGAGCAGATCGATAAACGCATCTTCAAAGCGCGGCGCTGTCTCTTCGATCTCGATTTCCGGCATGTCTTTCGCAGTGCGAATATCGTCAGGAGTGGCCTCTTTTTTGAGGATAATCCGCACCGAGCGGCCCTGAATCATACCGTCGCTGACCTGAGGGAGCCTTAAAACGCGCTGCAATAATTTGCGGTTGGTGACGTCCGGGCTGTGCAGTAAAAAGCAACGCCCGGCCATTCCTTGCGTGAGTGCCGTGGGTTCACCCTGGTACAGCAGTTCCCCTTCGTTCATCAACAGCACGTCCCGGCACTGTTCGGCTTCATCGAGATAGGAGGTGCTCCAGAGGATAAGCATCCCGTCGCCCGCCAGCTCATGAACCATTTGCCATAGCTCGCGGCGAGAAATAGGGTCAACGCCGACACCGGGTTCATCCAGCAGCAATACCTTTGGTTCGCCCACCAGCGTGCAGGCCAACCCCAGTTTTTGCTTCATACCGCCAGAAAGTTTACCCGCCAGCCTGCCGGTAAACGGCCCAAGCGAAGTGAACTCCAGCAGACGTGCGAAGGTCTTTTTACGCTGCTCACCGGTGACGCTGCGCAAATCCGCGTACAGATTAAGATTCTCCATCACCGTCAGATCTTCGTATAACCCAAATTTCTGCGGCATGTAGCCGAGTATGGCGTGCAGTTCACTGTCGTTTTTGATCGGATCAAGCCCCAGCACGCAGGCGCTGCCCTCGTCAGGCTTGAGCAGGCCTGCGAGCATCCGCATAAGCGTCGTTTTCCCCGCGCCGTCTGGCCCTACCAGCCCCGTCACGTAGCCTTTCTGCAAGGTACAGTTGAGTGGGGCGACTGCGGGTTTGTCCATTCCCGCAAAACGTTTGACCAGCTCGTTTAACTGGATAACCGCATCATTCATGTCGTTCCCCGTCGTTAAACGTCACGGTGACAGGCATCCCCTGGCGCAGCGCGTCGTCGGCATCGGTCACGATAATGCGCAGGCGATAAACCAGGTCGGTGCGCAGGTCCGGCGTTTCGACCGTTTTCGGGGTGAATTCAGCCGTGGGTGAAACAAAGCCCACCTTGCCGTGATACGGCTTGTCCGGGCGACCATCGGTATAAAGCAGCAGTTCGCGGCCCGGTTGCGCCTGGCTTAGATTAGGCTCATCAATGTATGCCCGTACCCAAACCGGACGGGTGAGGGAAAGGGTCAGCACCGTGCTACCCGCGCTTAACATGCTGCCGGGTTCGACGGCGCGAGTCATCAACGTGCCGTTGGATGGCGCGACCAGAACGGTGTCATGCAGATCGAGTTCCGCCTGTGCAAGCTGTGCCTGCGCCTGTTCGAGGTTGGCTTTCGCCTGCGCAATATCCTGCGGGCGATTACCGGTCTGGTACTGGCTGAGTTTGTCCTGAGCAGACTTCAACGTAGCCTGCGCCTGATCGCGTGACGAACGGGCGTTTTCAAGATCGTTGGCAGAGACGGTGCGGCTTTTCCACAAACCCTGTTGGCGGTTATAGAAATTTTGGGCGTAGTCGTAAGCGGCCTGTGCCTGTTTAACGGCTGCTGCCGCCTGAGCAACTTCCTCTTCACGATAGCCCGCCAGCATCAGGTCATATTGCGCCTGGGCAACCGACACGCCTGCTTTGGCCTGCATCAGCGCATTTTCGTAAGGGGCCTTGTCCAGTTGGCCCAGCGTTTGCCCGGTTTTAATGGTATCGCCCTCGTCAACCGTAAGCGACGCCAGGCGACCGCCTACGCGAAAGCTCATATTGACCGTTCGAATATCTACGTTGCCGTAGAGTGTAAGACCTCGATCCTGCTGGCTTTGATACCACAGCCAGCCACCGATTCCTGCGGCTAGCAGAACAACCACCGCCAGTATGACGACGACAGGTTTTTTCATGACTCCAGGCTCCTTAACGTTAAACCCTGCAGGATCAGGTCGATATGACAGGTGATGACCTGACTAATCTGCTCAGCTTTATCCTCATCGAATTGTGTCCAGCCCGTACGCAACAAAATCGTTTCTCGTCCCAGGCGAAAAGCGAGGACCTGGCCGAGCAGGGCATGGGTATGCAAAATGGTTTCTGTATCATCAGGGTTGCGCCCGGTATAGGCCGCGATAAGCCGGGTCAAATGCGCATGCATGGGGTCGATAACCCGATCGTGGACCAGTTGATAGGCGGCAGTGGGCGAAAGTTGCTCGCGTGAGATAAACTTACTCAGATTGAGCGTATCGTCGTGCGTCAGCAGCCGAATCATATTGTTGCAGGCGTCGAGGATCAGCGCCCGAATTGCAGCACGATCCGGTGTGGGATCGTCAAACAGCGCGGTGGCGGCTTCGACGTGCGTGTGGAATTGAGTCCCGATGAAATCGGCTATCCACTGGGCGCAGGCAAGATACAAATCTTCCTTCGAACCAAAGTAATAGGGAATGGCAGCGATGTTTTGCCCAGCCTGGGCCGCAATATCGCGGGTCGTGGCATGGAGTCCGTATTCGCCAAACTGCGCCAGTGCGGCGGCGATGAGCTGACTCTTGGCCTGTTCACCTTTGGTGGTTGTCGGAGTGGGATTCATAACACCGTTAAAAGTTAATCAATCGATTGATTAAGATTATGTATAAATTTTCACCTTGTCCAGTCGGTCGGAGCAATATTTCGCTGAGGAATCATCGAGGGATATTTTATGCGCCACGTCACAAAATCTGCTACACTCCGCTGCTTCGTGACATTGTGGTTTTTGTCCTACTCTTTTCGTCTTATCTCCCTGAAAACTACACCTGTGACGGTCGGGGCGGTTCGGAGTTTTTATGTCTTTTGATACCCTTGGCCTGAACCCAGAAATTCTGCGCGCTGTCGCAGAACAGGGATACCTCGAGCCAACCCCTATTCAGCAGCAGGCAATCCCTGCGGTGCTGGAAGGCCGTGATCTCATGGCCAGCGCACAGACCGGTACCGGCAAAACGGCGGGCTTTACCCTGCCGCTGTTGCAGCGTCTGGTGCAGAAACAGCCTCATGCCTCTGGTCGTCGCCCGGTGCGCGCCCTGATCCTGACGCCAACCCGCGAACTAGCTGCTCAGATTGGCGAGAACGTGCGTGAGTACAGCCGCTATCTCGACATCCGTTCGCTGGTGGTTTTCGGTGGTGTGAGCATCAATCCACAAATGATGAAACTGCGTAGCGGCGTTGATGTCCTCGTCGCCACGCCGGGCCGTTTGCTGGATCTTGAACATCAGAACGCCGTTAAGTTGGATCAGGTAGAAATCCTGGTGCTGGACGAAGCCGACCGCATGCTGGACATGGGCTTTATCCACGATATCCGTCGCGTGCTGGCAAAACTGCCTGCTAAGCGTCAGAACCTGCTGTTCTCTGCCACCTTCTCTGATGAGATCAAAGGCCTGGCGGAAAAACTGCTGCGTAACCCGCTGGAAATCGAAGTGGCGCGCCGCAACACCGCCTCTGAGCAGGTGTCCCAGTACGTTCACTTTGTGGACAAAAAGCGTAAGCGGGAACTGCTGTCGCAGATGATTGGCGAAGGTAACTGGCAGCAGGTGCTGGTCTTTACCCGTACCAAGCACGGCGCTAACCATCTGGCTGAACAGCTGAACAAAGATGGTATTCGCAGTGCCGCTATCCACGGTAATAAAAGCCAGGGCGCACGTACTCGCGCATTAGCTGACTTTAAATCCGGTGACATTCGCGTACTGGTGGCAACCGACATCGCCGCGCGCGGTCTGGATATTGAAGAACTGCCGCACGTGGTGAACTATGAATTGCCAAACGTGCCGGAAGATTACGTTCACCGTATTGGCCGTACCGGTCGTGCGGCGGCAACCGGTGAAGCACTTTCTCTGGTCTGCGTAGATGAGCACAAGCTGTTGCATGACATCGAACGCCTGCTGAAGAAAGAGATCCCACGTATCGCCCTCGAAGGCTATGCGGTTGATCAGTCCATCAAAGCTGAGCCGATTCTGAATGGTCGTCAGGGTGGCGGTGGTCGTGGACAAGGCGGGCGTGGTCAGGGTGGTGGCGGTGGACGCAGCCAGCAGCCGCGTCGTTCCGACGGTAGCGCACCGAAAGCGGCAGGTAAACCTCCGCGCCGTACCGGTGATGCGAAGCCCGCAGGTGAAAACCCGTGGCGCAGCGGGGAAGCAAAACCCGCAGGTGAAGGCCAGCGTCGACGCGGCCCGCGTAAACCTACCAACGCGTAGTAATCTGGAAGCCCGGCCGTAAAGCCGGGTTTTTCTTTTTGCGGCGGAGAAAATAAAGTGCCACAATAGTGGCTGTTTATACAGTATTTCAGGTTCCCCCCGATGGCTTTAACCGCTGCGCTCAAAGCGCAAATTGCCGCCTGGTATAAGGCGCTGCAACAACAGATCCCTGACTTTATTCCCCGAGCCCCGCAGCGGCAGATGATTGCCGATGTGGCGAAAACGCTCGCCGGAGATGAGGGCCGGCATCTGGCGATCGAAGCGCCCACTGGCGTCGGGAAAACCCTCTCCTACTTGATACCCGGTATTGCCATCGCGCGTGAAGAGCAAAAAACACTGGTGATTAGCACCGCCAACGTGGCACTCCAGGATCAGATCTACAGCAAAGATTTGCCGTTGCTGCGCAAAATTATCCCTGAGCTGCGATTCACCGCCGCGTTTGGTCGCGGTCGCTACGTCTGCCCGCGTAATCTGGCAGGGCTTGCCAGCAGTGAGGCGACGCAACAGGATCTGCTGGCGTTCCTCGACGACGATCTGACGCCAAACAACAAAGCCGAGCAGGATCTGTGCGCGAAGCTTAAGGTCGAACTTGATGGCTATAAATGGGATGGCCTGCGCGATCACACCGATAAAGCCATTAGCGACGATCTGTGGCGACGCCTGAGCACGGATAAAGCCAGCTGTCTGAATCGCAACTGTCATTACTATCGCGAATGCCCGTTTTTCGTGGCCCGCCGAGAAATCCAGGAAGCCGAGGTGGTGGTCGCCAATCACGCGCTGGTGATGGCGGCGCTGGAAAGCGAATCGGTCCTGCCCGATCCTAAGAATTTACTGCTGGTGCTCGATGAAGGACACCATCTGCCGGACGTGGCGCGCGATGCGCTGGAGATGAGTGCGGAGATCACCGCCCCGTGGTTTCGTCTTCAGCTTGATCTGTTCTGTAAGCTCATTGCCACCTGCATGGAGCAGTTCCGCCCTAAAACAACGCCACCGCTGGCGGTGCCGGAACGACTGAGCGAACACTGCGAAGAGGTTTACGCGCTGATCGCCTCGCTGAATAACATTCTCGATCTTTATCTGCCGGCGACTCAGGAGGCCGAGCACCGCTTTGCGATGGGTGAGCTGCCAGATGAGATCATGGAAATCTGCAAGCAGTTGGCGAAGCACCTCGAAAAGCTGCGTGGTCTGGCCGAAATGTTTTTGAACGATCTCAGCGAAAAAACCGGCACCCATGATGTGGTGCGCGTGCATCGTGTCCTATTGCAGATGAACCGCGCATTAAGCATGTTCGAAGGGCAGAGCAAGCTGTGGCGACTGGCGTCTCTGGCGCAGGCCTCTGGCGCTCCGGTAACCAAATGGGCGACCCGCGATGCCAAAGACGGCCAAATTCACCTGTTCTTCCATTGCGTGGGGATTCGCGTCAGCGATCAGCTTGAAAAGCTTATCTGGCGTAGCGTGCCGCACGTGGTAGTGACATCCGCCACGTTGCGATCGCTCAACAGCTTTTCCCGTTTGCAGGAGATGAGCGGCCTGAAAGAGAAGGCGGGCGATCGCTTTGTCTCGCTGGATTCGCCGTTTAATCACTGCGAGCAGGGCAAGCTGGTGATTCCAAAGATGGAGCACGAGCCGCTGATGGAACATGAGGAGAAGCATATTGCCGAAATGGCGGCCTTCTTCCGCGAGCAGGTCGAGAGCAAAAAATACCCCGGCATGCTGGTTCTTTTTGCCAGCAACCGTGCTCTTCAGCTGTTTTTAACCTTTGTCACCGATTTGCGTTTATTACTGCTGGTGCAGGGCGATCAGCCGCGCTATCGCCTGGTGGAGGCGCACCGCAAACGCATTGATAGCGGCGAGCGCAGCGTACTGGTGGGCCTGCAATCTTTTGCCGAAGGTCTGGATCTCAAAGGCGATTATCTGACGCAGGTGCATATTCATAAAATTGCCTTCCCGCCCATTGATAGCCCGGTGGTGATCACCGAAGGCGAGTGGCTGAAAAGCCTGAACCGCTATCCGTTTGAGGTGCAAAGCCTGCCGGCAGCGTCGTTTAATCTTATTCAGCAGGTGGGGCGTTTGATTCGTAGCCATAGCTGCTGGGGAGAGATTGTCATTTATGACAAACGCTTGCTGACCAAAAACTACGGTCAACGTTTGCTGAATGCGTTACCCGTTTTTCCTATCGAACGCCCTGAGGTGCCTGAGGTAAAAAAACGCCCGGCACAAGCGGTGGCCGGGCGTAAGAAAAGCATCCGTGCTAAAGGGCGCGGTCCTACTGGTAAGTAAAGGTCACCTGCACGACGCTGCTGAACGTTCCCGCGCTGATGGGCATGGAAGTGGCGTAATAGCGTGCGGCTAAAGGAAAGGTGGCTGTACGATCGTCCTGATTAATCAGTTCGTTAAAGCTCGCCTGCGGGGCAATAAGAATATTGTCCTGCCGATCGGCTATTTCCAGCGCAAGCCCTTTTGCACTGCCGGTATTCGCGAATTTTGTTGGATGCACACTGTCTGCCTGTCCGTAAAAAAAGGCGTTCGCCAGCGCGAGGGTCGCCGGGCAGTGCGTGACCTTCAGCGAAAACGCTTTCCATTCACCGGTATCGCCCACGTCCTTGAAATCACTTGAGGCCGCCTGTCCCAGATCGACGGTCAGATTCTTACTGGCGCTGTCTATAACGCAGGTATTTGCGTAAATGTTCCCCGTCATTTGCACTTCAATCGTGTCCGCAAAAGCGGGCGACAGCACGCCAGGAATGAGTAAAAGCAGGATTTTTTTCATCGGGTCACTTATAGGCAAGAGTGATAGTCGCAACGGTATTTGCCGGACCGGGAGTGACCATATCGCTAATTTGCTCGTAGCGAACCTGGAAAGGAATCGCCAGCGTCTGGTTGGCTTGCGCCTTGGCCTCGGTGTTAACGTAGTTATCGAACGTAGCAATCTCGCCGTCAAACAGCATTCTGACACCGACTCCCGTCGCCATGCCGCTTTGCTGAGTGAGCTTAATGACGCCTTCAAACGCGGTTTCATATCCATTGGCGCTGGAAATTTTCACTTCAGGTTGCACGGTGCTATTACAGTTGACGGTAACGTTAAACTCCTCTGCAGGCGTCGATAGCATGCCGACGCTGACGAAGTCGCTGACCGGAAAATCGCCCAGAGCCACGGTGAGATTTCGTGGCAGAACTGAGCAGGTGACGGTTTGCAGATTGACGTTTCCGGCGTAGGCAATATCGTTTGGACTGCCGATCCCCTCATGAGCAAATACGCCAATGCCAAATCGCGTTTGCGCCTGAATTAGCGTTCCGGAGGCGACTTCGGTGCTGGTTTTCACCAGCTGCAGCGTCACGTCGAAATTAAAGGTTTGTTGTCCATCATCGGATACGTAGCCAATCGGGGTACCACGAGAATCGCACTGCACGCCGCCCGCTCCGCTGATCCGCTGGCCCTTATCGTTCATGAGTGCTACGCCGATGCCGGTTACGCCTGAGTCATACACCCCTTTCAGGCCAGGGATTTCAGCGCCGGTACCGTAGTAGCAAGAGACAATTTCCAGCCCGTTATCAACGCTCTGATCGCAATGCCCTGCGACGTGCACGGTTTGTTCGGAACCGGGGATCGTGTCGCCGACTGCAAGCGTCGTGGGTACCGATATAGCCGCCACGTTAATCATTTTAGGCATGTCCGGAGTGATACAGGTTGCTTTGGCATGCGGCATAAATAAGGCTGCCGTTGCCAGAATCAAAAGGAATAAACACGGTTTTATTATCTGCATAAGGATGAGCCTGAACGATAAGTTAATGACACTGCACAGCAGCGTTAATAATTGTGGTTTTGTCTTTCTCATCCGTCAGGGCGTAATCAGCGACGCACCGCTCGCTGGCATCCTGACCCCAGGAGACGGCAAGCCGTCCATGCTGGGGTAGACCGGAAAGATAGGTCTGGCCGTCATTGCCCACGATAAATTCGCTATCCTTGTCTTCGGTCGTGACCGTTGCACCAAAGGGCAGGGGTTTACCATCATGTGTGAGCGTCAGTAAGGCGCGGCGACCCACGCGGGTGTTAAAGGTCGCCCGGACCACTGCACCGCGCGTGGGGGTAACAATCTGCGCGGCGTGGGTGACGTCGGTTTCATCCGGCAGCGTTTCGGTATCCAGTGAAATCGTGTTATGGCGATAGTTAGTAATGAAAGGTACCACGGTGTAGCCGCGGAAATCCGTCTCGACGCCGGTCTGGCTGGTAATGTGGGTGCCATGTGTTCCCGGCGCTTTGATAAGTGCAATGGTTTCACCCAGCGGCTGGCTCAGGGTGATCCCGTTGGCGTGCGCGACGACGCCTCCCTGTAGACCGATGTTGACGCTGCGCTGATTTTTATCCTGGCTCACCCCACCGCTGACCTCGCCGTAGGTGGCTTTGTAATCCGCGTTCATGCTGGTTGAGCTACCGCTTCCGGTATTGCTGAGGCCTTCCTGAATATTCCAGTTCAGATTATTTTCTTGTAGCGCGGTGCCGTTTAGACCCATATTTTGCGTCGTGCCGTCTTTGCTGTTGTTCATGTTGTAGGTCGCCCAGGTGTTATGCATCCAGCGATCGAGCGGAACCGACACGCTCAGCGCGAAAAGGTTGTCATTGGTAACGGACTTCCCGTCCTCATCGCTGTCGTCGGTGTTTTTATTCATGCTGTAGCTCAGGCTGTAGCTGACGCCTTTCCAGCTATTGTTGTAGCTCACGCTCATCGAGGTCATGTCCTGGTTCTGGCTCCAGTAGGTCTCTTTCACCAGACTCAGCGTTAACGAGCCCCAACCTTCACCTAACGTCTGATCGATAGTGGATTCTGTACGAGCGCGGCGCTGCTGCGGGGTAGACCAATCATCGGCGTGTGTGTAGGACTCCATGGTGTCTTCCATGGTGTAAAAACCTTTACTGTTGTAGCGGTAACCCGCGAGCGAGAAGTTCGTGCCGGTGTTGGCAAAATCTTTGCTGTAACGAATCCGGGAAGACTGGCCTTGACTGGCCTTTTGTTTCTTGAGCAGCGCTTTTGCGCGGGTGACATCAATAGAGAAAGCCCCCAAATCGCCAAAGTTTTTGCCCGCGCCCAGAGCCTGAGACTGGTAATGACTGCTTTGTTGCACGCCACCATAGGCGGTAAAACCATACGGTAGGCCGTAAATAGCGCTGCCCTGCGCAAAGGGCGTTTTTTCGACATCGTTGTCATAAGAACGATAGCGACCTGCCGTCACGCTGTATTTCAGATGTTTTTCGCGTTGTAGTACGGGGACGGAGGCGTATGGCACAACAAAATGGCGTTCGCTACCGTCGGTTTCTTTCACCGTCACCTGCAGGTCGCCGCTGCTGCCGGTAGGGTAGAGATCGTTAATTTCGAAGGCACCCGGCGCAACGGTGTTCTGATAAATGACGTAGCCGTTTTGGCGCACGACCACCAGGGCATTACTGTGTGCCGTGCCGCGAATGATGGGGGCGTAGCCTTTTTCGCTGTCCGGCAGCATGTCGCTGTCGGAGTTAAGCTGCGCGCCGGTGTAAGGCACGCTGTCAAAAACATCGGATGGCGAGCTGCTCTGTCCGACGGTGATATCGCTTTTCATCGCCACAATATCGCGCTGGGCGTAGGTGTAGACCGAGGAAAATTTCTGCTGTTCTTCTTGACCGGTGGTGCTGCGGTTCCAGGTGGAATAGTTACGAACGCGCCATGCTCCAATATTAAAGCCCGGCCGCAGGTTGACGTATTGGCTGCTGTTATCCTCTGCGCCCGGCTGTAGAGCGTGGCTTTGACTGGCCGTGGCGCTATAGTTCAGCAGACCGGCGTTGATGCCTTCGTCGAACTCTTTTGGGTCGATATATCCGCGCGGAATTTGGCCCAGCGCAGACTGCGGAATACTGAGTAACAACTGCTGATTGCTGATGCGAAAGGTCGCTGAAGCCGCAGGGATCGCGCTTAAGTCGGCGCATTTTCCTTTAGCCATCAACTGCGGAAAGTTATTCGCTTTAATTCCCAGGCTTTTGATCTCATCGAGACTAAAGCAGGGCTGAAGTGAAGCATGACCCTGCGACGCTTTATGTAATACGAACCTCACGCTACGGCTATCCACTTTATTATTATTAATAAAGACGGTGACCTGATATTCGCCGGGCGCCTGCCCTGGGCCTTTTTCATAGATGCTCAGGTCAGTTTTAGCCTGCTGCGGATTATCAATATCCAACAGCGCCGGATTGAAATAATCATCTGCCCATACTGTCTGCGCAAAACACATCACTGCCAGGCCACAGAGGATGACCAGCAGGGCAGGAATTCGGCGGATTAGAGGCTTTTTATGGGTGTACATGATGATTATATTTTGTCCTTAGCGGACGGAACCGGACCAGGTTTTGCTGATGCTGCCGTAATCAGTGATCACCGACCATGCGACGGTTGTCCCGCTCACATTGGCCGGAAGCGCAAAGTGCGTTTCCGTTTGCGGAATAGCCCAGGTGGCCTTTGCGACTTTTTGACCATTCAACGTGACGGTCTGGAAATTCATATAAAACGGGGTCGGATTATTCACGACCAGATCATGACCTTCACGATGCCATTCGAGTTTATCGGCAACCTCTTCCGGTTTGCCTTTTATAGCCGAGGGGCGATACAGCAGCTTAATGCGCGTATTAATCGCGATTTGCAGCGTGTTGGTCCCTTCAGCATGCTTTGATGACGGGATAGCTTTGATATTCAACCAAAACAGAGATTCACGATCCTCAGGCATAGTGCCGCCGGTGCGTACCACGCGCAGAACGTTGTCCTGTTTTGCATCAAGACGAAACAGCGGAGGGGTGATCAGGAACGGTGCTTTAGTCAGACTTTTACCGCCGGAATCTACCCAGGACTGAATCAGATAATCGATATCATCCGGATTGGAAAGACCGAGAGAAGACTCCTTTTTATCTCCCTGATAGACCAGGCGAGTACCATTAATAATGACCCCAGCATGGGCGGTTGCGGCAACCAGTAATAAGGTGCTTAGTAAATAGCCATGACGCATAAATATTTCTCAACAGGAAGAAGGGATATTACCCGGACTGGCCGGGTAATATCCCTTGATTGATAATATCAGTTATAAATAACGGTGAAAGTTGATACGGAATTCGCTGGCCCGGCGGTGACTGCTGACTGGGTTTGGATATAGCGTGCACCGAATTCAAGACTATTAATCGTGCTTCCAGCCGTTAATGGATATTGCTGAGAAGGCGTATATAAACTGACCGGTTGCTCGGATGCATCGACGAGTTGAATCGCGACGCCCGTTGCGGCATCGGCATCCGACGACAACGCCAGCGTGGTGTTATTATCCGAATCTGGCGTACCGCCAAAATTAATGGCGGCAGAAGTGACCGTCTCGGGACAATCCTTTAGCTGAATATCAAATTTTGTGAGCGTGCTGGTGGAGCCTGCACCGGTAAAAACGGTCTTAGAGACCTTACCTAAAGGAACGTTCAGCGGGTTACTTAACCCATTAACAACCTGACAGGCAGAATCAATAATTTCACCCGTGAAGTTTATTTGTCCCTCGCCATTTGTTGCCGCAAACGCGGATGCTGTACATCCAATCGTTGCTGCCAACAATATACCTAACGCAACCTTATTCATGATAATCCTGATATTTTTCCTGGTGAAATTCATGCCTTGAGACTTTCACGATTGATACTCAATGCTTGTACGGTGGTTATTTAATCAGAAGAGAGCAGGATATGAATCTTTCGCAGGAACCACAAATAATTGAATTAAGCCTTGTATTTTTTTTCCTTTGCTAAAACAGAATATTATTGTCCCAGGACAAAAAACTATCGGCATCGGACCCTTCAGGGCTATATTGTTAACCATATGCCGAAAGGAGAAATGTCGTGGATTATCGCAAAATTATCAAAGAGGTAGGGCGGGGTAAAAATCACGCTCGTGACCTGGATCGTGAGACCGCCCGTGCACTGTATAGCCATATGTTAAAGGGTGAAGTACCGGATCTGGAAATGGGCGGCATTTTGATTGCGCTGCGTATTAAAGGTGAAGGTGAAGCCGAAATGCGCGGATTTTATGAGGCGATGCAGGCACAGACCCTGCGTCTGACCCCTCCGGCGGCGAAGCCGATGCCGATTGTGATCCCAAGTTATAACGGTGCGCGTAAGCAGGCGAATCTGACGCCGCTACTGGCCCTTCTACTGGCTAAGCTGGGTTTTCCGGTGGTGGTGCACGGCGTTAGTGAGGATCCTACGCGCGTGCTGACGGAAACCATCTTTACGCTGCTGGGGATTGAGCCGACCCTTCATGCCGGACAGGCGCAGGCGAAACTGGAAGAAGATCGCCCGGTTTATATTCCTGTTAGCGCGCTCTGTCCGCCGCTGGAAAATCAGCTGTCGATGCGCTGGCGGATGGGGGTGCGCAATAGCGCGCACACGCTGGCCAAGCTGGCAACCCCGTTTGCCGAAGATGAAGCATTGCGTCTTTCCAGCGTTTCGCACCCTGAATATGTCATGCGGGTGGCCAGCTTCTTTGAGGGGATTGGTGGACGAGCGCTGCTTATGCACGGAACCGAAGGGGAAGTCTATGCCAACCCGCTACGCTGCCCGCAGCTCACGCTGATAGAACCTTCCGGCACGCGGGTAGTGCTTGAGCGCGGAGAAGACAACGCGGAGGTCGTTTTGCCGCAGGCAAAAGATCCGCACACGACGGCGGTGTGGATTGAGCAGTGCCTTGCAGGCGCCGTGCCGGTTCCGCATTCACTGAAGCTCCAAATCGCCTGCTGTTTACTGGCAACAGGGGTTATCGATTCGGTTGAAGCCGGGTTGCGGCACGTTGAGCGCGCTTTTTAAGGCAAAAAAAAGCCCGTCCAGTGGCGGACGGGCAAACAAAGGGTAACAACAACAGGGTCAATGAGGGTTGGAGCAACTCGCCAGAGGGGTTAGCGAGTGTAGAGCATTAATTCATGTGGGTTATTTGTAGATAACCGCAGTACCGCTCAGTTTGTTATTGGTGTTGGCGGAAGTAATGGTATAACCGCTAGCGCCAGCAGCAGAGGCTTTCTCAGCCAGTTTCGCTTCCAGGCCATCCAGTGTGGTTGCGCCTTCAGCACTCACCACACCGATTTTATTCATGTTTTGCGCCTGAGCAGAAGTGATTGATTCTGCAGCAAATGCGCCAAAAGATAGGGTAGTCAGAGCAATAGCAGCAACAGCATATTTAATGGTTTTCATGGTTAATCTCTCGCAGGTTATTCTGTTAATGGGACGATGTTCCGTCGATGTGATAAGTATCACGTTTTTTTGCGAAAGATAAAATCGAAGAGAATTGACAGCCTTGCTCAAAAAAATTGAATGACAAATAAGTTATTGAATATTAATAAATTCGAAGTGACCTTTTACAGTTCTTGTCGCTTCGCTTTACAGTTCCAGGGCGAAGGGCACGTTTTGCTACGCGTAGTGGTAAAAATCGTGAGCGTAAAGTAAACCGCTTGCGGCTTCGATTACCGTAAAGAATAGTCAACGTAACTGGCTATCTTTAGAACCTCTGCGATTATATCCTGAATTTGTAGATTTATGTGAATCTTTATTCTTTTGGCAGGCGAGGCATAACCGCACGCCGGGAACGGCTTTGCGCCGTGGCTCGGGAATCGGATCGCCACATTCTTCGCATTCTGACAAGCTTTCACCCTGAGGCAGCTCTCCTCTAACGCGCGCGACCGCATCTTCAATTGTACTGTTGATCTGCTCGTTTACAGCGTCGTCGTTCGCCCAGCCAGATGCCATGGCTTTTTCTCCTTTCAACGTCTTTCATATAAGTGTAGTGAATGTGTGGTCGAGGAACGTATAAGAAAGGACTGCTTCTTTTAAGAAGAGGCAGTCCTTTTTAGTGGGTGAGGGGAAGCTTATTTATAGATAGTAGCGGTGCCGTACATACGGTTATCGCCGCCTGCTGAATTAACCACAAAACCTTTTGCTCCTTCTTCACGGGCCTTTTCACCCAGTTTGGATTGCAAATCGTCGAGATTCGCCGCGCCGGTCACGGAGACCGTTCCGGCTGGGCGTAATTGCCCGGTATCGCCATGTATGAGTGGGTCAGCCGACCAGGCGGCAAAGGAGGCTGTCGCCAGGACGCCTGCGGTGAGTGCTGATATCAGGTACTTTTTCATAATCACATCCTCTGAATGACAACGGGTGATTCAGAATGAGTGTAGAAGCTTATGAGAGGTGATTTAGCGCAAAAATTTGATGATGATCTGCTTATTTTTTGAACGATGTTTATTGACAAAATACTGACAGATCATAGACATACAGGTTACTGATTTTTAGCGAATTATTGTTCCTTAAAGAGAGTTATTTACCGTCGCGTCTTCAGAGGGTATCTTACGCCGCTGTTAAAAGGAGAATGCCATGACTGCCCAAAAGCCGGGATTGCACCCGCGTAACCGCCACCGCAGCCGCTACGACATGAATGCGTTGTGTCAGAGCTGCCCACAACTGCAAGCGTTTATCGTGCAGACACCTGCGGGTGAACCGTCGGTAAATTTTGCCGACCCGCTGGCGGTAAAAGCGCTGAATAAGGCCCTGCTGGCCCATTTCTATGGCGTGGCGCAGTGGGATATTCCGGAAGGCTTTCTATGCCCACCGGTGCCTGGGCGTGCTGATTATGTCCATCACCTCGCTGATTTGCTGGCCGACGATTGCGGTGGAGAAATTCCAAAACAGGCGACGGTTCTGGATATTGGTACGGGCGCAAATCTGATCTATCCCCTGATCGGTGTGGCGGAATACGGCTGGCGCTTTACCGGCAGCGAGACGGGTCAGGAAGCGTTTGCCAGTGCGCAGGCCATTATTAACGGCAATGAGGGCTTAACCCGGGCCATTCGCTTGCGTCGACAGAAAGAGGAGACCGCCATCTTTGACGGCGTTATCCATAGAAACGAAAACTACGACGCCACGATGTGTAATCCACCCTTCCATGATTCAGCTGCTGCGGCCCGTGCCGGAAGCGAGCGCAAACGTCGTAACCTCGGCCAGGCAGAAGATGCTGCGCTGAATTTTGGCGGCCAACAGCATGAGCTGTGGTGCGAAGGCGGGGAAGTGGCGTTTATCGAGAAGATGATTGCTGAAAGCAAAGCGTTTGGGCGTCAGGTGAAATGGTTTACGACCCTGGTTTCTCGTGGCGATAATTTACCGCCTCTGTATCGCGCACTGACCGCTATCGGTGCGGTGAAAGTGGTGAAGAAAGAGATGTCGCAGGGACAAAAACAGAGTCGCTTTATCGGCTGGACGTTTATGGACGATGCCAAACGCCGCCGACCGTTCTGATCGGCAGCGAGCCACATTGAGCTTATAACGTCGGTTCCTGTGGAGCCGGCGGGGGGCTCAAGGCCGGCGTGGGTAACAGCTGATACGTTTGTACCGGGGCACGCACGTCGGCAATATCAAAGTGCTTTTTCACCATGCTGTCGAGCGCAAAGCGTACCGTCCACTGCTTGAGCGGCTGCGTGGTAAACGACACGCGCAGGGTAAAGGCGGTGTTGGTGAGCCCCACAATGCCCGCAAACGACGGTTCACCTATCACCAGCCCTCTGATATCGTCCATCTCCATCAGTTCCTCTACCGCTGCTCTCAGCGCCTGCTTGGCTTTCTCTGCATCTTCATGGCGATCGACATCATAATTCGCCACCACCGAACCGATACCGCGCACAAAGTTGGCGAAGGTGGTAATCGAAGACCACGGGATGATGTGATACGCCCCGGTGTCCTGACGTACCCCAACGGATCGGATCGACATCCGCTCAACGGTGCCGGTCAACGGCCCAATGGTCACCAGATCGCCAGTATTCATGCCGTTTTCAAACTGAATAAAGATCCCGGTGATAATATCCTTCACCAGCGTTTGCGACCCGAATGAAATTGCCAGGCCCAATGCACCTGCACCCGCCAGCAGCGGTGCGATATTCACGCCTATCTCAGAAAGCAAAATCATGATGGTGATAGTGCTGATGATGACCGCCAGGGCGTTACGGAACAGCGTCAGCAACGTGCGCGCTCGCGCGCTGGGCAGTGGCCGCCCATGAATATCTGATACCAGCCGATTTTCTATCAGGCTTGCCAGCAGCGTCCAGCCCACCGCCGAGAAGAACAGGATAAGCGCGATACGAATCAGGATATCCACCGTTTTTTCGCCCGCACCGTTATGCAGCCAGTTCCAGAAATCAAATAATCCCCAGGCGTTTAGCAGCAGCATAATGGACACACATACCGTCAGAAATCGGGCGACCTTCAGCGATGTGGATAGCCAGCCGTTCACGCGTTTTTGCAGTTCTGGATAATTTCGCTGTACCTGCGGGGAAAGGGTAATGGTTTTTGAAATCCATCGTGACAACAGGCCAGAAACAAAGGCGGCGATACCGATGATGGCCAGACTGTTGAACGTCGCACCCATCATAAACTTAAGGCTGTTGCCCGGATCAAACAGGGAGAAGAAACAGAGCACGATAAAGTAAGCGCTGGCGAGCCAGTGCCACACCATAGAGAACGCGCGGATAAACAAGCTAAAGAACGACAGGGAACGATCGGCAAGATGCAGAAGGCTGTCGGTAATCGCTTTCTTATTGTGGAAGATGAGATACAGCGCCCAGACGGTAATGCAGAGCATGATTAGCACGTTTGCCAGTGCGCCAATTTGCACGTTGACCTGATTTGAAATAATCGGCACGGCAACCAGCAGACCATAACCAATCAGACCGCTAAGGATACTAAGCCGCAGCGCCCAGTATTTGGCGCTGTCATCGCGGATGGAAAAAGGGCGCAAATCAGCGACGCGGGGACAAAACAGCAAGCGTAAAAGCGCTTTGAAAAACTCGATCAGGGCAAAGGCATTCAGGAACAGACTCTGCTGAAAGGCGATGGTGCGGTTCCCGGCGTGCAGATTATCGCTGAGGATCTGCCCGACGAATAGCGTCAATGCCAGCAGCAACAAATCAATAATGAATGCCCCCGCAATCATTAACGGCAGATGAAACCAGCTGCTTTTTTCCCGATTTTTCTTGCGCCCCCATTGTCCCATTTTGAGATACAACGGCCAGGCGCACAGGCGTGCCAGCCAGTAGAAGGCAAAGACCAGGGCGGCCAGCATCAAAAAGTGGCTGGCTGCGTTATTAAACGTTTGCGGGTTGAAGGGCTTATGCGGGGAACCAATAAGGTTGCGATAAAGCTGGGCGAAGCGGGCTGATAACGCATCGCCATAGTGACGGCCCACATCGGTGACGTTTTCCAGCACGGTCTTTTGCTCGACCACTTCAGGTGGCGAAATCTTCGGGACCGGGTCCTGAGGGGGTGTTGCGGCAACAGTGCGTAGCTGTTCTATAAGCTCTTTGCGCGAAGTGTCATTCTCAAGCACGTCCGCTAGCGCACTGTAGGCAGCTTTCTTTTGTTCAACGTCGGGTTCTGGTGCCGGTGCGGTTTGCGCAGAAGCCGTGGTGCTGGTGGTGACGCCCGGAATAGCGATCGCCTGCGCGGGGGCGCAGAACAGATAAAACAGTAGCAACAGGATCCACGGCACGGCTTCCTCCAATGAAGAAAATGTGTAGCAAAATGATAAGTATAGAAGGCGGACGGGCGCGGGGAGTTTTTGAGAACAATCTGGCATGAAAAAGCCGGGCGCATCAGGGCCCGGCTTTGGATATGACGTTAAGTTTTATCAGGAGACGTGTTGCAAGAATTCCTGCAAACGCTGGCTCGGTGGATTATCGATAAGCTCCTGCGGGTTGCCATCTTCGGCAATGCGGCCTTTATCGATGAAAATCAGTCGGGAAGCCACTTTCTCGGCAAAGCCGATCTCGTGGGTAACGATAACCATCGTCATCCCTTCTTCTGCCAGATCTTGCATGACCTTTAGCACTTCATGGCGCAATTCCGGATCCAGCGCAGACGTTGGCTCATCGAACAGCATCATTTTCGGCTTAACCGCCAGCGCACGAGCGATGGCGACACGCTGCTGCTGACCACCAGAAAGCTCGGACGGATAATGGTGCGCGCGCTCGGCAAGGCCGACCTTAGCCAGTAGCTCTTTTGCCAGTTTCTCTGCTGCGGCTTTGCTGGCACCGCGCACGCGCAGTGGACCAAACATCACGTTTTCCAGCGCCGTCAGGTGCGGGAACAGATAAAACTGCTGGAACACCATGCCCGCTTCCTGACGAATCAGGCGCTCGTCCACTTTTGGGTCATTTACTTTTAACCCATCGACAAACAGATCGCCGCTGGTGATCTCTTCCAGCTTGTTGATGCAGCGCAGCAGGGTGGATTTACCGGATCCAGAAGGACCGATAATGACAACCACTTCACCCTGTTTAATATTCAGGTCGATATTGTGCAGCACCTGGGTTGGGCCAAAGTGCTTAGAAACGTTTTTAAATTCAATCACAGGATTTTCATCCTTCTTTCAAGACGACGCAGAACAAAGCTCAGAAGCAGCGTAATAATCAGGTAAACAACCGCAACGGCGCTCCAGATTTCAAGCGCGCGGAAG
>JALCNW010000009.1 GCA_022649305.1 Enterobacter sp.
GAACTCAGAAGTGAAACGCCGTAGCGCCGATGGTAGTGTGGGGTCTCCCCATGTGAGAGTAGGGAACTGCCAGGCATTAATTAAGAAGAACCCCGTACCGAAAGGTGCGGGGTTTTTTGCATGCGTATCATACCCACAGGATAACCTCTGTTCTGAATAACTTACTCTGCTAAGTAAATGTGTGATGTATATCACAATGTTAAATATAACAAAATTATAACATTTAATTTACGAACAAATAGGCATCTATATCGATAAGCCTAAGTGACGGCGGGAGTAGCGTTAAGCATGACAGTAAGTATTTCATCACAAGGGTCGCCAGATAGCGGTGACACCCGACGTAGGATATGGGCTATTGTCAGTGCCTCATCGGGTAATCTGGTCGAATGGTTCGATTTTTACGTCTACTCATTTTGCTCACTCTATTTTGCTCATATTTTCTTTCCAACCGGAAATACCACCACTCAGTTACTGCAGACGGCGGGGATATTTGCAGCTGGATTTCTCATGCGACCCATTGGCGGCTGGTTATTTGGCCGAATAGCCGATCGTCGAGGTCGAAAAACATCGATGCTTATTTCAGTTTGCATGATGTGTGTAGGATCGCTAGTGATCGCCTGCCTACCTGGCTATGACACCATTGGCACATGGGCACCTGCATTATTATTGTTGGCTCGATTATTCCAGGGACTCTCTGTAGGGGGAGAATATGGGACAAGCGCAACCTACATGAGTGAAGTGGCAATCGAAGGTCGCAAAGGTTTTTACGCGTCTTTCCAGTATGTTACGTTAATTGGCGGCCAATTATTGGCAATCCTGGTCGTGGTGATCTTGCAACAGATCCTCACGGATGATCAATTACATTCCTGGGGATGGCGTATTCCTTTCGCCATGGGAGCCGTATTGGCTGTTGTTGCATTGTGGTTACGGCGTCAACTGGATGAAACATCGAAACAAGAAGTGAGGATGCTGAAAGAAGCCGGCTCATTGAAAGGGCTATGGCGTAAACGAAAAGCTTTCCTGATGGTACTGGGATTCACCGCTGGCGGATCGTTGAGTTTCTACACGTTCACCACTTATATGCAAAAGTATCTCGTCAACACTACCGGTATGCATACCAATGTGGCCAGTGTTGTGATGACCGTGGCGCTGTTTGTATTTATGTTAATACAACCATTAATAGGGGCATTATCAGATAAGATTGGTCGACGAACGTCGATGCTGATATTTAGTGGGTTATCCGCAATTTGTACAGTACCTATCTTATCTGCACTTAAACACGTTTCTTCACCTTATGCCGCATTTGCATTGATCATCCTGGCAATGGTCATTGTCAGTTTTTATACGTCGATCAGCGGAATACTTAAGGCCGAAATGTTTCCCGCTCAGGTTCGGGCTCTGGGAGTAGGGCTATCCTACGCAATTGCCAACGCCTTATTTGGTGGTTCCGCCGAGTATGTCGCATTATCGTTAAAATCGATTGGCAGCGAAAATGCTTTCTTCTGGTATGTCACAATCATGGGCGTTCTGGCATTTATCGTCTCATTAAAGCTGCACCGAAAAGGAAAAGGTATTCGGCTTTAATGTTCTGCCATTTGCCAAACGGCATAACCCGTTGTGGCCCCGGCAACGTCCCAGGCAAAATCTTTCCAGCTCCAGCCGCTTCCTTCTGGGCGGCTATCCCAAAGCTCTTTTGAGGCACCCAGGCCAACAGAGAACATGAACCCAATGGCCGCGCTTCGATCGCGGCTAAATCCCTGACGCTGTGCGTATTCATTCCCCGCGGCAGAAAGCATTGCAGACGCGATGAAATGCTGAGCTTTGTCTTGTCCTTGCCAGCTATCGTTGGCAACGTGACTACATCCTGAAAGTAAACATGCTGAAAGGAGAAGGGGGATGCGCACAGCGACCTCCATAAAAAAGCCCCGCATTGGCGGAGCTTTCTCGTCAAAGAATACGGCTGATCAAGCGGTCGATACGGATACGACGCAAACGGCGGATAAGTTTGCGGACTTTAACGGGGTAGTCAGCAATACTTTGCAGGTCACGGTAATGACGAACAGTTGTGGTATGGGTACGAATTAATTCGAGTTCACGCTCACGTTGCGCACCTAGTTCATGCCGCGGATCGTGAATGAGAATCGCATTCTCCAAATCCAGACGCCAGGCCCGTGGATTGAGATTGTTCCCCGTCAGAAGCATCCATTCGTCATCGACCCACATGCCTTTCAGGTGATAGGTATTATCCTCATCTTTCCAGAGACGGACGACCAACTGATCGGTATTAACATAATATTGCAGGCGGCTCAGGAATCGGCGTAGGTTGATCTCATAGAGATACGGCAGTGCGCCGATAATTTTGAACGGCTGATCTTCGGGAATAAAGAAGTCATTCGCAGTTTTATCGCCAACAATAATTTCGACTTTTTTGCCGTCACGCAGCAGTTGAATAATGTTGCGTACAAGAATCGCCGGTAAGTTGAAATACGGTGTACATATCGTCAGCTTTTGCTCGGTGCACGGCATCAAATGGTAGATAGTTTTATTCAGGAGACTGGATTTACCCAGACCAACCAACGGCGTGACTGATAGCTGCTCGTTATCCGCATCACCCTGAAAGTGATAAATCGCATCGCGCAATTCCTGACGGAAAAGGCGGATATCGTTTTTGATTTCAGGGCTCTTTGGGCGATGTGGATCATCAAGTCGGTTTACCCCTCGACCATGAACCAGATTCTGATCAACCCAGTTGAACATAATGTCGGTCATCTGAGCATTACGGATGAGGTGATAGCGATCGTAACGATACTTATCAAGCTGATGCAGGTAGACATCATTGAGACTGGCACCGCTGTACAACACGCTGTCATCGATGATGAACCCTTTGAAATGGAGAACGCCCAAGGCTTCACGGGTATTTACCGGTACACCATAAACCTTCACATCAACGCCTGGGTTTTCCTGAGCCATACGGCAATACCAGTCGGCATTGGTGTTAGAGGCCGCAGCACCGATTCGGCCGCGTTGCGCGCGATGCCAGTCAACCAATATGCGAACATCTAATTCGGGACGCAGGCGTTTAGCTTCATAGACAGCGCTCAAAATAGCGCGTCCGCCTTCATCTTGTTCAAGATAAAGCGCAACGATGCAAATACGCTGTGTCGCGCAAGCGATCTTTTCCAGAAGCGTCTCGCGAAAATGAGCGGGAGCGTAAAAGAACTCTACATCATCAACTGACTGAGAAATCTTCGGTAGTTGAGCAAGGTGTTGTTGATGTTTATTGCGCTTAAATTTTGACAACATCACAGTGCGTTTCTTCTCTGTTCATTGAAGGGTTATCTGTCATCTGCAGACAACATAAGCGGATAATGATACCACCAGTGATACGTAAAGTGGTCAACATTTCCAGTACCTTACTTTCGGTTAGCCGAGGATGTCAGGTGGAGAGACAGGGCAACAATCCCTTCTTCCAACTGGACATCAACTTCAAATCCGAGTTTACGCGCCAGAGCAATCATGCCGCGGTTATTCGGCATAGTAATGCCGTTCAGGCAGGATAATCCGTGATCGCGCGTATAGCTGATGAGCTTTTCCAGCAATCGTCTTCCCAGACCAAGACCTTTAAGATCGGATCGTACCAGTACAGCAAACTCTGCATCCACATTGTCTGGATCGGAAATTGCGCGCGTTACGCCGAGGATCTCATCACCTTCATTACTGCGGCGAACGGCAACAAACGCCATTTCCCGATCGTAGTCGATCTGGGTCATATTGGCTAAATCTTCGTGGGTAAATTCGCTTATCTCGCTAAAGTAACGATAATACAAATCTTCTTTAGTCACCTGAGCGATAAAAGCTCGAAGCTGTGGCTCGTCTTCCGGCAGGATAGGGCGAAATAGTGCCTGTTCACCGTTCTTCATTTCTATCCACTCTTCAAGCTGAAGGGGATAGGGTCGAATCGCTAGCCGACTTTCGCGATCGCCATTGAAAGGCGCGATATCAATGGTAACGTCCAGCGCGGTGAACTCGTTAGCAGAGGCTAATAGAGGATGAATATCCAGCCGTTGGATTTCGGCGCAATCAACGATCAGGTTCGAGACCTGCACCAAAAATTGGCTTAACCCGGCAATATCCAGAGGTTGAAGCGCACTGCGGCCACGGATTTTTTTGCTCTTAATCGCCTGGATGACCAGATAGCGCGCCAGATTCATGTTCAACGGAGGCAACGCTACAACAGCCTGTTCCTCAGGACGCCATTCGACACCGCCTTCGCCAAGCATAATTAACGGGCCGAAAACGGGGTCGTGTTCGACAACCACCCTCAGCTCTTGCGCACCTGCACGGTTGGCCATGCTTTGTACCAACAGTCCGTGGATCCTTGCCTGAGGCCAGGTCATTTTAACGCGATCGATAATTGCCTCGGCGGCCTGATGGACCTCAGCTGCGGTGCGTAGATAAAGCATTACGCCCTGAACATCTGATTTATGTGGGATATCAGGAGAGCGCAGTTTCAAGGCCACCGGGTAACCAATCTGCTCGGCAATATGCACCGCCTCTGCACTATCGCTGGCGATCCAGGTCGGCAGAGTTTGCATGCCGTATGCATTGAGTAAGGGCTGAACTTCATGAGTATCAAGAGAGTGAGCACCCTCTTCAATCGCTTGTCGAAGTAGTTTATGAGCTTCTGCCGTATTTGCCGTCAGATTGCCGGGCATGGAAGGCGTTTCACGCAGTTGCTTCTGGTTGCGACGATATTCCACCATGTGCATAAAAGCGGTAATGGTGCCTTCCGGCGTTCGGTAAGTCGGTAATCCTGCTTCGCTGAAAAAGCGACGCGCCTCAATCGAAGAAAACTCGCCACACCAGTTGGTCAGCAAGGTGACGTACTTTCCTCGAGGATGGTTTTTCACGACCTCAATTAAGGCTCGTGCGCTTTCGCTACCTGGCGCAACGGCGCTGGGGGAGTGGATAACCATTAGAGCATCAAAGTCCTGACTATCCAGTAAAATCGAGATCGCCTTGATATAGCGATCGCTGCTGGCGTCGTCACGCAAATCGAGCGGGTTCCCCGGCGTAACGCTTCCGGGAAGCTCATCACGCAGACGATGCAAGGTGTCTTCGCCCAGAGTTGCAAGCTTGCCATTGCGTAACCACAGTTCGTCCAGCGCCAGTGCCGCCGGGGCTGCACCATTACTCAGAATCATTAATCGTTCGCCGCGTAACGGACGCATATGGCTTAATGTCTCTACGGCGGAGAAAAGCTCGTGCGTATCTTGCACGCGAAGCAACCCTGCGCGTTGAATCGCTGCATCCCAGGCTGGATCCATTCCCGAATGCGATTGTAACAAACGCTGCGCGGCAGGGCTTCGACCACTTTTGATAACGAGGATGGGTTTATTGCGCGAGGCGCTACGTGCAGCGGAAACGAAGCGTCGCGCATCGCTAAGATGTTCAAGATACAAAAGTATTGCGCTGGTCTTGCTGTCCCGGGCAAGAAAATCAAGCAGCTCATCGACGTCGATGTCCAGGCTATCCCCAAGTGCGATAAAGTACGAGAAGCCCATTTCACGCTGCTGGGCCCAGTCCAGAATGGTATTCGACACAGCCGCTGACTGAGAAATAAATGCCAGCTTGCCTTTGCGAATCGGCACGGGTGAAAAGCTGGCATTAAGCCCTTGCCAGGGGGCTAACAAGCCAAGGCTGTTTGGCCCAAGCAGGCGCATTTGATGACGGCTAGCGCAGGCTAAGAGCTCAGCTTGTTGTTCAGGTGGTGAGGAGAGAATAATGCAAGTCTTACACCCTTTTTCGCCGAGCGCTTCGAGTAGCGCGAGATTTCGTTTGGCGTGAGTGCAAAGCACGGCGAGATCAGGAATGAAGGGGAGACTTTGTACATCGGGCCACGCGAGTACGCCCTGAACCGCTTTATATGCCGGCGTAACAGGCAAGACGGGTCCATTGAAACCACCGGCCAGCAGGTTGCGCATCATAAGATACCCCGCACGATCGGGTTTCATTGATGCGCCAATAACGGCGATGGATTTAGGGCGGAGTAGCGCTTCTAGCCCTCGCTGGCTCATACAAGTCTCCTGTAAACGCGAGTGACTTGATGATTTTAAACGCTTTCCGACTCGTCTGCTGTGACGTTCGCCTTACGATTAGGTTTTCCTGCCAGATAGCGTTCACGGAAACAGGAAAAATGGCTGCCCAGGGCGCTAGCTGCCAGGGTGTCGCCAGCAAGATCGAGTAAGGCGATGGCGACTTCCGCTGTGCAGTACTGGCCTTCTGCATGGGCTTCACGCAGTCGATAGTTCGACACCCGCGAAAGGTCGACAGAGATAACGGGAAACGAATCGAGATAAGGGCTTTTGCGAAACATTTTTCGCGCTTCACTCCAGGTGCCATCGAGCATAATAAATAGGGGCGGCTTTCCTGTTGCTGGCGTAGAGATGACCTGCCGCTGTTCGCCAGCATAGGAAGCAGGAAAGACCACCATTGGCTGATAATCCGGGCTGGCAACTAAATCCAGAAGCGCCTGTGGCGGTTCGGTGCGAGACCACTGAAACGCTGTGGTATTGGGCAGAATGTCGGCGATCAAACGACCGGTATTGCTGGGTTTCATGGGTTCAGTATCAAACATGACCAGGCAGAAACGGCTTTGCGCATGGCTCGGGAGCAGCGTTTCGCACAGGCACAGTTTTAGCGGCAGCAGGCAACGCTGGCAGCGACGAATGCGGTTACCACGGGCAAGAAAAGGACGAGTCGCACGTAAAAGTCGCTCGGCACGTAATTGGAGTACGGCGTTATCAGTCATGGAAGGTCATGGAAGAGGTGCAGATAAAACGCCATTTTCGCAGAGGCAGGAACGGGGCACAAGACGCGCCCCGCTAATGTTACATTGATTCGTTAAGCCAGCTTTCAAACGGGGCCTTTGGTACCGCGCCATTGAGCATGTCGATCATTTCACCATTTTTAAAAATCATGATGGTTGGGATGCTGCGAATGCGAAAACGCGCGCTTAACTCACGTTCAGCCTCGGTATTGACCTTAACAAAACGCATTTTTCCGCTACGTTCTTCGGCAACATCTTCAAATATGGGCGCGAAATTACGACAAGGGCCGCACCAGGGGGCCCAGAAGTCCACCACGACCGGCAGATCGTCTTTCAGTAGTTTATCGAGAGTTTCACCCGTCGCGTTAATCACATCGCCATCGAACAGTTCATGACCGCAACGCCCGCATTTCGCACCATCATCAATTCGGCCATCCGGAATGCGATTAAGAGCCTGGCAGTTGGCACATACGGTATTCATAACTAACCTCTGATAGAGCAGTTGAACATGCGGCACATGCCGATAATGTTTCTTATATGTTACATATTATCATTGAGCCTGTTTGAAACGACAATGCGTTTTATTCAATAGGAACAATAGTCACAGGCTTTTATACGAAATAATGGCTATGCGCTTGCACATCGGGTAATCTGCGCGCTTCGCGCAGCGCTGGTGGAGAAAAGCATGAACGACGAACTGAAAAATAAAAGCGGCAAGGTCAAAGTGATGTATGTCCGCAGTGATGATGATTCTGACAAACGCACCGTAAATCCGCGTACCGGAAAAGGTGCTGGACGTCCGGCATCATCTCGTGCAGACGGTGGCCGTCGCCCCGCCCGCGATGACAGAAATAACCGCGGTGATGACCGCAAACGTGATGACCGTAAGCGTGACGATCGCAAACGCGACGATCGTCCACAGGACGATTTCCAACGTGATGCATCGCCATGGCGTACCGTGTCTCGTGCACCGAACGACGATACGCCTGTCAAAGCCGATCACGGTGGTGTTAGTGGTAAGGGCATCATTGATCCTGAAGTCATTCGCCGCCAGCGTGCTGAAGAAACACGTGTTTACGGTGAAAATGCTTGTCAGGCACTGTTCCAGAACCGCCCTGACTGTATCGTACGCGCCTGGTTTATCCAGAGCGTAACGCCGCGCTTCAAAGAAGCGTTGCGCTGGATGGCGGCAAACCGTAAGGCATACCACGTTGTTGAAGACGAAGAGCTGACCAAAGCGTCTGGCACCGAGCATCATGGTGGTGTGTGCTTCCTGATCAAAAAACGCAATGGTACAACGGTTCAACAATGGGTGAGCCAGGCCGACGCTGACGACTGTGTGTTGGCGCTGGAAGATGTGGGTAACCCGCACAATCTGGGCGCAATGATGCGTAGCTGCGCTCATTTCGGCGTAAAAGGCGTATTGCTGCAAGATGCAGCCATTGTGGAGTCGGGTGCGGCAATTCGTACTGCTGAAGGTGGTGCGGAGCATGTACAACCGATTACTGGCGAAAGCGTGCTGGATGGCATTGAGCAATTCCGTAAAGCAGGCTACTCCATCGTGACTACCTCTAGCCATGCAGGAACGCCGCTGTTCAAAGCGACTCTGCCGCGCAAAATGGTATTGGTACTGGGTCAGGAACGCGATGGTCTGACTGATGCGGCGCTATCGACGGCCGATCTCAGCGTGTCTATTGATGGTACTGGCAAAGTAGAAAGCCTTAACGTTTCCGTTGCAACCGGCGTACTGCTGGCTGAATGGTGGCGTCAAAACAAAGCGTAATCACGCTTTTGTAGATCCGGCGGTACTGTTGTGCCGCCGGGCCTGAATATTATCTCTTACTCACTCTCAGCCGGTAACACAGGCATCCAGTCAATCGGCATTTCGCCACGTTTTTTCAGCCATTCATTCGCTAACACAAAATGATTACACCCAAAGAAGCCACGGTGCGCCGATAGCGGCGAGGGATGGGGTGCTTTCAAAATGTGGTGACGCTGCGTATCAATTATTGCCCCTTTCTTCTGTGCGTGGGCCCCCCACAGCAGGAATACCACACCTTCTCGATGTTCGTTAATCAGGGCGATCACTTTATCGGTGAAGGTTTCCCAGCCCAGGCTTGCGTGAGAGTGAGCCTGACCTGCCCGAACGGTCAACACAGTATTGAGCAGCAGCACGCCCTGATGCGCCCAGCTTTCAAGATAGCCATGAGACGGGCGTGTGAAACCCGGGATCGATCCTTCCAGTTCCTTATACATATTGAGCAGCGAGGGTGGCGTTGCGATGCCCGGACGAACGGAAAAGGCCAGCCCATGCGCCTGCCCTGGGCCGTGGTAGGGATCCTGACCTAAGATCACCACTTTGACATCGTTTAGTTCCGTATAGCGAAAGGCGTTAAACACATCTTTCTGTGGCGGGTAAATGGTTTGCCCTGACTGTCTTTCCGCCGCGACGGTGTTCAAAGTGTTCATAAAATAAGACTGCTGTTTCTCATTGGCCAGCACGTCATGCCATTTCAAAGAGGTAGTCATCTCGCTCTCCTGCGAATTTTATCTGCGCCTAGCTTAACCGTTATACATGTGGCTGCAAAATCCGTTGAGGATAAAGCGCTTAACTCTTGAAATGAGATAAAAAACACCCAAATTCAGCTTTATAAAAATTGATATAAAACAACAAATTCAAACCACACGGTTTGTAAGGTCTGGTTTTTGTTGATTTAGGTCAATGAATAGAGCGTGTACGACTGTTATATATACACTCAAGAAACAATGGTTTTACCAATTGGCCGCACATGGCCGACACCAAATAATGTAGGTTATGGGAGACATCACATGATTACGGGTATCCAGATCACTAAAGCTGCAAATGACGACCTGTTAAACTCATTCTGGCTGCTGGACAGCGAGAAAGGTGAAGCGCGCTGTGTGGTAGCGAAAGCGGGTTTTGCAGAAGATGAAATTGTGCCAGTAACTCAATTGGGCGAAATCGAATACCGCGAAATCCCAATGGAAGTGAAGCCAGAAGTGCGTGTTGAAGGTGGTCAGCATCTGAACGTCAACGTTCTGCGCCGTGAAACCTTAGAAGACGCCGTTAAGCACCCAGAAAAATATCCGCAGCTGACTATTCGCGTTTCTGGTTATGCGGTTCGCTTCAACTCACTGACACCAGAGCAGCAGCGTGACGTTATTGCTCGTACCTTTACCGCAAGCCTGTAAGGTTCGCGATAAATAAGAACGCCGGGTGATGAGCCCGGCGTTTTTTTATTTTTCTTTTGGCGAATTCGCTGTCTCGCCACTTGGCTTACGGCGCTTACCAATATTCTTGGCATCGCGATGGCGTTCTTTGACGCGCGGCTTCTCTTTGTCCTTCTCTTTCTTCTCTTCGCGTTTTGCCAGCACTTTTTTGGACGGTTTACCCGTCATTTTCTCGCTCGGTGGACGCGTTGTAGGGCGCAGTTCATCGATGACTCGGGCTTTCACCGGCTCTTCGATATAACGGCCCACTTTCTGAAGCAACAGATAGTCATGTGCTTCAACCAGAGAAATTGCTGTGCCTTTAAGGCCTGCGCGTCCTGTACGACCAATACGGTGGAGGTAGATATCTCCGCTGCGCGGCATGTCGAAGTTAATTACATGGCTCACTTCAGGAATATCAATACCGCGCGCCGCTACGTCAGTGGCAATCAGCACATTAACGCGGCCTTCGGTCAGGCGTTTAATCCCTTCGGTACGCTTAACCTGCGGCATGTCACCTTCGAGGTAACAATTGTTAATGTCGGCGGAACGCAGCAGGTTGGCCAGCTCATGAACGCGTTCACGTTTACGAACAAAAACGATCGTACGCGTCGTATCATCTTGTTTCAGCAGGTGCTTCAGTAGCTCAAGCTTGTGCTCAAAATTATCTGCGCGGTAATACCACTGGTGAATTTTTTTGCGCTCACGGGTGGATGGGGTGGCAGAGACTTCCGCTGGGTTTTCCAGAAGACGCTCAGCAAAGTCTTTAATCGCTTCACCTTCAAGGGTAGCGGAGAACAGCATCGTCTGTTTGCGCCAGCGAGTTTCGCCCGCAATATGCTCGATATCTTGGGCAAAGCCCAGTTCCAGCATGCGGTCAGCTTCATCCAGTATCAGCGTTTCAACGGCACGGCAGTCAAAGTTTTCTTCTTTGATGTACTGCATCAGGCGCCCGGTTGTTGCCACCACAATATCCTGGTTCTCGCTGAACACTTCGGCGTGGTTCATATAGGCAACACCGCCGGTGATGGTGGCGATATCCAGATGGGTATTGGCGGCTAACTCGCGCGCATGTTCTGCCACCTGAACGGCTAATTCACGTGTAGGGGTCAGAATAAGAATGCGCGGCGGACCTGATTTTTTGCGTGGAAAATCAATAAGATGCTGCAAGACAGGCAGCAAATACGCCGCCGTTTTACCGGTGCCTGTCGGCGCAGAACCGAGTACGTCACGGCCTTCTAGTGCAGGCGGAATGGCTGCCGCCTGAATGGCAGTCGGGCGTTCGAAGCCTTTATTCTGGAGAGCTTCCAGCAGGCATTCATCGAGTTCAAGTTCGGAAAAAGTCGTTACAGTCATGTTCTACCTCTGTGTGGGGCGCTGATTATAGACGTTATGGCTGCAATCTTCATCTGTTTGTATGGATATCCCTTTTCCACCACTTCGCTTTCCCCTATGCTACTCCAGTTTCGAATAAGAAGGTTGCTTTGACATGTCTCTACCCAAAGCGCAGCTGCGCCGCGATGGCTTCACTTTTAAACAGTTCTTTGTCGCGCACGATCGCTGCGCCATGAAAGTTGGTACTGATGGTATTTTACTCGGTGCGTGGTCTCCAGTCGCGGGTGTTAAGCGAATTTTGGATATTGGCAGCGGAAGCGGCCTTGTTGCACTGATGCTGGCGCAACGTACCGATCAACATGTCACCATTGATGCGATTGAGCTTGATGCTCCGGCGGCTATACAGGCTGCTGAAAACGCGTCTGAATCACCGTGGGCCGATCGAGTCCAGGTGGAATGTGCCGATATTCTGGTATGGGCTGCGGAGCAAACTGCGCGCTACGATCTTATCGTCAGCAATCCGCCTTATTACGAACCTGGTATTGAATGCGCCACGCCACAGCGTGACCAGGCGCGATATACCGGATCGCTTGGTCATGAGGCGTTGTTAACCTGCGCCGCAAATCTGATTTCTGAAGAAGGTTTCTTCTGCGTCGTTCTGCCAGAAGCCACCGGTAACACGTTTATTGAAAAAGCGGTGAGTATTGGCTGGAATCTACGCCTGCGCACCGATATTGCTGATACAGAAGGTCGAACACCGCATCGTGTTTTATTAGCCTTATCCCCAAAAGAAGGGGAGTGCTTCAGTGACCGAATGGTTATCCGTGGGCCAGACCAGCGCTACTCCGAAGATTACACTGCTCTGACCCAGGCCTTTTACCTGTTTATGTGAGACAGCGGGGACAATACGGAAGGACCGGATTCTGCCAGCTGTTCAGGGTAATCCAGCGTGTAATGCAGGCCGCGACTCTCTTTTCGCATCATGGCGCAACGAACAATCAGCTCTGCAACCTGAACCAAATTCCGCAGTTCCAGCAGATTATTTGAGACGCGAAAATGAGCGTAATACTCGTCAATCTCCTGCTGTAGCATTGTGATTCGCCGTAGCGCGCGCTCCAGACGTTTGGTCGTGCGCACGATCCCGACGTAGTCCCACATAAACAGTCTCAGCTCATGCCAGTTGTGCTGAATGACGACTAACTCATCCGGATTGTCTACTCTGCTTTCATCCCAGGGGGGCAGTTGTTCAACATGGCGAGCATACGGCATACGTTTGGTAATATCCTCAGCAGCTGACCAGCCGTAAACCAGGCACTCTAACAAAGAGTTAGAAGCCATGCGGTTCGCACCGTGCAGCCCGGTGTAACTTACCTCGCCAATAGCATACAGACCATCAACGTCCGTGCGCCCATGATCGTCTACCATCACCCCACCGCAGGTGTAATGAGCGGCCGGGACGATAGGAACGGGTTCTTTTGTTAAGTCGATCCCCAGCCCAAGCAACTTTTCATAAATCATCGGGAAGTGCTGGCGGACGAACTCGGCGGGCTTATGACTGATATCCAGATACATACAATCGACACCAAGACGTTTCATCTCGTGATCGATAGCGCGAGCGACAATGTCGCGAGGGGCAAGTTCGCCACGCGAATCAAAGTCTGGCATAAAGCGCGAGCCATCCGGGCGTTTAAGATAGGCACCTTCACCGCGCAGGGCTTCAGTCAGCAAAAAATTACGCGCCTGGGGGTGGAACAGCGCTGTTGGGTGGAACTGATTAAATTCCAGATTGGCAACGCGACAGCCTGCACGCCATGCCATGGCGATACCATCACCTGAGGAGATATCCGGGTTGGTAGTATACTGATAAACTTTTGAGGCCCCACCCGTTGCCAGCACCACGGATTTTGCACGGCAGGTTTCGACTTTTTCTTTATTTCGATTCCAGACCCATGCACCGACAACGCGACGCGTTCCGGGTAATCCCACTTTATCCGAGATAATCAAATCTACCGCATTGCTGCGTTCAAGCACTTGAATATTGGGATGGTTGAGCGCCTGGCTGACTAATGTGGTTTCAACGGCTTTGCCCGTGGCATCTGCCGCATGCAGGATGCGTCGGTGGCTATGACCGCCTTCACGAGTGAGATGGTAACTTTCCTCACCGTTAGGCTGAATTTGGGTGTCGAATAACACGCCCTGATCGATCAACCACTGCACACAATGGCGTGCATTGCTGGCGACAAATTCAGCAGCATGCTCGTCAACAATACCCGCACCGGCAATCAGCGTATCTTCAACATGTGAAGCAATACTGTCTGTTTCATCAAATACGGCGGCGATACCGCCTTGTGCATAGAATGTTGAGCCTTCACTCATCGGTCCTTTACTGAGGACGATCACTCTTTGATGAGCGGCCAGACGGAGTGCGAGGGACAATCCGGCCGCGCCGCTGCCGATAATCAGTACATCACAATGGAGCTCTGGAGTTGTGTTCATGATGTTTGTTTAATGTACTAAACAGTGTTTGGCCAGAATAGCACCAGGATGAGATGAATCGCACGTTTTATTTAACTTGCGTTGCGCCGCCTAAACTCACTGCTTGAGGAAAATCGTGGTGAAAAAAAGAAAATATTTTGCGAAGCAGATCGTTAGCTTCAGATTATGTGGTGAAATAATACCTGCGTTGGGGTACTCTGCTCGCTGTAAAAATGCCATTTCTTATTAGAAACTGGGTAGGTATCGGTAACAGACTTATAATGAGAGAAAACGAGCAGTCTGTGACACGATGAACAAAAACAAAGGCGTGACGGAACTTATTGAAGAACAGACACTCTTACTCGGTGCTTGCTCAAAGTGCAGTAATTTTAGAGTGGCGTTTCGATAACGCGTGGAATTTAGGTTTGGGGAGACATTACCTCGGATGAGCGAGCAGTTAACGGACCAGGTCCTGGTAGAACGGGTCCAGAAGGGAGATCAGAAAGCCTTTAACTTACTGGTGGTTCGCTACCAGCATAAAGTGGCGAGTCTGGTTTCCCGCTATGTCCCATCAGGCGATGTGCCTGATGTGGTGCAAGAGTCTTTTATTAAGGCCTATCGTGCGCTGGATTCGTTCCGGGGGGATAGTGCTTTCTACACCTGGCTGTATCGCATTGCGGTGAATACAGCAAAGAATTATCTGGTCGCTCAGGGTCGTCGTCCGCCTTCCAGTGACATTGATGCCATTGAAGCCGAAAACTTCGAAAGTGGCGGTGCACTGAAAGAAATTTCGAACCCTGAGAACTTAATGTTGTCAGAAGAACTGAGACAGATAGTTTTTCGTACGATCGAGTCGCTCCCTGAAGATTTACGTATGGCAATCACGTTGCGGGAGCTTGATGGACTTAGCTATGAAGAAATAGCAGCCATCATGGATTGTCCGGTCGGCACGGTTCGCTCACGAATTTTTCGTGCGCGAGAAGCTATTGATAATAAAGTTCAACCGCTTATCAGGCGTTGACGGTAGCGGGATACTGGAAAAGGTATTAGGCATGCAGAAAGAAAAACTTTCCGCTTTAATGGATGGTGAAACGTTAGATAGTGAGCTGCTAAAAGAGCTCTCTGACTCTTCCGAGATGCAAAAGACCTGGGAGAGTTACCATCTCATCCGTGACACCCTGCGTGGTGACACGGGGGACGTTCTCCATTTCGATATCTCTACGCGCGTAATGGCTGCTATTGAGAACGAACCTGTTCGTCAGGCCACGATTCCGCTGATTCCTGAAGCTCAGCCTGCGCCGCACCAGTGGCAGAAAATGCCATTCTGGAAAAAAGTGCGTCCGTGGGCCAGCCAATTGACTCAAATGGGAGTCGCAGCTTGCGTATCGCTTGCAGTTATCGTTGGCGTCCAGCAGTATAACAGCCAGCCTGAAGCCAACCAGCAACCTGAAGCGCCAGTGTTTAATACGCTGCCGATGATGGGGAAAGCAAGCCCGGTGAGTCTGGGCGTGCCAGCTGATGCGTCGGTAAGTCCTGGCCAGCAACAGCAGGTCCAGGAACAACGTCGTCGCATTAATGCTATGTTGCAGGATTATGAATTGCAGCGTCGTCTGCACTCAGAACAGCTTCAGTTTGAGCAGGCGCAGACCCAGCAAGCCGCTGTGCAGGTACCTGGAACCCAAACTTTAGGAACGCAATCGCAGTAATGAAGCAACTTTGGTGCGCCATGTCTCTGATGGCGGGTAGCCTGTTCTTCTCTGTAAACGCCTCGGCTGATGTATCGTCCGGGGCGTTGTTGCAGCAAATGAACATGGCGAGCCAGTCACTCAATTATGAGTTGGCCTTTATCAGTATTAACAAGCAAGGCGTAGAGTCGTTGCGCTATCGCCATGCTCGTCTTGATAATCAGCCGCTTGCCCAGCTTTTGCAGTTGGATGGCCCGCGTCGTGAGGTCGTTCAGCGCGGCAATGAGATCAGTTATTTCGAGCCAGGCCTTGAGCCTTTTACCTTGAATGGCGATTACATCGTCGATTCAATGCCATCTCTGATCTATACCGACTTTAAGCGCCTTGCCCCTTATTACGATTTCATCTCGGTGGGGCGTACACGTATTGCGGACAGACTCTGCGAAGTGATTCGTGTGGTGGCCAGAGACGGTACGCGCTACAGCTATATCGTATGGATGGACGCTGAGAGCAAACTGCCAATGCGTGTCGATCTTCTCGATCGTGATGGTGAAACGCTTGAGCAATTCCGGGTTATCTCCTTCTCGGTGAATAATCAGGTAGGGAACAGTATGCAGAGTCTGGCCAAAGCCAGCCTGCCGCCGCTTCTCTCTGTTCCGGTTGGCGACACCGTTAATTTCAACTGGGTGCCTTCCTGGATTCCGCAAGGTTTCAGTGAGATTTCCAGCAGCCGACGCCAGCTTCCGACCATCGAAACGCCTGTCGAATCTCGCCTTTATTCTGACGGTTTGTTCAGCTTCTCGGTCAATATTAATCGGGCGACAGCGAATAGTTCTGAGCAGATGCTTCGCACTGGACGTCGAACGGTTAGCACGACGGTACGCGACAACGCGGAGATTACCATTGTGGGTGAGCTACCTCCGCAAACCGCGAAACGTATAGCTGACAGTATTAAATTCAGGGCTGCACAATGATTAAAGAATGGGCAACAGTTGTTTCGTGGCAGGATGGCGTAGCGCTTGTCAGCTGCGACGTTAAGGCCTCCTGCAACAGTTGCGCTTCTCGCGCAGGTTGCGGCAGCCGGGTATTAAACAAACTCGGGCCGCAAACAACACATATGATTTCTGTACCAAGCGACAAGCCGCTGGTGGAAGGACAAAAGGTTGAACTGGGCATTGCAGAAGGTAGCCTGCTAGGTTCAGCAATGCTGGTTTACCTCTCTCCGCTGGTGGGGTTGTTCGCCGTAGCGGGTCTATTTCAGATGCTATTCGGCACCGACCTTGCGGCCATGTGTGGTGGCCTTTTGGGCGGAGTGGGCGGTTTTTTACTGGCGCGTGGTTTCTCCCAGAGGCTTGCCGAGCGCGAAGCGTGGCAGCCGGTTATTCTGAGCGTGGGGATCCCACCCAACATGCTTCGTGTCGAAACACTCTCTTCAGAAGCTCGGTAATTTCACCGGGCTTTATCTTTATTTACATCTCCAAAAAGAAAACACTGTTCCTTAGCACTATGCTTGGCTGCAAGAGCATTTCCTGGTGACGAAGATGTAGTGTAGAATGCTGCGTTTTCGCACTGAAAAACGTCAGGCTAAGAACAGCGGCCTCCAGGTATTCGTAAGGCATAATTATTTAACTATATGAAGAACATACGTAACTTTTCGATCATAGCTCACATTGACCACGGTAAGTCGACGCTGTCTGACCGTATTATCCAAATTTGCGGTGGCCTTTCTGATCGTGAAATGGAAGCCCAGGTACTGGACTCCATGGACCTGGAACGCGAACGTGGCATTACCATCAAAGCGCAGAGCGTAACGCTCGATTACAAAGCCGCTGATGGCGAAATCTATCAACTGAATTTTATCGACACTCCAGGACACGTTGACTTCTCCTATGAAGTTTCCCGTTCGCTGGCGGCCTGTGAAGGCGCGCTTCTGGTGGTCGATGCGGGGCAGGGCGTAGAAGCTCAGACCCTGGCAAACTGCTACACCGCGATGGAAATGGAACTTGAAGTGGTGCCGGTCCTCAATAAAATCGACCTACCGGCAGCCGAACCTGAACGCGTAGCAGAAGAGATTGAAGACATTGTCGGCATTGATGCGACCGACGCGGTACGCTGCTCAGCAAAAACCGGTGTAGGTGTTCCTGAGGTATTGGAACGACTGGTTCGCGACATTCCACCGCCGGAAGGCGATCTGGATGCTCCGTTGCAGGCGCTGATTATCGACTCATGGTTTGATAACTACCTGGGCGTAGTGTCACTGGTCCGTATTAAAAACGGCACCATGCGTAAAGGCGACAAAATTAAAGTGATGAGTACGGGGCAGGTTTACAACGCCGACCGCCTCGGTATCTTCACGCCAAAACAGGTTGACCGTACTGAGCTGAAATGCGGTGAAGTTGGCTGGTTGGTCTGTGCAATTAAAGATATTTTGGGCGCACCGGTTGGTGATACGCTGACGCAGGCTCGCAACCCAGCAGACAAAGCTCTGCCAGGCTTTAAAAAAGTGAAGCCGCAGGTCTATGCCGGTCTGTTCCCGATTAGCTCTGACGATTACGAAAACTTCCGTGATGCGCTTGGCAAGCTGAGCCTGAATGATGCTTCCCTGTTCTATGAGCCAGAAAGCTCAACCGCGCTAGGCTTCGGCTTCCGCTGTGGCTTCCTCGGTCTGCTGCACATGGAGATCATTCAGGAGCGTCTGGAGCGCGAATACGATCTGGAGCTGATTACGACGGCACCGACCGTAGTGTATGAAGTTCAGACGACCAGCAACGAAGTTATTTACGTCGACAGCCCATCTAAGCTGCCGCCGCTCAATAACATCGAAGAGCTACGCGAGCCTATTGCCGAATGTCACATGCTGCTGCCGCAGGAGTTCCTGGGCAACGTCATCACGCTTTGTATAGAAAAACGAGGCGTGCAGACCAACATGGTTTACCACGGTAATCAGGTTGCGCTGACTTACGAAATCCCGATGGCTGAAGTGGTACTCGACTTCTTTGATCGTCTGAAGTCCACCTCGCGCGGCTACGCGTCTCTGGATTACAACTTCAAACGCTTCCAGGCTTCCAACATGGTGCGTGTTGACGTGCTGATCAACAGCGAGCGTGTCGATGCGCTGGCGTTGATCACTCACAATGATAATGCACCGTATCGTGGCCGTGAACTGGTTGAAAAGATGAAAGAACTGATTCCGCGTCAGCAGTTTGATATCGCGATTCAGGCTGCAATCGGTAACCATATTATTGCTCGCGCAACGGTTAAACAGCTGCGTAAAAACGTTCTGGCAAAATGCTATGGCGGTGACGTCAGCCGTAAGAAAAAGCTGTTGCAGAAACAGAAAGATGGTAAGAAGCGCATGAAGCAGGTCGGTAACGTTGAGCTGCCGCAGGAAGCGTTCCTCGCCATTCTGCACGTGGGTAAAGACGGAAAATAATTCTTAAGGAGTTGGCATGGCGAACATGTTTGCCCTGATCCTGGTCATTGCTACTCTGGTGACGGGTCTGTTGTGGTGTCTGGATAAGTTTATTTTCGCGCCAAAACGTCGTGAACGTCAGGTTGCTGCTCAGGCAGCGACTGGCGATGGACTGAATCCGCAAACCCTGAAGAAAGTCAGCCCGAAACCGGGTTGGCTGGAGACTGGGGCTTCAGTATTTCCGGTGCTGGCGATCGTGCTGGTGGTGCGTTCGTTTATTTATGAACCCTTCCAGATTCCGTCAGGTTCGATGATGCCAACGCTTCTGATTGGCGATTTTATTCTGGTAGAGAAATTTGCTTACGGCATCAAAGATCCTATTTACCAGAAAACCTTAATCGAAACGGGTCATCCGAAACGTGGCGATATCGTGGTCTTCAAATATCCCGATGACCCACGCCTGGATTACATCAAACGTGCGGTCGGTCTGCCTGGTGATAAAGTAAGTTACGATCCGGTCGCGAAAGAAGTGTCCGTTCAGCCAGGTTGCAGCTCCGGTACCGCATGTGAAAATGCTCTGCCGATTACTTACTCCAACGTTGAGCCGAGCGATTTCGTTCAGACCTTTGCGCGCCGTAATGGCGGAGAAGCCACCAGTGGCTTCTTCCAGTTGCCTAAAGGCGAGAGCAAAGAGAATGGCATTCGTTTAGTGGAACGCAAAGAAACGCTGGGTGACGTGACGCACCGTATTTTGACCGTGCCGATTGCGCAGGATCAGCTGGGGATGTATTACCAGCAGTCTGGCCAGCCGCTGGCGACCTGGATCGTTCCGCCGGGACACTACTTCATGATGGGTGATAACCGCGATAATTCCGCGGACAGCCGCTATTGGGGCTTTGTACCGGAAGCGAATCTGGTCGGTAAAGCGACCGCGATTTGGATGAGTTTTGAGAAACAAGAAGGCGAATGGCCAACGGGCGTCCGTTTGAGCCGAATTGGCGCTATTCATTAATTCTTGTGAATTGAACACGTAACCACGATAAAACGTGGTTACGTGAATTATTTAAGGGATAATCTCACCTGGCTAACGACATCCCCACCCGTTGTGTATAGAATATTCCCCCGAAGTTTAAGGTTGGCGCTGATGTAGTGCCACGGCACACGAAACCGCGTTGGTGTTCTCAGGACGGTTTCGTGTGCTGCATTTTTGACGCATTCATTTATTGGTATAGCATGAACCCCATCGTAATTAATCGGCTTCAACGGAAGCTGGGCTACACTTTTCAGCATCATGAATTATTGCAACAGGCATTAACCCACCGCAGTGCCAGCAGCAAGCATAATGAGCGTTTAGAGTTTTTAGGTGACTCCATTTTGAGTTACGTGATCGCGAACGCGCTCTACCATCGTTTCCCTCGTGTGGACGAAGGTGATATGAGCCGCATGCGTGCGACGCTGGTACGTGGCAACACGCTTGCAGAGATTGCTCGCGAGTTTGAATTGGGCGAATGTCTGCGACTGGGTCCCGGGGAATTGAAGAGCGGTGGTTTTCGCCGTGAATCTATCCTGGCAGATACTGTCGAAGCATTAATCGGTGGCGTTTTCCTCGATAGCGATATTCAGACGGTAGAGCAACTGATCCTGAACTGGTATCAAACGCGCCTGGACGAAATCAGCCCAGGCGACAAACAAAAAGATCCGAAAACCCGTTTGCAGGAATATCTGCAGGGGCGTCATCTCCCTCTACCATCTTATCTGGTAGTTCAGGTCCGTGGCGAAGCACACGATCAGGAATTTACCATCCATTGCCAGGTTAGCGGCCTGAGTGAACCGGTGGTTGGCACGGGTTCAAGCCGTCGTAAGGCGGAACAGGCTGCCGCCGACCAGGCGGTAATAATGCTGGAGTTGGAATGAGCGAAGAAAAAAGTTACTGCGGTTTTATCGCCATCGTCGGACGTCCGAACGTTGGCAAATCAACCTTGCTGAATACCCTGCTTGGGCAGAAAGTTTCTATTACTTCCCGAAAAGCGCAGACCACGCGTCACCGTATTGTGGGCATCCATACAGAGGGTGAATATCAGGCTATTTACGTTGATACCCCAGGTCTGCACATGGAAGAGAAACGTGCGATCAACCGCCTGATGAACAAAGCGGCGAGCAGCTCCATCGGCGATGTTGAGCTGATCATCTTCGTCGTAGAAGGCACTCGCTGGACTGCGGACGACGAAATGGTGTTGAACAAACTGCGTGATGGGAAAGCACCGGTTATTCTTGCGGTCAACAAAGTTGATAACGTTCAAGAGAAAGCCGATTTGCTGCCACATCTACAGTTCCTGGCAAGCCAAATGAACTTCCTTGATATCGTTCCGCTGTCGGCGGAAAGCGGAATGAACGTGGATACCATCGCCGGTATTGTACGTAAACATCTGCCAGAAGCGATTCATCACTTCCCAGAAGATTACATTACTGACCGTTCCCAGCGCTTTATGGCGTCAGAAATCATCCGTGAAAAACTGATGCGTTTCCTGGGAGCCGAACTGCCTTACTCCGTGACGGTAGAAATTGAACGCTTCCAGACCAATGAGCGTGGCGGTTACGACATCAACGGTTTGATTCTCGTTGAGCGTGAAGGGCAGAAGAAGATGGTTATTGGTAACAAAGGTTCCAAGATTAAAACCATCGGTATTGAAGCCCGTAAAGACATGCAGGAAATGTTTGAATCTCCTGTTCACCTGGAACTGTGGGTGAAGGTGAAATCCGGCTGGGCCGATGACGAGCGCGCCCTGCGTAGTCTCGGTTACGGCGACGACGTCTAAGTCAATAACTCGTGGAAGGCTGGCAGCGCGCATTCGTCCTGCATAGTCGTCCCTGGAGCGAAACCAGCCTCATGCTGGACGTCTTCACGGAAGAGTCCGGTCGCGTGCGCCTTGTTGCAAAAGGCGCACGTTCCAAACGTTCAAACCTTAAAGGTGCTCTACAGCCTTTTACCCCGCTTTTAGTCCGTTTTGGTGGCCGTGGGGATGTCAAAACCCTGCGCAGTGCTGAAGCCGTCTCGCTGGCGCTTCCCCTTTCCGGTATCACGCTTTACAGCGGTCTTTACGTCAATGAACTCATCTCGCGCGTCCTCGAGCATGAGACTCGCTTCTCTGAACTTTTTTTCGATTACCTGCACTGTATTCAGGCGCTTGCGGGCGCTCTCGATTCGCCTGAGCCTGCATTACGTCGTTTTGAGCTGGCGTTATTGGGGCATCTTGGTTACGGGGTCGATTTTTTGCACTGCGCGGGAAGCGGAGAATCAGTTGATGACACCATGACCTACCGGTATCGGGAAGAGAAGGGGTTCATTGCCAGCATCGTCATTGATAACAGCACGTTTACCGGGCGGCATCTCAGAGCGCTGTCAGAGCGGGAATTCCCCGACCAGGATACGCTACGTGCGGCAAAACGCTTTACCCGAATTGCCCTCAAGCCTTATCTTGGTGGCAAGCCCTTAAAGAGCAGAGAATTATTCAGGCAGTTTGTGCCAAAGCGCTAACGAACTACGAAAACCGAGGATTGTCATGGCTGAATTACTGTTAGGCGTCAACATTGATCATATTGCTACGCTGCGTAATGCGCGCGGCACAGCGTATCCTGATCCCGTTCAGGCGGCATTTATCGCTGAGCAGGCTGGCGCCGACGGCATTACCGTTCATTTGCGTGAAGACCGTCGCCATATCACCGATCGTGATGTGCGGATTCTGCGTCAGACTCTTGATACCCGCATGAATCTTGAGATGGCGGTGACGGAAGAGATGCTGGCAATAGCCTGCGACACCAAACCACACTTCTGTTGCCTGGTGCCTGAGAAACGTCAGGAAGTCACCACCGAGGGGGGGCTGGATGTCGCGGGACAGCAGGATAAAATGCGTGATGCCTGCAAACGCCTTGCTGATGCGGGCATTCTGGTTTCGCTGTTTATTGACGCCGATTTTGAACAGATCAAAGCAGCAGCCGAAGTCGGCGCACCGTATATCGAAATTCATACCGGCTGCTATGCAGATGCCGAAGATGAAACCACGCTGGCCAAAGAGCTCGATCGCATCGCTAAAGCTGCCACCTACGCCGCAAGTCTGGGTCTTAAGGTTAACGCCGGTCACGGTCTGACTTATCACAACGTGAAAGCCATTGCCGCCATTCCGGAAATGTACGAGTTAAACATTGGGCACGCGATTATTGGTCGTGCGGTGATGAGTGGTTTAAAAGACGCGGTTGCCGAAATGAAGCGTCTGATGCATGAAGCACGTCAGTAATGGCGATTTTGGGCTTAGGAACTGACATCGTTGAAATTGCCCGCATCGAAGCAGTGATCGCCCGGAGTGGCGATCGCCTTGCGAGACGCGTGCTAAGCGACAACGAGTGGGCTATCTGGGAAACGCATCAACAGCCGGTGCGTTTTCTGGCAAAGCGCTTTGCTGTTAAAGAAGCAGCAGCAAAAGCTTTCGGTACCGGTATCCGTAACGGGCTTGCATTCGAACAGTTTGAAGTGTTTAACGATGAGCTCGGAAAACCCCGGCTACGTTTATGGGGAGAAGCGCAAAAACTGGCGGATAAGCTCGGCGTGGTCAACATGCATGTTACGCTAGCCGATGAACGACGCTACGCCTGTGCCACGGTGATTCTCGAAAGTTAAAGCTTGTCTGCGTGGTGCATCAGCACAAACTTATCCCAAAGCTGTTCTTCGGATTCAGCATGCGCAGGATCTTTAAGGATAGTGTTCGGGATTGGGCACACCTTCTGGCAGGTCGGCGTTTCATAGTGGCCGATGCATTCAGTGCAGCGGTCGCTGTTAATCTCATAAATGCTATCACCCATCGAAATAGCCTCATTCGGGCATTCGGGCTCGCACATATCGCAATTGATACATTTTTTAGTGATTAACAGCGCCATCAGGAAAATCTCAGAAACATCACAAACAGGGCGGGCATTATACGCCTCAGACCAGTTTTTTTACCAGCGCTTCACTGTGACGAATACGTTCTGGAGCATGTTCAAGATCCTGCTGCACCAGCGCCACGAAGAGAAGATCAGTCAGCATCATCTGTGCGCTGGTGGATGAAATAGCCGCGCTGCGCGTGGCTTGTTCTTCCGCGATGGTATAAAGACATCGTGTCGCTCGTTGCTGGAGCGCGTTAGGGGTAAAACCCGTGATGGCCAGGATCTTGCCACCAACACGCAGCGCCTCATCTGCGGCAAGATTAATCTCGCGGCGCTCGCCGGAATAAGAAACGGCCAGCAGTAAATCCTCAGGCCCCATCGCTTGCACGGTAGCCAGCAGCGCATGCATATCCTGTTCAACGAGGCCGTTGTAACCAATTTTAGTGAGCTTCCAGCCAAAATTACGTGCGACCAGCCCCGAGGCCCCAATTCCTGTAAGAATGATGCGCCGCGCTGCGCGCAGCATGGCGACGCATTCCAGCAGCTTCTCTTCGCTGTTTACATCAAGAGTGGCATGCATCGCCGTGACGTTTTCCTTGATAAGTTTTTCACCCACCAGACGCATCGGATCATCGCCGCGAATTTGATTGTGAAGCGGCATCGACTGCGGGTTAGGGTTACTCACCAGCGCCTCACTGATGGCCAGCTTTAACGCCGGAAAACCTTTAAAACCAATCTTTTGTGCAAATTTCACGACGCTCGACTGGCTGACACCCGCCTCGCTTGCAAGCTGCTGTGAGCTTAAATGGCGGGCGTGATCGGGTTGCGCCAGCAGGAAGTCCGCCAGTTTTTTATCGCTCTGGGCAAAGCCCGCGTAACGCTGGCGAATACGAATTAAACAGTTCATACGTTCTCCTGGCGAAAGTGTGATTGTTGCTACAAATCCAGAAATATACTCGCCTGAATGAATTTTATATTCCATTATAGTACGGTTATTATGAATTAAAAATTCTTGAGGTGTAAAAGATGAATCTAGGCCAGTTAGTTTCTGAAACCCGTAATCCGCAAACCATGGATCTCGATGCGCTCTCCACGCTTGACCTTGTAACCCGTTTTAATCAACAGGATACGCTGGTCGCGCAGGCAGTGAAAGAGACATTGCCCGAGGTGGCGAAAGCCGTTGACGCCGCCGCACAATCGCTGAAAAGCGGGGGGCGCATTATTTACATGGGTGCAGGGACCAGCGGACGTCTTGGCGTACTTGATGCTTCTGAATGCCCGCCGACGTTTGGTGTCCCTCACGGTCTGGTTATCGGGCTTATTGCCGGAGGTCCAGGCGCACTGCTAAAGGCGGTTGAGGGGGCGGAAGATAATAAACAGCTCGGGGAGGACGACCTCAAAGCACTGAACCTGACCGCAGAGGATTTGGTGGTAGGTCTTGCCGCTTCCGGACGTACACCTTATGTCATTGGGGGGCTCGAATATGCCAATCAGCAAGGTTGCACCACTGTCGCTATCTCCTGTAACCCGGGTTCCCCGATTGCGCAGGTGGCGGCTATTGCCATCTCTCCGGTTGTGGGGCCAGAAGCACTGACTGGCTCAACGCGCCTTAAGTCCGGGACCGCGCAAAAGCTGGTGCTCAACATGATCTCTACGGGCGCAATGGTGAAATTCGGTAAGGTCTATCAAAACCTGATGGTGGATATGAAAGCCTCTAACATCAAGCTGGTAGATCGGGCCTGCCGTATGGTGGTGGAAGCTACGGGCGCGAGCCGTGAGGAAGCCGAAGCGGTACTCAAACAAACCGATCATGATGTTAAACCGGCCATTTTGATGATCCTCAGCGGGCTGGACGCCGCTGCCGCACGAGCAAAACTTGATGCGCACCAGGGATTCTTGCGGGCTGCATTAGAAAACTAGAACAGCAGAGGCGTATATGGAAAAAACAGCAGCGCTCGCCAGCGATATTTTGCAGGGGATTGGCGGGGAGAAAAATATTCTGCGTCTGGAAAACTGCATGACGCGTGTGCGGGTTGAAGTTCAGGATGACGAAAAGCTCGATCTCGCTCGCCTGAAAACGCTTTCTGGCGTGAGTGGCTATGTTAAGCAAGGGGCGCAGCATCAACTGATTGTCGGCCCCGGCAAAGCCGCAAAAGTTGTGGACGCAATGCGTGCGCTGATGGGCGCAGAAGGTTCGGTTGCGATTGATGACGCCGATCGCAATAAAGCGCAGGCGAAAGCCAAATATAAAGCCCCAATGAGCGATGCGCTGCGACAGTTGGCAAACGTCTTTATTCCGCTGATTCCTGCCTTTATCGCCTCTGGTCTGATAACCGGGATTATCAACATCCTCAAGCGCCCGGATATCGTTGGGGATTTCGCTACGCACTATCCCAATATGCTCGGAATTTTGGGCATTTTTGGCAGCGCAGTGTTTGCCATCATGAACATTCTGGTTGGCGTCAACGCCGCGAAAGTTTTTGGCGGATCGCTGGCAATGGGTGGGGTGATGGCAGGGATCCTTTCCAGCCCGCAGCTGGCGCAGATCACCCTGTTTGGCGAGGCATTACAGCCAGGACGTGGCGGAGTCATTGCGGTGCTGCTGGTGGTGGTCCTGATGTGTTGGATTGAGAAACGGCTGCGCAACGTTTTGCCCGGCTCGATTGAACTGATCCTTAACCCGCTGCTGACGACGCTAATTACGGGCACTATCGCTATTGTGGCCCTACAGCCGCTGGGGGGCTTGATCTCCGATGCCATTGCGCACGGTGCTTCTCTGGCTATCGATCGTGGTGGTCTGGCAGTAGGTGCGATTCTGTCCGGGACCTTCCTGCCGCTGGTGCTCACGGGCTTACATCAGGGTCTGGTGCCCATTCACGTGGAGCTGGTGCAGGCTCATGGGTATAACGCGCTGCTGCCGATTCTGTCGATGGCGGGCGTAGGGCAGGTTGGTGCGGCGATTGCAGTACTGATGAAAACCCGTAACCAGCGTTTGAAAAAAGTCATTAAAGGGGCACTGCCAGTAGGATTATTGGGTATTGGCGAGCCCCTTATTTTTGGGGTCACGTTGCCGCTCGGCAAGCCTTTCCTGGGAGCATGTCTGGGAGGTGCGGTTGGCGGTGCGCTCATTAGTTACTGGAAAGTGGCGACGGTCATTACCTTTGGGATTTCCGGTTTACCACTGGCATTAACCATCGTGACCGGAAAAGTCATGTTCTATCTGTTAGGCTATCTGGTAGCGGTAATTGCCGGGTTCTTGTTTACCTGGCTTTTAGGGTTCAACGATCCAGAGGAGTAAGGTTTGGCTAATCACGAGCGTCGTGTCGTTTTTTTTGATTTAGACGGAACGCTGCATCAGCAGGACATGTTTGGCACATTTATGCGCTATCTGCTGCGTCGACAGCCTCTAAACGCGCTGCTCGTGCTGCCGCTTTTGCCGGTGATTGGCATGGCGTTGTTGATGAAAGGACGTGCGGCGCGGTGGCCGATGAGCCTGCTGCTGTGGGGCTGCACTTTCGGCCATAGTGAGGTGCGCCTCAAGCAGCTGGAACAGGATTTTGCCGTCTGGTTTCGCGGTCACGTCACCGCGTTTCCGGTCGTCCAGGATCGTCTGACGCATTATTTGAATGCCAATGATGCCGATATCTGGCTAATAACCGGTTCGCCCCAGCCGCTGGTGGAGCAGGTCTATTTCGATACGCCGTGGCTCCCGCGCGTCAATCTTATCGCCACGCAAATTGGCCGCGCCTATGGTGGATGGGTGCTGACGATGCGCTGCCTTGGGCATGAGAAGGTGGTGCAACTCGAGAAAAAAATTGGTACGCCGCTGCGTCTGCACAGTGGTTACAGCGACAGTAAACAAGATAACCCGCTGCTGTATTTCTGCGAGCATCGCTTTCGCGTCACACCATCAGGTGAACTTCAGCAACTGGAATAGTGTTAACCATAACGGGTGTGTATAATGCGCCCGCTTTCCAGACTGGAGTATTACCCGTTGTCCGACCTCGAACTCAATCATGAATACTGGATGCGCCACGCGCTCAACCTGGCCCAACGTGCCTGGGACGAGGGCGAAGTGCCCGTGGGTGCCGTACTGGTGCATAACAATCAGGTGATTGGTGAAGGCTGGAATCGCCCGATCGGTCGTCACGATCCTACCGCTCACGCCGAAATTATGGCGCTGAGGCAGGGCGGGTTGGTGCTACAAAACTATCGTCTGCTGGAAACCACGCTGTACGTCACCCTGGAGCCTTGTGTCATGTGCTCCGGCGCGATGATCCACAGCCGCATTGGTACGCTGGTCTACGGTGCGCGTGATGAAAAGTCCGGTGCGGCAGGTTCGCTGTTGGATGTGCTTGGGCATCCAGGTATGAATCATCAGGTACAGATTATCGGCGGGGTGCTTGCACCAGAGTGTTCGGGGCTATTAAGTGATTTCTTTCGAATGCGCCGTCAGCAGAAAAAGCAACAAAAGGCAGAATTGAAGTTGTCGGATGATTAACTTCATTCAGTGATACCACCGGATAACTCTGCGCCAGTTGTTTAGCCTCGGTCACTTCCTTCTCTTTTTCCATCAGATAACCGACCAGGCTTATCTGATATTTACGGATATTTTCCACGTAAGCATACGCTTCGTGCCCGCGCGCATAGCCGTAGGTCAGCTTGTTATACCAGGGCTTTTGGCTAAGCAACGGTAAGCGTTGTTTAACATCAGACCAGCTATCCGGATTGCCTTTGGTTTTGGCCGTCAACGCGCGTGCATCGAGCATGTGCGCGTAACCCATGTTATACGCCGCCAGCGCAAACCAGATACGTTCCTCTTCAGGCACGGTTTCCGGCACTTTCGCCATCATGTCCTGCAAATAACGTGCGCCGCCGCTAATGCTCTGTTCAGCATCGGTACGATCGGTCAGACCAAGGCTTTGCGCCGTATTCTTGGTCAGCATCATTAGCCCGCGCACGCCGGTCGGTGAAGTGGCTTGCGCGTCCCAATGTGATTCCTGATAGGAAATTGCCGCCAGCAAACGCCAGTCGATCTCCTGAGCATATTTCTCAAACAATGGCTGAAGATCCGGGAGTACGCTGTCTACCGAGCGCAGGAAAATACGCGTATCGACATAGTCGAAGTCGCCGCCATGCCCGAGATACTTTTCCTCAAGACGTGCCAGCGTGCCGTCTTCATTCATCGAGTTAAAGAAATCGAGCATCGCTGCACTGAGCGTTTGATCGTTATCCAGCGGGCTAAACCAGGTGACAGGCTGCTCGTCGGTGACATCGAGGGCGACGGCAATTTCTGGGTGCACGCGCTGGAACAGGCTTATCGCGACGGAGTCGGCGATGGTGTAAGCCAGCTTTTTATCCTTCACTTGCTCAAGTAACGCCGTCGTACCCAGCTTCTCATCGACCTTCCAGCTAAGCTCGGGGAATTTAGTCTCTTGCAGGGCTCGCAGATCGTCGATGACCACATGACCTGGTGCGATGGTCAACTGCTGCTCGTTGAGCGCTGCCAGCGTCCGCGGACGCACGTTGCCGACGCGATACACCAGCTGTTGGGATACGGAATAGTAGGTCGGCCCCGGCTGATAGCTCTTACTGCGCTCGCTGTTATAGACCAGACCCGCAGCCAGCATGTCAGCATTGTCGTTATCAAGATCGTCAAAGAGCTGGCTGATATTTTGACGCACGGTGATAGTCAGCTTTACGCCAAGGTAGTCGGCGAACTGTTGTGCCAGCTCATAGTCAAGGCCGATGATTTTGCCGTTAACGTTGCTATACGTCAGCGGGGAACTAATGGTACTGACGCGCAATTCCCCCCGCGACTGAATCGCGGCGATGCGGTTTTCGGCTTTACCGAACCAGGGAATTGATGGCCATAAGGCCGCTGCCAGCAGCAAGGTGACGATGCCGATGAGCAGATAATTAATCTTGAATTTTTTCAATTAGTTAATTCTCTGCGCCGTGCGATGCCTCAGTGTGCTGTAGTCATGTTATGAATAAGGTTTACCATTGATTGAGCGGCATTTTGCGCAAACTTGCGCCAGTTGGCAACAAATTAGAGAGTTCGGTCACATCTATTGATAAAAACAAATGTCGATTTTATTTCCACGCAAACGGTTTCGTCGAGGCTCAGGATTCTCTATAATGACGCCCGTTTTCCCCTTGCGCACACTGTAAGCGCCTCAGGCGCTTCGAAGACGAGAGACTTATGATGGAAATTCTGCGTGGTTCGCCTGCACTGTCTGCCTTCCGTATCAACAAACTGCTGGCACGTTTTCAGGCAGCCGACCTTCCGGTAAGCACTATATACGCTGAGTATGTCCATTTTGCTGACCTGAACGCGCCGTTGAACGCGCAGCAGCAAGAGCAGCTCGGGCGCCTGCTTAAGTATGGCCCGAGCCTGAGTAGCCACACGCCAACCGGCAAACTTATTCTTGCGACGCCTCGCCCGGGTACCATCTCCCCCTGGTCTTCCAAAGCGACTGACATCGCCCATAACTGCGGCCTGAGCCAGATTAACCGTCTGGAACGTGGCGTGGCGTACTATGTTGAAGCCTCAACGCTGACCGCGGAACAGTGGCAGACGGTGGCTGATGAACTGCACGATCGCATGATGGAGAGTGTGTTTGCCTCTCTGGACGACGCGCAGCAGCTTTTTGCTCATCACCAGCCTGCACCGGTGCAAAGTGTGGATCTGCTGGGGCAGGGGCGTCAGGCACTGATTGATGCCAACCTCCGCTTAGGTCTGGCGCTGGCGGACGACGAGATTGATTACCTGCAGGATGCGTTCGTTAAGCTGAATCGCAACCCTAATGACATCGAACTGTATATGTTCGCGCAGGCCAACTCTGAGCATTGCCGTCACAAAATTTTCAACGCCGATTGGGTAATCGACGGCGTAGAGCAGCCGAAGTCGCTGTTCAAGATGATTAAAAACACCTTCGAGAAAATCCCCGATCACGTGCTGTCAGCTTATAAAGACAACGCTGCGGTAATGGAAGGTTCCGACGTGGGTCGCTTCTACGCCGATCGCGAAGCAGGGCGTTACGACTTCCATCAGGAGCCAACGCATATCCTGATGAAGGTCGAAACCCATAACCATCCAACGGCGATTTCACCCTGGCCGGGTGCGGCTACCGGTTCCGGTGGTGAAATTCGCGATGAAGGCGCAACAGGTCGTGGCGCTAAGCCAAAGGCGGGTCTGGTTGGTTTCTCTGTTTCCAACCTGCGTATTCCGGGCTTTGAACAGCCGTGGGAAGAAGATTTTGGTAAGCCAGAACGTATTGTAACTGCGCTCGACATCATGACCGAAGGCCCGCTTGGCGGTGCTGCGTTTAACAATGAGTTTGGACGCCCGGCGCTGAACGGCTACTTCCGTACCTATGAAGAGAAAGTCGAGAGCCACAACGGTGAAGAGCTGCGCGGCTACCACAAGCCGATCATGCTGGCGGGCGGGATCGGCAATATCCGCGCCGATCACGTACAAAAAGGCGAGATCGTCGTGGGCGCGAAACTGATCGTGTTGGGCGGTCCGGCGATGAATATCGGTCTGGGCGGTGGGGCTGCCTCTTCAATGGCCTCCGGTCAGTCGGATGCCGATCTTGATTTTGCCTCCGTTCAGCGCGACAACCCGGAAATGGAGCGTCGCTGCCAGGAAGTGATCGACCGCTGCTGGGAGTTGGGTGACGCCAACCCAATCCTGTTTATCCACGATGTGGGGGCGGGCGGTCTGTCGAACGCTATGCCGGAACTGGTGAGCGACGGTGGTCGCGGCGGTCGTTTCGATCTGCGCAAGATCCTGAGCGACGAACCGGGCATGAGCCCGTTAGAGATCTGGTGTAACGAATCACAGGAACGCTATGTCATGGCGGTGGCAGCCGATCAGCTTCCGCTGTTCGATGAGCTGTGCCGTCGCGAGCGCGCTCCGTATGCGGTTATCGGTGAGGCAACAGAAGAACTGCACCTGACCATGAACGACCCGCATTTTGACAACCAGCCTATCGACCTGCCGCTGGACGTGCTGCTGGGCAAAACCCCGAAAATGACCCGCAACGTGCAAACCCGTAAAGCCGTTGGTAAACCGCTGGATCTTCACGGTATCACTATTGCCGATGCGGTAAATCGCGTTCTGCATCTGCCTGCGGTAGCGGAAAAAACCTTCCTGGTCACCATTGGCGACCGCTCGGTCACTGGCATGGTGGCGCGCGATCAGATGGTTGGACCATGGCAAGTACCGGTTGCGAACTGTGCTGTTACCACCGCGAGTCTCGATAGCTATTACGGTGAAGCGATGGCGCTCGGTGAACGTACCCCTGTCGCGCTGCTGGATTTTGCGGCCTCTGGTCGCCTGGCCGTGGGCGAAGCGCTGACCAATATTGCCGCCACGCAAATTGGCGATATCAAGCGTATTAAGCTTTCTGCAAACTGGATGGCTGCTGCTGGTCACCCGGGCGAAGATGCAGGCCTATACGAAGCGGTTAAAGCGGTGGGTGAGGAGCTTTGTCCAGCGCTGGGTCTGACGATTCCAGTTGGCAAAGACTCCATGTCGATGAAAACCCGCTGGCAGGAAGGCAGCGAGCAGCGCGAGATGACCTCTCCCCTGTCGCTGGTGATCACCGCTTTTGCGCGCGTTGAAGATGTGCGCCATACCATCACGCCACAGCTGTCGACCGAAGATAACGCCTTGCTGCTGATCGATTTGGGCAAAGGTCATAACGCGCTGGGCGCAACCGCTTTGGCGCAGGTTTATCGCCAGTTGGGTGACAAGCCGGCGGACGTGCGCGATGCCACACAGCTTAAAGGGTTCTACGACGCGATTCAGGCGCTTGTCGTGGCACGTCAACTGTTGGCCTACCACGACCGTTCAGACGGCGGCCTGCTGGTTACCCTGGCGGAGATGGCCTTTACCGGCCACTGCGGCGTTGAAGTTAACATTGCAGCGCTTGGCGACGATCGTCTGGCCGCGTTGTTCAATGAAGAGCTGGGCGCGGTGATTCAGGTTCGCGCAGCGGATCGTGAAGCCGTCGAAGCGGTACTGGCGCAACATGGTCTGGCTGACTGCGTGCATTATCTGGGTAAAGCCGTAACTGGCGATCGTTTTGTCATTGAAGCTGATGGCCATGCGGTATTCAGCGAAAGCCGTTCTACGCTGCGTATGTGGTGGGCGGAAACGACCTGGCAGATGCAGCGTCTGCGTGATAACCCTGAATGCGCCGATCAAGAGCACAACGCGAAAGCCAGAGATAACGATCCGGGCCTGAACGTGAAGCTCACCTTCGACATCAGCGAGGATATTGCTGCGCCATACATTGCTACCGGCGCGCGTCCAAAAGTCGCGGTTCTGCGCGAGCAGGGCGTTAACTCCCATGTGGAGATGGCGGCGGCATTCCACCGCGCGGGCTTTGATGCCATCGATGTACACATGAGCGACCTGCTGGCAGGCCGTATTGGTCTGGAAGATTTCCAGGCGCTGGTGGCCTGCGGTGGATTCTCTTACGGTGACGTACTGGGCGCGGGTGAAGGCTGGGCGAAGTCCATTCTGTTCAACCATCGCGTGCGCGATGAGTTTGAAACCTTCTTCCACCGTCCACAAACGCTGGCGCTGGGCGTGTGCAACGGCTGCCAGATGATGTCGAATCTGCGTGAGCTGATCCCCGGCAGTGAAGCCTGGCCGCGCTTTGTGCGTAACCAGTCCGATCGCTTCGAGGCGCGCTTTAGCCTGGTTGAAGTGACTCAAAGCCCGTCTCTGCTGCTGCAAGGCATGGTCGGTTCGCAAATGCCAATCGCGGTTTCACATGGCGAAGGCCAGGTCGAAGTGCGTGATGCGGCGCATCTCGCGACGCTGGAAAGCAAAGGTCTGGTGGCGCTGCGCTTCGTGGATAACTTTGGCAAGGTGACGCAAACCTACCCAGCCAACCCGAACGGTTCAGCAAACGGCATCACTGCGGTGACCAGCGAAAGCGGTCGCGTTACGGTGATGATGCCGCATCCGGAGCGTGTTTTCCGTACCGTGAGCAACTCCTGGCACCCAGAAAACTGGGGCGAGGATAGCCCGTGGATGCGCATCTTCCGCAATGCGCGCAAACAGCTCGGTTAACGTTTATTTTTGAACTTCTCAGCCCGGTAAGCACAGCCTGCCGGGCTTTTTTATTGGTGTCGTGAATGCGCGACAAAGAGCATATTACAGTGTCTCCAAATGGAGACGCGTAACTCACTGATTTTTATAGTAGTCCAGAATTCGCTTATAAGGTGTTGCTAATAAGCGACACGTAGCCTGGAAATCATTCAGTGAATAACTAACGTGTTATTGTAGTAATAATCATATTTTTCAGCATGTTAATAATTTGTTTTGCTTTTTGGCATGAGTGTTGCATAATATTAACCAGTGGCTCATTCACCTTCTTATGTCAGCCCCTTCGGGACGCGCTACATAAACTTCGAATGACGCACAAAAAGGTGCCTGCCGTCCAACTACTGATTATAGCTCTGCTTTATCAGACCCCGGGCGAAACGTCGAGTAAGGCACCGCCTCATTGCATAACAAAGCCGGGTTTTTACCCGGCTTTGTTGTATCTGAAGGACAGACTCGGTTAGTCTCTCTTAACCCCTTTTCAGAGAGAGTAATGCGTTGAAACGCTGGTCCCTTTTTCCTCGCTCCCTGCGACAGTTAGTAATGATGGCATTTTTGCTGATCCTGTTACCGCTGCTGGTTCTGGCATGGCAGGCGTGGCAGAGCCTTAATGCGCTCAGCGCCCAGGCCGCGTTAACCAATCGCACAACGCTCATCGATGCCCGTCGCAGCGAGGCCATGACCAATGCTGCGCTGGAGATGGAACGTAGCTATCGTCAATACTGTGTCCTGGACGATCGTACGCTGGAAAAGGTCTATCAAAATCAACGCAGACGTTACAGCGAAATGCTTGATGCCCATGCGGGTGTGCTCCCTGACGATAAGCTCTATCAAACCTTGCGTCAGGATCTCAACGATCTGGCCCAGCTACAGTGTAAAAACAGCGGCCCTGATGCTGTCGCAACGACTCGCCTCGAAGCTTTTGCCAACGCTAATACCGAAATGGTGCAATCGACGCGCACGGTCGTTTTCTCTCGCGGGCAGCAGCTTCAGCAGGAGATCGCGGAGCGCGGTCAATTCTTTGGCTGGCAGGCACTGGTGCTGTTTCTGGTGAGCCTGGGGCTGGTATTGCTATTCACGCGTATGATAATCGGCCCGGTGAAAGGGATAGAGCGGATGATCAATCGACTGGGAGAGGGAAAGTCGCTTGGGAATACTGTTGTGTTCAAGGGGCCACGCGAATTGCGATCCGTCGGGCAACGGATCATCTGGCTTTCCGAACGTCTGGCGTGGCTGGAGTCTCAGCGCCATCAGTTTTTACGCCACATCTCCCACGAACTAAAAACCCCGCTTGCCAGCATGCGTGAAGGCACCGAGCTGTTGGCAGACGAAGTTGCAGGACCGCTGAGTCCTGAACAAAAAGAGATTGTCGATATTCTCGACGCCAGCAGCCGTAATCTGCAAAAGCTGATTGAGCAACTGCTGGATTACAACCGCAAGCTCGCAGATGGCGCCGTTGAGCTCGAAAAAGTAGAAATTGAACCGCTGGTGGATATGGTCCGTTCTGCGCATAGCTTGCCTGCACGGGCTAAAATGATGCGTACTGAGATCGATCTTCAGGAGCCGGTTTGTTATGCCGAACCTATGCTGTTAATGAGCGTGCTGGATAATCTTTATTCCAATGCGGTGCACTACGGTACTGAATCCGGTAACATTTATATTCGCAGTTTTACCAACGGTTCGCGGGTGTGTATCGACGTCGCCAACACCGGTACTCCTATTCCGGATGACGAAAAAGTGATGATTTTTGAACCCTTTTTCCAGGGAAGTCATCAGCGAAAAGGTGCGGTAAAAGGAAGTGGTTTGGGCTTAAGCATTGCTCGCGACTGCATACGACGTATGCATGGAGAGTTACACATTTCGCACGATGTTCGCGCCGATGTTTGCTTTCGTATCGAACTGCCTCTTGAGCCGAAAAATCAATGAAATGAATCTAAGTCTGGTGAGTATGCCACACGTCCTTTTCCGCGCGATTAACGCGGCGTTTTCCAGCAAAATCTTACGATTAGGCCTGCCATGTCTCCTCCTGGCCGGATGTGTTTCTCATACGCCAAAAAGTGCTATCAGCGACAAACAAGACGATAAATTGCCTGAGCACCAGTTGGCGGATTTCTTATCAACAGAGTGCGATAACATCTGGCTGCTTGCAGGCCATGACGTTGAAGCTAACCCGCTTTTCTGGCTGCGCAGTATGGACTGTGCCGACCGTCTTGCGCCAGCCGCTGCGCGTGCGCAGGCCCATCAGTGGGCGGACGACACCTGGCAGGACACCTTTAAACGCGGCATCCTGCTGGCTAACGCCAAAATCAATCCGGTTGAGCGTCGTGCCAACACCACGCGCCTTGATGCGTTGAGCCCACAAATTCCGGCGCAGGTGCGTCCGCTTTATCAGCTTTGGCGGAACGGGCAGGTGCTGCAACTCCAGCTTGCCGAAGAACGCTCTCGCTACAGCAAGCTGCAACAATCTGCCGATGGCGAGCTGGACACGCTGCGTCAACAGCAACAGTACTTACGCTCACAGCTTGATACCACCACCCGCAAGCTGGAAAATTTGACGGATATCGAGCGGCAACTTTCCACCCGTAAACCGGCCAGCAACTATTTGCCGGACGGCTCGAAAGGCGGTGCGCATTCGACGTCCACGCCGGACCAGGATGGTGATATACCGAAACAAGAGGATGTGAAGCCATGACAAGCCGCAAACCTGCCCATCTCCTGCTGGTGGACGACGATCCCGGCTTGCTTAAGCTGCTTGGGATGCGTCTGGTCAGTGAAGGCTATAGCGTCGTCACAGCCGAAAGCGGGCAGGAGGGGTTAAAAGCGCTGGGGCGCGAAAAAGTCGATCTGGTGATAAGCGACCTGCGCATGGACGAAATGGACGGTATGCAGCTGTTTGTTGAAATCCAGAAGCTCCAGCCAGGCATGCCGGTGATTATTTTGACGGCGCACGGTTCTATTCCTGATGCAGTCGCCGCTACCCAACAGGGGGTATTCAGCTTCCTGACCAAGCCGGTAGATAAAGATGCGCTGTACAAAGCCATCGATGACGCACTTGAGCACTCGGCACCGTCCGTGGATGAAAAATGGCGTGAATCGATCGTTACCCGTAGTCCGATTATGCTGCGCCTGCTCGAACAGGCGCGGATGGTAGCGCAATCGGACGTCAGCCTGCTGATTAACGGCCAGAGCGGAACCGGTAAAGAGATCTTCGCCCAGGCTATTCACAATGCCAGTCCGCGCAGCAAAAATGCGTTTATTGCCATTAACTGCGGGGCGCTGCCGGAACAACTTCTGGAGTCCGAACTCTTTGGCCACGCGCGCGGCGCATTTACCGGCGCGGTAAGCAGCAGGGAAGGGCTATTCCAGGCTGCGGAAGGCGGCACGCTGTTTCTCGATGAGATTGGCGATATGCCCATCCCTTTGCAGGTCAAACTGCTGCGCGTCTTGCAGGAGCGTAAAGTCCGCCCGCTGGGCAGCAATCGGGATATCAATATTAACGTGCGTATTATCTCCGCGACGCACCGCGATTTGCCCAAGGCGATGGAGCGCAAAGAGTTTCGAGAAGATCTCTATTACCGCCTGAATGTGGTGAACTTAAAAATTCCTGCTCTGGCGGAACGAGCAGAAGATATTCCCCTGCTGGCAAACCATCTGCTGCGTCAGTCGGCTGAACGGCACAAACCTTTTGTTCGCGCGTTTTCTACCGATGCGATGAAACGCCTGATGACAGCCGCCTGGCCGGGTAACGTACGCCAGCTGGTGAACGTGATTGAACAGTGCGTGGCGCTGACTTCATCGCCGGTCATTGGCGACGCGCTCGTAGAACAAGCCCTGGAAGGGGAAAATACCGCGCTGCCGACGTTTGTTGAGGCACGCAATCAGTTCGAACTAAACTATTTGCGTAAGTTATTGCAGATAACCAAGGGCAACGTGACGCACGCTGCGCGCATGGCCGGACGCAACCGTACCGAGTTTTATAAACTGCTGTCGCGCCACGAGCTGGAAGCCAACGATTTTAAAGAGTAATACCGCAAAAACCGATTCAATATGATACTGTGAGCAATCGATTACGAGGCTGCAAACAGGCAAGCGTTTAAGGACCCACCATGAAAAAAATTGATGCGATTATTAAACCTTTCAAACTGGATGATGTACGTGAAGCGCTGGCGGAAGTCGGCATCACGGGGATGACGGTAACGGAAGTGAAAGGCTTTGGTCGTCAAAAGGGCCACACCGAATTGTACCGTGGCGCAGAGTACATGGTGGACTTCCTGCCGAAAGTGAAAATCGAAATTGTGGTGACCGACGATATCGTGGATACCTGCGTGGATACCATTATCCGTACCGCGCAGACCGGTAAAATTGGCGACGGCAAAATCTTCGTCTTTGATGTGGCCCGCGTCATTCGTATTCGTACGGGTGAAGAAGACGACGCGGCAATCTAATCCACATAATTCCCCTCCCGTCCGGGAGGGGACATCTCATTACAACACCTTATGCGGGCCGAAACATTCGTAATGAATGTTGTCTTTATTCACGCCCAGCTCAACCAGCTGCTTCGCGGCAAACTGCATAAATGCCACCGGACCACATACGTAGAATTGCATCTCCGGTGCGCTGAACAGACCTTCGTGCTGACGTAAATCAATCAAACCTTCGCTGTCAAAACGTGGCGCTGCGCGATCGGCATCCGTCGGCAGGCGATACCAGGTGTGGGCAGCAAAGTGTGGCAGAGTGGTTGCCAGGGCTTTTACTTCATCTGCGAAGGCATGCACATCGCCATTTTCCGCTGCATGGAACCAGTTCACCTGTGCGCTATGGTTGGTTTTGGCAAGCGTGTCCAGCATCGCCAGCATGGGCGTCTGGCCAACGCCCGCTGAAATAAGAGTCACTGGCGTGTTGGTTTCGACGGCCATGAAGAAATCACCAGCAGGCGATGCCAGATGAACCACGTCGCCCACGTTAGCGTGATGATGCAGCCAGGTTGAAACCTGTCCGCCGTCTTCGCGTTTCACCGCGATGCGATAGCCTTTCCCGTTCGGTTTGCGGGTCAGGGAATACTGACGGATTTCCTGATGCGGGAACCCTTCCGGCTTCAACCATACGCCCAAATATTGGCCTGGCTGATAATCAGCAACAGGCAGACCATCTACAGGTTCAAATTCAAAACTGGTAATCAGCGCGCTGCGTGGGGTTTTCTCAACGATGCGGAAGGCGCGAGTGCCTTCCCAGCCGCCGCTCTTTTCTGCATGTTCGCTGTAAATTTGTGCTTCACGGTTGATAAACACGTTTGCCAGCACGCCGTAAGCTTTACCCCACGCATCCAGCACTTCCTGGCCTGGGCTATACAATTCGTCCAGCGTCGCCAGCAGGTGCTCACCAACAATGTTGTACTGCTCAGGTTTGATCTGGAAGCTGGTGTGCTTCTGCGCAATTTTTTCGACCGCGGGCAGCAGAACCGCCAGGTTTTCGAGGTTGCTGGCATAAGCCGCGATAGCGTTAAACAACGCTTCACGTTGATCGCCGTTGCGCTGGTTGCTCATGTTGAAAATTTCTTTGAGCTCAGGATTGTGCACGAACATACGATCGTAAAAATGGGCGGTGAGTTTAGGACCGGTTTCCACTAGCAGCGGAATAGTAGCCTTAACGGTAGCGATGGTTTGAGCGTCTAACATAGCAACTTCCTTCAATGTCATTTATAAGTTTCATTTTAAATGCATCTTATAAAAAATAACCCTGCGTTGTAAATGGTTCTTTGCAACGTGAAAAATATGCATCACAAACCTGAAAAGAAATCCGTTGAAATTCACGAGACCTTTATTCTACAAACCCTTGCGTGGCGTGGAGGTAATCGTTTGCGTAAAATCGTTTGTCAAGACCTGTTATCACAGAACGATTCGGTTATACTGTTGCCCGTTGTCCAACAGGACCGGCTTTTTAAGCCAAAAATTTATCGTTAGCTGAGTCAGGAGATGCGGATGTTAAAGCGTGAAATGAACATTGCCGATTATGATGCCGAACTGTGGCAGGCTATGGAGCAGGAAAAAGTACGTCAGGAAGAGCACATTGAACTGATCGCCTCCGAGAACTACACCAGCCCGCGCGTCATGCAGGCGCAGGGTTCTCAGCTGACCAACAAATATGCTGAAGGTTATCCGGGCAAACGCTATTACGGCGGTTGCGAGTACGTTGATATCGTTGAACAACTGGCGATTGATCGTGCAAAAGAACTGTTTGGCGCTGACTACGCAAACGTGCAGCCGCACTCTGGCTCTCAGGCTAACTTCGCGGTCTACACCGCACTGCTGCAACCGGGTGATACCGTTCTGGGTATGAACCTGGCACAAGGTGGTCACCTGACTCACGGTTCTCCGGTTAACTTCTCCGGCAAACTGTACAACATCGTCCCTTATGGCATCGATGAAGCCGGTAAAATTGACTACGAAGACATGGCGAAGCAGGCTCAGGAACACAAACCGAAGATGATTATCGGTGGCTTCTCTGCTTATTCCGGCGTCGTTGACTGGGCAAAAATGCGTGAAATCGCAGACAGCATTGGTGCATATCTGTTCGTCGATATGGCACATGTTGCAGGTCTGATTGCCGCAGGCGTTTACCCTAACCCGGTTCCACATGCACACGTTGTGACCACCACTACCCACAAAACCCTGGCGGGTCCGCGCGGCGGCCTGATCCTGGCGAAAGGCGGTAGTGAAGAGCTGTACAAAAAGCTGAACTCAGCTGTTTTCCCAAGCGCTCAGGGCGGCCCGCTGATGCACGTCATCGCGGCTAAAGCCGTGGCGCTGAAAGAAGCCATGGAGCCAGAGTTCAAGGTTTACCAACAGCAGGTTGCTAAAAACGCCAAGGCGATGGTCGAAGTGTTCCTGAATCGTGGCTACAAAGTGGTTTCTGGCGGTACTGAGAACCACCTGTTCCTGCTGGATCTGGTAGACAAAAACCTGACCGGTAAAGAAGCAGACGCGGCGCTTGGCCGTGCGAACATCACCGTGAACAAAAACAGCGTGCCAAACGATCCGAAGAGCCCGTTTGTGACTTCTGGCATCCGTATTGGTTCTCCAGCGGTGACTCGCCGTGGCTTCAAAGAAGCCGAAGTGAAAGAGCTGGCTGGCTGGATGTGCGACGTTCTTGATAACATTAACGACGAAGCGGTCATTGAGCGTATCAAAGGTAAAGTGCTGGATATCTGCGCGCGTTTCCCGGTTTACGCCTAGTTCTGCAATGCAGAAATAATAGAGGCCGCGCAAGCGGCCTTAATTTTTTGTTGTTCTTTAGACATTTCGTCCTCACGGCGCGCTGAGCTGCAATTCCACGTATAAATAGCCAATTCCCCGTAATTGCTCTGCGCGACTCAGCTTGCACCCGCCCCTTTTTAACGCCAGACTAGCGCCTCCAAAACGGGAGGGATTCATGGTTTTGCATTCCACACGCTGGCTGGCGCTCAGCTATTTTACCTATTTCTTTAGTTACGGCGTTTTTTTGCCTTTCTGGAGCGTCTGGCTCGCAGGGATTGGCCTGACGCCAGAAACCATCGGTATTCTGCTGGGAGCGGGCCTGGTGGCGCGTTTTCTGGGGAGTTTGCTGATTGCCCCGCGCGTGAGCGATCCCTCTTTGCTGATCAAGGCCATGCGCATTCTGGCGCTGCTCACGCTGGTCTTTCTGGCGGCCTTCTGGGTGAGCCAGCAGTTTGCCTGGCTGATGGTGGTGATGGTCGGTTTCAACCTCTTTTTCTCGCCGCTGGTGCCGCTGACGGATGCGTTAGCAAATACGTGGCAAAAACAGATAACGATGGACTATGGCCGCGTACGCCTGTGGGGCTCGGTTGCCTTTGTGATTGGCTCGGCGCTGGTGGGTAAGCTGGTCAGCCTTTATGACTACCACGCGATTCTGGCGCTGTTAAGCGTGGGTATTGCCTCGATGTTGCTGGGAATGCTGCTGCGCCCGTCGATTATGCCGCAGGGCGAAAACCGCCAACAGGAAAGCGATAGCGCAGGATGGCCCGCGTGGCGGACCTTGATTACCCAGAGCTGGCGTTTTCTGGCGTGCGTGTGTCTGCTCCAGGGAGCACATGCGGCATACTATGGGTTTAGCGCAATCTACTGGCAGGGGGCGGGTTATTCGGCTTCGGCGATAGGGTATCTCTGGTCGCTCGGGGTGGTGGCGGAGGTCATTATCTTCGCCCTGAGCAAAAAGCTTTTCCGCCGCTTTGGTGCGCGGGATTTGCTGTTGCTCTCTGCCGTTTGCGGCATCTTACGCTGGGGCATTATGGGCTGGACCACCGAGCTGCCGTGGCTCATCGTGGCGCAGATCCTTCACTGCGGCACCTTTACCGTGTGCCATCTTGCCGCCATGCGTTATATCGCTGCGCGACAGGGAAGCGAAGTGATTCGCCTCCAGGCCGTCTATTCCGCCGTGGCGATGGGCGGCAGCATTGCGGTGATGACTGTTTTTGCCGGTTTCCTCTATCAACACCTGGGTCACGGCGTGTTCTGGGTGATGGCGGCGGTAGCGCTGCCAGCGCTGTTCGTTCGTCCCAAAGTGGCGGCGCGGACGTAATCGTTAAGATTCCAGCATGACGCGAATATGTTCTTGCTGCTGCGCATTCAACGTCTCTACGGCATGAATGAGCGGCGGTGAGAACAGCGGCAGGGCGGTGGCGTAAGGTGTAATCACCAGCGCCGCCTCACGTGGGGCGCCTTCTTTCTGAAAGGCCTGAAGTGTGAGATAGCGAATGTTGAGCGGCAGTAAGGTCAGTTCCCTGAGCTGTTCCTCAATGATGACTTCACAGGCTTTATCATCACCCGTGAGTAACACGACCTGCTTTTCGTGCAGATCCGTTTCCTGCATCAGCCAGGCACCAAAAATCACGGCGACCAGACTCATCTCTTCTTCCGAAAACCGCAGCCCAAACTCGGCCTCAATTTCACACAAAACGTCGCGCGTAGTGCGCATCAGGCGGGGATAAAGACGCGCAATCTCCTCGGGCAGGCTGTTGTCGATACCAATGCCAAAGAGGGAGCGATCGAGCGCCTGCGCAATATGAATGTACAGCTGATCCGTTAAGCCCTGTTCATCACTAAAACGCATCCCTGTTTGCCCGCGAAAGCGACTTATCATGCGGGTAATGGCACGACGCAGACGTTCATCCTGCTGGTGTACATCCCGAAGCGGATCCGGCGTTCGTAGCATCATAAACAGCAGGGACAGGAAGATGTGCTCGTCAATATGGGGCATTTGCAACACGCGGCGCTGCCAGTGGCGGACGATTTCCTCCGCCGTAGAATATTCACCACGTGATTGAGTCCAGTTGCGCTGAATCGGCGAAAACAGCGGTGTCTGGCCCAAATGATGTTGAATCAGGCAATATTGCAGATAGAGCTGCAAAAACTGGATATCACGACACTCAAACTGGCGCTGCAGGCGGCGCGAGCAGAAGTTAATCAGCGCGCGCAGGTTAGTGTCGTCATAAAGGGTGCGCGCAATTCCCAGTTGTTTAAGTTCAGTTTTAAGCGCTGGGGTAAACTGGCGGGAAACAAAATGCGGACAAAGGCGCAGTGCCCGACGTAACCACTGCAACAGGCATAAGCGTTGATCGAGGGTCGTGCCTTCAATCCGGTAGCTGCCGTCATGGTGCGTGGTGATGTCTAGCCGGTGATAGCGCTGGATTTCAAAGCGGGTCTCGGCTATATCTTGCCGTGCGGTATCATCATCGACCCCATTGATATCAACAATGGTTTGCGGGGTAACGGCAAAGCCGGGCTGATAGAGCATCAACAGTACCTGGCAGCGGCGCTGCGAACTGGAAAGCACAGATGGGGTTTCGAGTGTCGTCATCATCTGTCGGTATCCAGTGTGAGTATTCGATAAGAATAGCTAAAGGATGAACGCAAGAAAGCGCGCCGGTGGCTCTTTCCTTCAGGAATGCGGGAGAACATCACAGAATTTATGACGTGAGGAAACGATGCAAATAGTTAAACACAGCGCCAGTGCGTTATTTTTTGCGGTTTTATCTTTCACCGCTGCCGCGCATCCTCATAGCTTTATCAGCCTGAAAACGGAACTGGTGGCTGATGATACGCAGCTTACTGGCCTGAAAATGCGCTGGGCGATGGATGAAATCACCTCTGCGGACCTGCTCTACGATGCGGGTAACGCGAAACCGGGCGATGAAATCTGGAAAAAACTGGCGGCAGAGGTAATGGCGAACGTGCTGGGCCAGCACTACTTTACCGAGTTCTGGCATAACGGGCAGAAGGTTAAGTTTCTCAATCGACCGACGACTTACGCAATGGCGCGCGACGGTCATCAGGCGGTGCTGACGTTTATATTGCCCCTGGCTCAACCGCAGCCGTTAGCCGGACAAAAATACACGTTCTCCACCTTTGACCCCACTTACTACGTCGATATGAGTTATACCGAAGACAGCGACGTCACGCTGCCCGCCGCGCTGCAACAACGCTGCAAGCTGGCGGTCCACACCCCGAATCCCAGCGAAGAAACGCTGAATTTTGCGATAGCACTTGATAAAGAAGACGCCCCGCCGGAGGACATGGAATTGGGTAAACAGTTTGCACAACAGGTGACGTTGCAATGTCAGTAATCTCACCGCCACTGAAGAAAAAACCGCGCTGGCTACATCTATGGCCGCTGGCGCTGTTCCTGATCCTGGCGGCGTTTGGCGCGCTGTGGCTATGGCAGGCGTGGCCGCAGGTGATGATGAAAAGCATCATCTGGCAGCGAGAGGTGAATCAGCAGATGAGCGGCTTGCTGAAAGCCGTTGCCGAGAATCCGACCAAAGCGGGGGGCTCGCTGCTGATCTTTAGCTTCCTGTACGGCGTACTGCATGCTCTCGGTCCGGGGCATGGAAAGATCGTTATAACGACCTGGCTTGCGACCCATCCTTCGAAACTGAAATCGAGTATTGGCCTGACGCTGGCCTCGTCGTTATTACAGGGCTGCGTGGCGATCGGGCTGGTTGTGGTGGTCCTGACGTTGCTGCAATTACCTGCCCGTCAGCTGCATCTGAGCAGTTTCTGGCTGGAGAAGGGCAGTTACGCGCTGGTGGGGGTGCTGGGGATCATGCTGTGCTGGCGAGCGCTCAAAAAACTACGCGCATTAATGCAGAAACCGAAATTTAAGGCGTTTACGCCGCACCACGTTCACGATGCCCACTGCGGCTGTGGGCATCAACATCTGCCTACGCAGGAGCAGCTCCAGAGCGGTGACGACTGGCGTGCGCGACTGATGATTATTTTATCGATGGGACTGCGTCCCTGTTCCGGGGCGATCATGGTACTGCTGTTCAGTAAGGTGATTGGGGTATTTAGCTGGGGCGTGATGTCTGCGCTGGCGATGGCGGCGGGAACGTCGTTGACGATTACGTCTCTGGCGTTACTGGTTCATAGCTTTCGCCAATTAGCGGTCAAACTGAGTGGGAATAAAGCACCGGTGCTGTGGCGACAGGTTGGCTGGACGACGCTGGCATTGGCAGGAGGGGTGATACTGCTGGTGGCTTCGGTCACGATGTGGATGAGTGCGGTGCCGGTCGGAAGAGGGTTGAGACCGTTTTGACATCGCCGGATGGCGCTACGCTTATCCGGCCTACAATAATATCTCGTAGGCCCGGTAAGCGTATCGCCACCAGGCAAAACCGAATTAACGCTTCAGCGCATCACTCAGTTCATCACGCATGCTCGCCAGCATAGATTTCACTACGCGTGGGTTACCCGCAACGATGTTACCGCTCGTCAGGTAGTTATGACCGCCGGTGAAATCGCACACCAGTGCGCCAGCTTCACGAGCAATCAGATCGCCCGCGGCAAAATCCCATGGCTTAAGCGCAATTTCGAAGTAACCGTCAACGCGGCCAGCGGCAACGTAGGCCAGATCCAGCGCAGCAGAACCAGAACGACGGAAATCCGCACATTCAGTGAACAGCTTGCCAAGGATTTTCATATAGGTGGTCGCGTGCTGTTTGGCTTTGAACGGGAAGCCCGTTGCCAGAATAGTGCCATCCAGATCGCGAGCGTTGGTGCCGCGCAGACGATAACCGTTCAGCTGTGCGCCCTGACCACGGGTCGCGGTGAACAATTCGTTACGCATTGGATCGTAAACTACCGCAACTTCAGTACGGCCTTTGATGCGCACTGCAATAGAAACGGAGAAATGGGGAAGACGTTTGACGAAGTTGGTGGTGCCATCCAGCGGATCGATAATCCATTGAACATCCTGATCTTCGCCTTCATTCTCACCGCTTTCTTCGGCAATAATGGTGTGCTGCGGGTAAGATTTGCGAATGGTTTCGATAATAATCGCTTCTGCGGCTTTATCGACGTTAGTCACAAAGTCATTGCTGCCTTTCTGGCTGGTTTCTACAGAATCTGGAGTTTCGTAGTGTTTGGCAATTACATTACCCGCCTTGCGCGCTGCGCGCACGGCGATGGTCAACATAGGATGTTGCATCGGTTACTCTCACTGGATGTTAAAGAACAGGGAAGCTAAAACGGCGCAGAGTATAGCAGCGAGTTCGGATCATGTCTCTTCTTTATGATAATATGCCCGAATATTCTTCAGACACTGAACTCAGAAAACTAAAATTATGCTGCAAAATATCCGAATCGTACTGGTCGAAACATCGCATACCGGCAATATGGGCTCTGTAGCCCGCGCCATGAAAACCATGGGGTTAACCAATCTTTGGCTGGTCAATCCACTGGTGAAGCCAGACTCCCAGGCGATCGCGCTGGCAGCGGGTGCCAGTGACGTCATTGGCAACGCCCACATCGTCGATACCCTCGACGAAGCGCTGGCCGGTTGTAGCCTGGTGGTCGGCACCAGCGCTCGCTCGCGTACGCTGCCGTGGCCGATGCTCGATCCGCGCGAATGTGGCCTCAAAAGCACGCAAGAAGCCGAACACGCGCCGGTCGCGTTGGTGTTTGGTCGTGAGCGCGTCGGTCTGACCAATGACGAACTGCAAAAATGTCACTACCACGTGGCTATTGCTGCGAACCCGGAATACAGCTCGCTAAACCTGGCGATGGCGGTGCAGGTTATTGCTTATGAAGTGCGCATGGCCTGGCTGGCCACGCAGGAAAAAGAGCCTGTCACCGAAGCAGAAGAGACGCCGTATCCGCTGGTGGACGATCTTGAGCGTTTCTACGGTCATCTGGAGCAAACGCTGCTGACCACCGGTTTTATCCGCGCGTCACATCCGGGCCAGGTCATGAATAAGCTGCGCCGTTTGTTTACCCGCGCCCGCCCGGAAACGCAGGAACTGAACATCCTGCGCGGGATGCTGGCTTCTATTGTTGAGCAGAAGAACAAAGACCAATAAACGGCACGGAAGGTTAAATACCTGACTAAAACAGTCAAGTAAATAGTTGACCATTTTAGTCGGGAATGTCAGACTTGCTCCTGCTATGCAATACCCCCATTTTACAATAAAAAACCCCGGGCAGGGGCGAGTTTGAGGTTAAGTAAGACATGAGACTGACATCTAAAGGGCGTTATGCCGTGACCGCGATGCTGGACGTTGCGCTCAACTCCGAAACGGGCCCGGTTCCGTTGGCAGATATTTCTGAACGTCAGGGTATTTCCCTGTCCTATCTGGAACAGCTGTTCTCCAGATTACGTAAAAACGGATTGGTTTCCAGCGTTCGTGGCCCAGGCGGCGGATACTTGCTGGGTAAAGATGCGGGCAGTATTGCCGTTGGCGAAGTGATTAGCGCGGTTGACGAATCTGTCGACGCGACCCGTTGCCAGGGTAAAGGCGGTTGTCAGGGCGGCGATAAATGCCTGACCCACGCGCTGTGGCGCGATCTGAGCGACCGTCTGACCGGCTTCCTGAACAACATCACCCTGGGTGAACTGGTGAATAACCAGGAAGTTCTGGATGTGTCGGGCCGTCAGCAGAGCCATGAAACACAACGCAGCACCCGCGCGCAAGACGCAATCGACGTTAAGTTACGCGCGTAATAAAACGATAAGAATTTTAGAATCAGGCCGGGGCGTCTGCGCCCCGTCTACTCGGTCGTACATCCAACCGGTAGCCTGGTTCCTTGCATTGAAGCGATGTACGGAGTTTATAGAGCAATGAAATTACCGATCTATCTCGATTACTCCGCAACCACGCCGGTGGACCCGCGTGTTGCCGAGAAAATGATGCAGTGTCTGACCCTGGACGGAAACTTTGGTAACCCAGCTTCCCGTTCACACCGTTTTGGCTGGCATGCTGAAGAGGCGGTTGATATCGCCCGTAATCAGATTGCCGAGCTGGTTGGTGCCGATCCGCGTGAAATTGTTTTCACCTCCGGTGCGACCGAATCCGATAACCTGGCGATTAAAGGTGCGGCCAATTTCTATCAGAAAAAAGGCAAGCACATCATCACCAGCAAAACCGAACACAAAGCCGTGCTGGATACCTGTCGTCAGCTGGAGCGTGAAGGGTTTGAAGTCACCTATCTCGCCCCGAAAAGCAACGGTATCATCGACCTGAAAGAGCTCGAAGCGGCGATGCGTGATGACACCATTCTGGTCTCCATCATGCACGTGAACAACGAAATTGGCGTGGTTCAAGATATCGCGACTATCGGCGAAATGTGCCGTGCGCGCGGCATCATCTATCACGTTGACGCCACCCAGAGCGTGGGCAAACTGCCTATCGACCTGAGCCAGCTGAAAGTTGACCTGATGTCCTTCACCGGCCACAAGATCTATGGCCCGAAAGGTATCGGCGCGCTGTACGTTCGTCGTAAACCCCGTATCCGCATCGAAGCACAGATGCACGGCGGCGGTCACGAGCGCGGCATGCGTTCTGGTACTCTGCCTGTTCATCAGATCGTCGGCATGGGCGAAGCCTACCGTATTGCGAAAGAAGAGATGGAATCCGAGATGGCGCGTCTGCGCACTCTGCGTAACCGTCTGTGGGACGGCGTGAAAGATATGGAAGAAGTGTATCTGAACGGCGACCTCGAGCAGGGCGTACCAAATATTCTCAACGTCAGCTTCAACTATGTCGAAGGCGAATCGCTGATTATGGCGCTGAAAGACCTTGCCGTTTCTTCCGGTTCTGCCTGTACTTCTGCAAGCCTCGAGCCATCCTACGTGCTGCGCGCGCTGGGTATGACCGACGAGCTGGCACACAGTTCTATCCGTTTCTCTTTAGGTCGCTTCACTACCGAAGAAGAGATTGACTACACCATCAAGCTGGTTCGTAACTCCATTGGCCGTCTGCGTGACCTTTCTCCACTGTGGGAAATGTTCAAACAGGGCGTGGATATCAACAGCATCGAATGGTCACATCACTAATCGGTAGGTAAGGAGATTCAATCATGGCATACAGCGAAAAAGTTATTGATCATTACGAGAACCCACGCAACGTTGGCTCTTTCGACAACAGCGACGAGAGCGTTGGCAGCGGCATGGTTGGCGCACCAGCGTGTGGCGACGTGATGAAGTTGCAGATCAAAGTCAACAATGAAGGTATCATTGAAGACGCGCGTTTCAAGACCTATGGTTGCGGTTCTGCAATTGCCTCCAGCTCCCTCGTGACAGAGTGGGTTAAAGGCAAGTCTCTGGACGAAGCACAGGCAATTAAAAATACCGATATTGCTGACGAACTCGAACTGCCACCGGTGAAAATTCACTGCTCTATTCTGGCAGAAGACGCGATTAAAGCCGCTATTGCGGACTACAAAAGCAAACGTGAAGCAAAATAATTGAGGTTTGAGTATGTCGATTACCCTTAGCGACAGCGCTGCCGCGCGAGTAAGCTCCTTCCTGGAGAACCGTGGTAAAGGCTATGGCCTGCGACTGGGCGTGCGTACCTCCGGCTGTTCCGGTATGGCTTATGTACTGGAGTTTGTGGACGAACCGGCGACCGATGATACCGTGTTTGAAGACAAAGGCGTGAAGGTAGTGATCGATGGCAAGAGCCTGCAATTCCTCGATGGCACTCAGCTGGACTTCGTTAAAGAAGGCCTGAACGAAGGGTTTAAATTCACCAACCCGAACGTCAAAGATGAGTGTGGTTGCGGCGAAAGCTTCCACGTATAGTCGCGCTGTACCCTAAGAACCCCACGCGTAGTACTCCTGCGGTGGGGTTTGTTTTAATTGGCTAACCCTGAGATTGTTATGGATTATTTCACCCTCTTCGGGTTACCTGCCCAGTACCCGATTGATATCCCCGCGCTGACGGTGCGTTTCCAGGATCTGCAACGTCAATTCCATCCTGATAAGTTCGCGAGCGGCACCCCAGCGGAACAGCTGGCGGCAGTTTCTCAGTCGGCAACGATCAATCAGGCGTGGCAAACCTTACGCAATCCACTCTCTCGCGCGGAATATTTGCTCTCGCTGCACGGTTTTGACCTTGCAAGCGAACAACACACCGTTCGCGACACGGCGTTCCTGATGGAACAGCTGGATCTGCGTGAAGAGCTTGATGAAATCGACCAGGCAAAAGACGAAGCGCGGCTGGAAAGCTTTATCAAACGGGTAAAAGGGATGTTCGATTCCCGCCATCAGCAGATGGTTGAACAATTGAATAACGAGACGTGGGACGTGGCGGCGGATACTGTACGCAAGCTCCGTTTTCTCGATAAACTACGAAGCAGCGCTGAACAACTCGAAGAAAAACTGCTCGATTTTTAATTTCGGAAGCGATTATGGCCTTATTACAAATTAGTGAGCCTGGCTTAAGCGCCGCACCTCACCAGCGTCGTCTGGCGGCTGGCATTGACTTAGGCACCACCAATTCTCTCGTGGCGACCGTGCGTAGCGGCCAGGCGGAAACGCTGGCAGACGCCGAAGGGCGTCATCTGCTGCCATCCGTGGTCCACTACCAGCAGCAGGGCCACACGGTGGGATATGACGCGCGTACTAACGCGGCGAAAGATCCTGCCAACACCATCAGCTCTATTAAACGCATGATGGGCCGCTCTCTGGCTGACATTCAGCAACGTTACCCGCATCTGCCGTATCAGCTACAGGCCAGTGTTAATGGTCTGCCGATGATTGCCACCGATGCAGGGCTGCTGAATCCCATTCGCGTTTCTGCCGATATCCTCAAAGCGCTGGCGGCGCGAGCTACCGCCACGCTTGAAGGCGAACTGGACGGCGTTGTCATCACCGTTCCGGCCTATTTCGACGATGCACAGCGACAGGGCACCAAAGACGCCGCGCGTCTGGCTGGTCTGCATGTGCTGCGTTTGCTGAATGAACCCACGGCAGCCGCGATTGCCTACGGCCTGGACTCCGGTCAGGAAGGCGTCATCGCCGTGTACGATCTGGGCGGCGGCACCTTTGATATCTCTATTCTGCGCTTGAGCCGCGGCGTGTTTGAAGTGCTGGCGACCGGCGGCGATTCTGCGTTGGGCGGCGACGACTTTGACCATCTGCTGGCAGATTTCATTCGCGAGCAGGCGGGAATCCCCGATCGCAGCGACGTTCGCGTACAGCGCGAACTGCTGGATGCGGCCATCGCGGCCAAAATCGCCTTGAGCGACGCACAGACCGTCACCGTCAACGTGGCAGGCTGGCGCGGGGAAATCACTCGCGACCAGTTCAATGAACTGATTGCATCACTGGTTAAACGCACTCTGTTGGCCTGTCGTCGCGCATTGAAAGATGCCGGTGTGGAAGCCAGCGAGGTGCTGGAAGTGGTGATGGTCGGCGGCTCTACCCGTGTTCCACAGGTACGTGAGCGTGTGGGTGAGTTCTTTGGCCGCACGCCGCTGACCGCAATCGACCCGGATAAAGTGGTCGCCGTAGGTGCAGCCATTCAGGCCGACATTCTGGTGGGCAACAAGCCGGACAGCGAAATGCTGTTGCTTGACGTCATTCCACTTTCCCTTGGTTTAGAAACCATGGGCGGCCTGGTCGAGAAAGTTATCCCGCGTAACACCACTATTCCGGTGGCGCGTGCGCAGGAGTTCACGACCTTCAAAGACGGCCAGACCGCAATGTCCATCCACGTGATGCAGGGCGAGCGCGAGCTGGTGCAGGATTGCCGCTCCCTGGCGCGCTTTGCGCTGCGCGGAATTCCGGCGCTGCCGGCGGGCGGGGCGCATATTCGTGTCACCTTCCAGGTCGATGCTGACGGCCTGCTGAGCGTCACGGCGATGGAAAAATCGACCGGTGTCGAATCGTCTATTCAGGTGAAACCGTCCTACGGTCTAACCGATAGCGAAATCGCCTCCATGATTCAGGATTCAATGAGCTACGCCGAACAAGACGTAAAGGCGCGCATGCTGGCTGAACAAAAAGTTGAAGCCGCTCGCGTGCTGGAAAGTCTGGAAGGTGCGCTCACTGCTGATGCCGCGCTGCTCAGCGCCGCAGAGCGTCAGGTGATTGATGAAGCAACCGCTCACTTACGTGTAGTTGCCGAAAGCAATGACGCTGACGCAATAGAACAAGCCATTAAAAACGTTGATAAAGAAACCCAGGACTTCGCCGCTCGCCGCATGGACAAATCTGTCCGCGTGGCGCTGAAAGGCCAGTCCGTGGACGAGGTTTAATATGCCAAAGATTGTTTTTCTGCCTCATGCGGACCTGTGTCCGGATGGCGTAGTTCTGGAAGCTGAGACCGGCGAGACTATTCTCGATGTTGCCCTGCGTAACGGTATCGAAGTAGAACACGCCTGTGAAAAATCCTGTGCCTGCACCACCTGCCACTGTGTCGTTCGTGAAGGCTTTGACTCCCTCGCGGAAAGCACGGAAGACGAAGATGACATGCTGGATAAGGCATGGGGTCTGGAACCTGACAGCCGTTTAAGCTGTCAGGCGCGCGTCACCGATGAAGACCTGGTGGTCGAATTCCCTCGTTACACTATCAACCATGCGCGCGAGCATTAATAGAGGTTAGTATGGGACTGAAGTGGACCGATAGCCGTGAAATCGGCGAGGCGCTGTACGACGCCAATCCGGATCTCGATCCGAAGACCGTACGATTCACCGATATGCATCAGTGGATTTGCGATCTGGAAGATTTTGACGACGATCCCAGCGCATCCAGTGAAAAAATTCTGGAGGCGATTCTGTTAGTCTGGTTAGATGAAGCAGAATAGAAAATGAAACGGGCTGCCTTGAGGCGGCCCGTTTGCTAGTTGCTAATAAGGATAAATAAAATGACCGAAGCGATGAAAATTACGCTCTCTACGCAGCCTGCTGATGCACGCTGGGGCGAAAAAGCCACCTACAGCATTAACAACGACGGCATCTCTGTGCACCTGAACGGCAATGATGATTTGGGTCTGATTCAGCGCGTCGCGCGTAAAATTGACGGCCTGGGTATTAAGCATGTGTCTCTGGAGGGCGTTGGCTGGGACACCGACCATAGCTGGGCATTCTGGGCGGGTTTTAAAGGGCCGAAAGGCACCCGTAAAGTTGAGTGGGCAAACCTCGACGACGCGGGCCAGAAAGAGCTGGAAAGCCGTCTGAAAATTATCGACTGGGTGCGTGACACCATTAATGCCCCGGCAGAAGAGCTCGGCCCGGAGCAGCTGGCGCAACGTGCTGTCGATCTGCTGTGTGGTGCGGCCGGTGACAAAATGTCCTATCGCATCACCAAAGGTGAAGATCTGCGCGAGCAGAACTATATGGGTCTTTACACCGTGGGTCGCGGCTCCGAGCGTCCACCGGTGCTGCTGGCGCTGGATTACAACCCGACTGGTGATAAAGAAGCGCCTGTGTATGCGTGTCTGGTCGGTAAAGGCATTACCTTTGACACTGGCGGCTACAGCCTGAAGCAGAGCGCCTTTATGGACTCCATGAAGTCCGACATGGGCGGCGCGGCGACCATTACCGGTGCGCTGGCGTTCGCCATTAACCGTGGTCTGAACAAGCGCGTGAAGCTGTATCTGTGCTGCGCGGACAACATGGTAAGCGGTAACGCCTTTAAGCTGGGCGACATCATTCGCTACCGTAACGGCAAAAACGTTGAAGTGATGAATACCGACGCCGAAGGCCGTCTGGTGCTGGCCGATGGCCTGATCGACGCTTGTGCGCAGAAACCAGAACTGATTATTGATATGGCAACCCTGACCGGCGCGGCGAAAACCGCATTGGGCAACGATTATCACGCGCTGTTCACCTTTGACGATAATCTGGCAGGTCGCCTGATGGCGAGCGCTGCCGCAGAAAACGAACCGTTCTGGCGTCTGCCGCTGGCCGAGTTCCACCGTAGCCAGTTGCCGTCTAACTTTGCCGAACTGAACAACACCGCAAGTGCGGCGTATCCGGCAGGTGCAAGCACTGCGGCAGGTTTCTTGTCCCACTTCGTGGAAAACTACCACGAAGGTTGGTTGCACATCGACTGTTCTGCAACCTATCGCAAAGCAGGCGTGGAGCAGTGGTCCGCAGGCGCGACCGGTTTAGGTGTGCGCACCATTGCGAACCTTTTGACCGCAGAATAACTACATCCCCCTCACCCCAGCCCTCTCCCCTTGTGGAGAGGGTGTTCAAATTCCCTCTCCACAAAGGGGTTAGGGTGAGGGGAGAATGCACTATCTGGAATGATTATGTCCGAAACCAAAAACGAATTAGAAACCCTGCTGGAGCAGGCGGCGACCGAGCCTGCTCATCGTCCGGCCTTTTTCCGCACGCTGCTGGAATCTACCGTATGGGTGCCTGGCACCGCGGCAGAAGGAGAGCAGGTTGTCGAAGACAGCGCGCTGGATTTGCTGCACTGGGAAAAAGACGACGGCACCTCTGTGATCCCGTTTTTTACCTCGCTGGAAACATTGCAGAAAGCCATTGAAGACGAGCAGGCCTTTGTGGTGATGCCCGTGCGTACGCTGTTTGAGATGACGCTGGGCGAAACCCTGTTCCTCAATGCCAAACTGCCGACGGGGAAAGAGTTCACCCCGCGCGAAATCAGCCATCTGATTGGCGAAGAGGGCAACCCGCTCAGTACGCAAGAAGTGCTGGAAGGCGGTGAAACGCTGCTGCTGTCAGAAGTTGCAGAGCCACCAGCGCAGATGATTGATTCGCTGACCACGCTGTTCAAAACCATCAAGCCGGTTAAGCGCGCGTTCCTGTGCTCCATCAAGGAGAGCGCCGACGAACAGCCGATTTTGCTGATTGGTATTGAAGCGGACGGCGAAATTGACGAGATTATTCAGGCGGCGGGAAGCGTCGCCACCGATACGTTACCGGGCGATGAGCCGATTGATATCTGCCGCGTCGTGAAAGGTGAAAAGGGCATCAGCCACTTTATTACCGAACACATCACGCCGTTCTACGAGCGCCGTTGGGGCGGATTCCTGCGCGATCTCAAAACCAACCGCATCATTTAAAGCCTGCGGGGTGAATGTTCACCCCGTTGCTTCCAGCAGCAGTAAATCCATCAGCAAAACCAGATTCGATTCAAACGATGTCACCCCGGCGGCTTCAGCGTCGTAATGCACCGCTTCGTCATACAGCGCAAAATGAAGATCTGCCATGCCAGCCAGCGCGTTGGCTGAAGCGCGCGTAAATGCCACTACCGTCATCCCGACGTTTTTCGCGATCCGCGCCTTATCCAGCACCTGTTCCGTTTCGCCACTTCGAGAGACGGCGATAAACACCTGATAGCGCGCAGCATTGCTGAGAAAAATATTCCGGCTATCGCCCGGCCCGGAGATAAATGCCGTCTTGCCCAGGACCTGTAATTTCTTCGTCAGGTATTCGGCGAACAAATAGGAAAACCCGGCTCCATAGAGAAAAAAGCTCTCTTTTTCCCGCAGCAGGGTGGAGAACTGACGAAGCTTTTCTTCCGTCACCCATTGAAAGGTTTGCTGATAGTTGGCGATGAACTGGTTAAATAGGGCAGGTAGCGGGTTCACATCCTGAGACTGTGCAGCGATGTGAGGAGTATCAGAAAGCAGCTGTTTACAGTGCCAGATAAACTCACTGAAACCGCTAAATCCGAGTTTCTGACACAGCCGCATAATGGTAGCGGTCGAGACAAACGTGGCCTGCGCCAGTTCGCGTACCGTGATATTGCCCACCAGTAACGGGTGTTCCGTCAGATGTGCCAGTACGCGATATTCCGCGCGGGTCAGTGATTCCCCGCGCGTGAGTAGCGTTGCCAGACGGTTATCCATTATTGAGCGGGTTCAACCGGCAGATCGTCCCGCGCGCCCCATTCGCTCCATGCGCCGTCGTATAACGATACGTTGGTCACGCCGAGCGTTGCCAGTGCCAGGATGACAACGCATGCCGTCACACCCGAACCGCAGCTGGCAATAATCGGCTGATTTAAATCTACGCCCTGACGCTCAAAGATGGACTGTAGCTCGTCGACAGTTTTTAGCTCACCCTCAAACACCAGGTCGCCCCAAGGCACGTTGTGCGCGCCGGGGATATGGCCACGCTTGAGGCCAGGACGTGGTTCGTCTGCCAGGGCATTGAAACGTGGCGCGGGACGGGCATCGACGATTTGCGCGGTCTTTTCATGGCTGACCAGCAGCATGTCGGTCAGGCGTTTGATGACGGTGGCATCGAGTTCAGCGTCAAATTCGCCTTCCGGCAACGTCACTTCGCCCTGCTGTAGCGGCAGTTCATCGCGTTGCCAGCCTGCGAGCCCACCAGCCAGAATAGAGACTTTATCGACACCAAAGGTTTTCAGCATCCACCACGCGCGCGGCGCAGAGAAGAGATTGCCCTCATCGTAAACCACCAGATGTTTATCGCGGCTCACGCCTAGCTCGCGCATCGCCACTGAAAAAGCTTCCGCGCGCGGCATCATATGGGGCAGGGGAGAAGCATGATCGGACAGGGCTTCAATATCAAAAAATACCGCGCCCGGCAGATGTCCGGCGCGGTATTCCGCACGAAGGTCACGATGCTCTTGCCCGGGAGGGGCCATTCGCGCATCAATAATTTGTACTTCAGGGTCGTCGCTATGCTCAATCAGCCAGTCTGTCGCGACAAAATATGAGGTGGACATGGGTTGCCTCCGTTTCATTTTTCATTGAATGGATTGTCGGTGTTTTTTCTGACACCGACAAGCAAACCACGTTCAACTCGCGAGCAACCCCTTATTTTTTCACCGCTTCGCCGTCCTGCCAGGCTTTTTGCAGCGCTGGCCAATATTCGCGGTTGGCCTCGATCATCTCATCCAAAATCGCTTTCGCGTGTTCCATGGTCGGCACCGTGCGATTAAGCGTAAAAGCCTGCAAAGCCTTTTCGTAACTTCCTTCGATGGTGGCTTCTACCAGCAGTTGCTCAGAGGCTAACTGCTGCTGGAGCAGCGTCTGATGGAACAGCGGCACCTTGCCCACGCGAATCGGTTCTGGTCCTTCAGAGGTGATATAAGCGGGTACTTCCACGACCGCGTCGTACGGCAGGTTAGTAATCGCCCCGCGGTTTTCAACCATCACCAGATGGCGCTGTCGCAGATTGAATGCCAGCGAACGCGCCACGTCGACAATAAACTCACCGTGAACGCCCACGTGGAAGGCGTCAGACAGGATCCCGGTGCGCTTGTACTCTTCGGCTGCTGCGAATAGCTTTTTCTCGCGTCCGTTCATCACTTCGTTGGCGCGAGTGTAATCCGGGTTCTGATGCTCAACGATCTGGTTGGGCATCAGGTAATACTGCAAATACGGGTTCGGCAGATATTCCGGGAAGTTATCCATAATCGGCTTAATATTGCGCCAGGTTTTCACCCAAGACGGATCGGAATGCTGCGGGTCGGTTTTGGCGGCGTCTTCGGTCAACAGGCCATATTGGGCGATGTGTCGACGCAGTTCGGGCAGTTTATCCTCGCCGTCTACCAGTACGCGGGTAAACCAGCCGAAGTGGTTCAGGCCAAAATAGTCCACTTCAAGCTTGTGACGATCCACGCCAAGAATCGCACCCATGTTACGCATCGCCGCCACCGGCATGTCGCAGATATTCAGCACGCGGGCGTTCGGGCGCAGGCGGCGAACACCTTCTGCTACAATCGCCGCCGGATTGGAATAGTTCACAATCCAGGCCTTCTCGTGGGCGAAACGCTCGACCAGGTCGATCAGTTCAACCATCGGCAGAATGGTGCGTAGTCCGTAAGCCAGCCCGCCCGGGCCACAGGTTTCCTGGCCGACTACGCCGTGACGCAACGGGATTTTTTCGTCTTGTTCGCGCATTTTGTACTGGCCGACGCGCATCTGGGCGAAGACGAAATGTGCGCCGCTAAACGCCACTTCGGGGTCGTCGGTCACGGTAAATTTAATGCTCTGGCTGTGGTCGCGAATGACTTTCTCAACCACCGGCGCAATGGTGTTCTGACGAGCGGCATCAATGTCGTAAAGGCGAATTTCCGCCAGCGGGAAATCCTGCAACTGCACCATCAGGCTTTTCACAATACCTGGCGTGTAGGTGCTACCACCACCGGCAATGGACAGAATAAATGGGGGTGTAAACATGTTTATCTCCTTCAGAGAAACGTCTCAACGGCTTCTCGCATTTTTTTGACGTGCAGCCCGTAGACCACCTGAACGTTGTTACCTTGTTTGATAATGCCTTTCGCGCCGGTTGCCTTAAGCCGTGGCTCATCAATGATGTCGACATCCTTCACCGTGACGCGCAATCGGGTGTAGCAGTTATCCACCACTTCAATGTTGTCTCGCCCGCCGAGTCCCACCACGATGGATTCTCCCAGCCCGTCGTTATTGCCTTTCGCCTGGTACTCTTGTTTGCTGTACAGACGGGTTTCCTGATCCTCATCTTCACGTCCTGGCGTCTTCATGTTGAAGCGCAGGATCAGGAAGCGGAAGACGATGAAATAGAGCGCGAACATGATCAGCCCGACCACGATGTACATCGGCCAGTTGGATTTTTCAGTGCCCAGCGGCAGGTTGTAGAGGATGAAATCAATAATGCCGTTCGCGCCGATAGCATGAACGCCGAACAGGTAAAACAGCATCATCCCGATGCCGGTCAGCACTGCGTGAACGACGAACAGCAGGGGGGCAACGAACAGGAAGGAAAACTCAATTGGCTCGGTGACGCCAACAAGCAATGACGTCAGCGCCGCTGGAATCAGAATCGCTTTGGCGATGGCTTTGCGCTCCGGTTTTGCCGTCATGTACATCGCCAGCGCGGCGGCGGGCAAACCAAACATTTTGCTGATACCGCGCGCATCCCAGACTACCGTGCTGCTGAGTTGCTTCACCTGGGGGCAAGCCATCTCGGCAAAATAGATATTGCGCGCACCCTGATACACCGTGCCACACACCTCTTGCGTGCCGCCCAGTTCGGTATAAAGAAACGGGGTATAGACCAGATGATGCAGGCCCGTTGGGACCAGGATGCGTTCGAGGAACCCGTAAATCGCCACACCAAAGGGACCAGAGCCTTTGATCGCCAGCGCCATCGCGCTGATCCCGTGCTGGGCAAACGGCCACAGTTCGCTCATCACCACACCAAGCAGCATAGAAACGGGCAGCATAATAATGGCGACAAAACAGTGGCCGGAATAGATCGCCATCGCGCCGTTAAACTGTACGCTGGAATATTTGTTGTACAGATATCCAGACAGCGCTCCCGTCAGGATCCCGGCGAATACGCCCATCTCCAGCACCTGTACGCCCAACACCATGCTTTGTCCGGCGGCTTTCATCTGATCCGCGGGAGCAAGCTGCCCCTGAAGCTGGAGCGTCACGTTCATGGCGTTGATAAATACCACAAAGGTGACAAGGCCAATCAGCGCCGCGTATCCTTTATCACGTGATGCCAGGCCAATGGGGATCCCCACGGCAAACACCAACGCCAAATTGACCAGCACCGAGACGGCTGATTTGGCGATCAGTTGACCGACACCTTGAATGAAGGGATGGCCAAGAAACGGCAGGTACTCAGCAAGGTTGCCGTTACCCAACACGTTACCAAAGGCAATGAACAGACCAACAATCGGTAAGATAAGTACCGGTCCGTACAATGATTTTCCGAAATTTTGTAGGGCGTTCACGGCTCGTTTCATGGCTATCTCTCTTATTGAACCGCGCACTCAGAGTGCGTCTCAGGCTTAAACCTAGCAGGTGACACGACAAGGCATCCAGCTATCTTGTTGTTTTAAAAACAAATGACTCCAAAGGTAACATGTAACCTTCGACTCTGTGATCGAGGTATCACTCGCGTTTCAGGGTGTTGCACGAAGATGCGAGGTGTTTTCCAGAATCCTAATTTGGACTTTTGATCGGCAAATTGAGCTTTGGAAAAAATGAAACTTGCGGATAATACTTATCCGGATGACGATCAACAGGCTCCACGGGCCAGGGATAAAGGATGAAACCGTTTCGTTTAGCTGCGCTTTCGCTCGCGCTATTGACTACATTTACGCTCGTTGGCTGCGATAACAGCGACGATAAACCGCAGGCTGCTGCCGCCCCCGCAGCGTCTAGTACAGCTGCCAGGCCAACGGCGGTGAAACCCGACCAGGAAAAACTGGCAAAACTGACAGCCCAGAGCCAAGGTAAAACGCTGACGTTGCTGGATGCTTCAGAAGTCCAGCTCGATGGTGCTTCAACGCTGGTTCTCACTTTTTCTATCCCCCTGAATCCCGAGCAGGATTTTGCCCGTACCGTCCATGTCGTGGATAAAAAGAGCGGTAAAGTGGACGGCGCGTGGGAACTCTCTCCCAATCTAAAAGAGTTACGCCTGCGACACCTGGAGCCGAATCGTAATCTGGTCGTCACCGTAGAACGCGATCTGCTGGCTTTGAATAAAGCCACTTTTGGCATTGATTACGAAAAGGCCCTGACCACTCGCGATATTGAACCTACCGTAGGTTTTGCCAGCCGGGGCTCGCTTCTGCCTGGGAAAGTCGTCGAAGGTTTACCGGTGATGGCGTTAAACGTGAACAACGTGGACGTCAATTTCTACCGCGTTAAGCCAGAATCGCTGGCCGCCTTTGTCAGCCAGTGGGAATACCGCAATTCGTTGAGCAACTGGGAATCTGACAACCTGTTGAAGATGGCGGAGCTGGTGTACACCGGTCGGTTTGATCTCAACCCGGCGCGCAACACGCGCGAAAAATTATTGCTACCGCTGGCGGATATCAAACCGCTCCAGCAGTCTGGCGTTTATATTGCAGTCATGAATCAGGCTGGGCATTACAATTACAGTAATGCAGCTACGTTGTTCACCCTGAGCAATATTGGCCTTTCCGCGCATCGCTATCACAACCGTCTGGATATCTTCACCCAAAGCCTCGAAAACGGTGCCGCGCAGTCCGGCATTGAGGTCGCGCTGTTGAATGATAAAGGGCAGACGCTGGCGCAAGGCACGAGCGACGCTGATGGTCATGCAAAGCTCGAAACCGACAAAGAAGCGGCGTTAATTCTGGCGCGAAAAGATGGCCAGACTACGCTGCTGGATCTCAAACTTCCGGCGCTTGATTTGGCGGAGTTTGATATCGCCGGAGCACCGGGCTACAGCAAACAGTTCTTTATGTTTGGTCCGCGCGATCTTTATCGCCCGGGCGAAACCGTTATCCTCAACGGACTGCTGCGCGATAGCGACGGCAAAACGTTGCCAGACCAGCCCGTAAAACTAGAAGTGCTGCGCCCCGATGGGCAAGTGGCGCGTACCGTCGTCAGCCAGCCTGAAAACGGCCTGTATCGCTTCAACTATTCCCTGGACAGCGGAGCGCAAACGGGAATGTGGCACGTTCGCGCCAATACCGGTGACAACCAGTTGCGGATGTGGGATTTCCACGTCGAAGATTTTATGCCAGAACGTATGGCGCTGAATCTGACAGGGCAAAAAACACCTGTATCTGTGCAGGATGTTGTGAATTTCGACGTAGTGGGTTACTACCTGTATGGCGCACCTGCCAATGGCAATAGCTTGCAAGGTCAGCTGTTCCTGCGACCATTACGCGAGGCCGTCAGTGCTTTGCCTGGCTTCCAGTTTGGCGATATCGCTGAGGAGAATCTCAGCCGCAGCCTGGATGAAGTACAGCTCACGCTGAACGATCAGGGCAGGGGGCAGGTCTCTACCGAGAGCCAATGGAAAGAGGCACACTCCCCGCTTCAGCTCATTCTTCAGGCCAGTCTTCTTGAATCAGGTGGACGCCCGGTGACTCGCCGCGTGGAGCAGGCTATCTGGCCTGCCGACGCCTTGCCGGGTATTCGCCCGCAGTTTGCCAGCAAAGCAGTCTACGACTACCGCACCGACACTACCGTGAATCAGCCGATTGTTGATGAAAACGGCAATGCAAGCTTTGATATCGTCTATGCCGATGCCAGCGGAACCAAAAAAGCAGTATCAGGTTTGCAGGTGCGACTGGTTCGTGAACGTCGCGACTACTACTGGAACTGGTCTGAAGGTGACGGCTGGATGTCGCAGTTTGACCAAAAAGATCTGGTTGAAGGCGAACAAGAGATTGCCTTAAAGGCCGATGAAACGGGCAAAGTGACGTTTCCGGTTGAATGGGGTTCTTATCGCCTGGAAGTCAAAGCGCCAGATAATATGGTCAGTAGCATTCGTTTTTGGGCCGGTTATAGCTGGCAGGATAACAGCGATGGCACCGGCGCTGCGCGTCCCGATCGCGTGACGTTGAAGCTGGATAAACCTGCTTATCAGCCAGGTGATACCATCAAATTACACGTTGCTGCACCCGCTGCGGGCAAAGGCTACGCAATGATTGAGTCCAGCGAAGGCCCGCTATGGTGGAAAGAGATCGACGTACCGGCAAATGGACTCGATCTGTCCATACCTGTCGATAAAGCCTGGAGGCGCCACGATCTCTATCTGAGCACCCTGGTGGTTCGTCCTGGCGATAAGTCCAAATCTGCCACGCCAAAACGTGCGGTAGGTCTGCTGCATCTGCCGATGGGCGATGAAAACCGTCGCCTGAATATCGCGCTGGAGAATCCGCAGAAAATACGCCCGAATCAAACGCTGTCGGTGAAGGTCAAGGCCAGCGTCAAAGACGGTGCCGTACCGCAGAAGGTAAACGTGCTGCTCTCCGCCGTGGACAGCGGGGTTCTGAATATTACCGATTACGTCACGCCGGACCCGTGGCAGGCCTTCTTTGGTCAGAAGCGTTATGGCGCGGATATCTATGATATTTACGGCCAGGTCATCGAAGGGCAGGGGCGTATGGCCGCGCTGCGTTTTGGCGGCGATGGTGACGAACTGAAGCGCGGCGGCAAACCGCCGGTCAATCATGTCACTATTATCGCTCAGCAGGCTCAGCCAGTGGCACTTGATGCCAACGGAGAGGGCACTATTTCTCTTCCGATTGGTGAGTTCAACGGTGAACTGCGTCTGATGGCTCAGGCCTGGACGGACGATGATTTTGGCAGTAGCGAGAACAAAGTTATTGTCGCAGCGCCTGTCATTACTGAATTGAACACGCCACGCTTCCTTGCCAGCGGTGATACCACCAGACTCACGCTGGATCTGACCAACCTGACCGACCAGCCACAGACGCTGAATATTGCGTTGAGTACATCAGGCAAGCTGGCTCTGGAAGGCGCGCAACCGCAGCAGTTTATTCTGCAGCCAGGGGCGCGTTCAACGCAGTTTATCCCGGTAAGAGCGTTGGATGGTTATGGTGACGGCGAAATTACCGCCCTGGTGACGGGCCTGACGCTGCCGGGTGAAACCTTTGCGCCGCAGCAGAAAAGCTGGAAAATCGGCGTGCGTCCGGCCTTCCCGGCTCAGACTGTCAATACCGGGGCGATGCTCAATCCTGGCGAAAGCTGGACCGCCCCTGCGCAACACATCAGCGGTTTTTCTGCGGCAACATTGCAAGGCCAGCTATTGCTTAGCGGTAAACCGCCGCTGAACCTGGCGCGTTATATCCGTGAACTGCAGGCTTATCCTTACGGTTGTCTGGAACAAACCACCAGCGGCCTGTTCCCATCGCTCTATACCAATGCGGCTCAGCTCGCTGCGCTGGGAATTAAAGGTGATTCGGACGATAAACGTCGTGCGGCAATTGATATCGGGATCTCTCGATTGCTGCAAATGCAACGCGACGACGGTGGCTTTGCGCTCTGGGATAAAAACGGTCCGGAAGAGTACTGGCTAACCGCGTATGTCACCGATTTCCTGGTGAGGGCGGGTGAACAAGGCTACAGCGTACCGACGGATGCAGTGAACAATGCCAATAATCGTCTGCTGCGCTACCTGCAAGATCCCGGCATGATGTCTATCCGCTACAGCGATGATTCTCAGGCCAGCAAATTTGCTGTGCAGGCCTATGCTGCGCTGGTGCTGGCTCGTCAGCAAAAAGCGCCGCTTGGCGCGCTGCGCGAAATCTGGGATCGCCGTGCTCAAACCGGTTCCGGCCTGCCCCTGATGCAGTTGGGTATGGCATTGAAAGTGATGGGCGATGCGCCGCGTAGCCAGCAGGCGCTGGATCTGGCGCTGAAAACTCCGCGCAATGATTCCAGAAACTGGATGGCGGATTATGGCAGCCAGCTTCGTGATAATGCGCTGATGCTCTCCCTGCTGGAAGAGTACAAGCTGTTGCCGAACGCGCAGAACGTACTGCTCAACACCCTTTCTGAGCAGGCATTCAGCCAGCGCTGGCTCTCTACACAGGAAAGCAACGCGTTGTTCCTTGCGGGGCGCTCCTTGCAGACACTCTCTGGTGCCTGGCAGGCAACGACCAACCTCTCAGAACAAGCGCTGAGCGGTGATAGTGCGCAGGTGCAAAACATTAGCGGCGACCAGTTGGGAACATTGCAGGTGACCAACAGCGGCACGTCACCGCTGTGGGTTCGTCTGGACAGTACGGGATACCCTGAATATGCCCCGCAACCGTCTTCGAACGTACTGCAAATCGAGCGCCATATTCTGGCGACGGACGGCAGCACTAAATCACTCTCTTCGTTGAGGAGCGGTGAACTGGTGCTGGTCTGGCTTGAGGTGAAAGCCAATCAGAACGTGCCCGATGCGCTGGTCGTAGATTTGCTTCCGGCAGGTCTTGAACTGGAAAACCAAAATCTGGCGAGCAGCAGTGCTAGCCTGCAGGACAGCGGCAGCGAAGTGCAGAATCTGCTGAGCCAGATGCAGCAGGCCGATATCCAGCATATGGAATTCCGTGACGATCGCTTTGTTGCCGCAGTGCCGGTAAACGATGGGCAGCCTGTCACGCTGGTCTACCTGGCTCGCGCGGTCACGCCAGGAACTTACCAGGTGCCTGTTCCTATGGTGGAGTCCATGTATGTTCCGCAGTGGCGAGCGACGGGTGCAGCAAGCGGCCCGCTGATTGTTGTTCCGTAACGTGCGATTATCTTGTCTGTTACGCTCCCGCTGGCTCTGGCTGGCGGGAGCGCTTCTCGTTTTATGGGGGCTGATTGTTGCTGCCGATCGTCTGTGGCCGCTGCCGCTTAAAGAAGTTAACCCGGCGCGCGTTGTCGTGGATGAAAAGGGAGCCCCCCTATGGCGGTTTGCCGATAGCGAAGGGATCTGGCGCTACCCGGTTACCATCGAAGAAGTCTCGCCTCGTTACCTTGAGGCCTTGATCCAGTATGAAGATCGCTGGTTCTGGGATCATCCAGGCGTCAATCCGTTCTCCGTTCTCCGTGCAGCATGGCAGGATCTTAGCTCAGGCAAGGTCGTCTCTGGCGGCAGCACGCTGACAATGCAGGTGGCTCGCCTGCTGGATCCGCACCCCCGTACTTTTGGCGGAAAGATTCGCCAGCTCTGGCGCGCTATGCAGCTGGAGTGGCACCTGTCTAAACGCGATATTTTGACCCTTTATCTTAACCGGGCACCCTTTGGCGGGACGCTTCAGGGCGTTGGGGCCGCAAGCTGGTCGTATCTGGGGAAATCTCCCGCTCAGTTAAGCTATTCAGAAGCCGCGCTGCTGGCAGTATTGCCTCAGGCTCCCAGTCGTCTGAGGCCAGACCGCTGGCCGGAACGCGCTGAAGTCGCGCGTAATAAAGTGCTTGAGCGGATGGTCACTCAGGGGGTCTGGACTGCGCAACAGGTCAAAGAGTCCCGGGAAGAACCGGTGTGGCTCTCGCCACGGCAAATGCCGCAACTGGCGCCGCTGTTTTCGCGCATGATGTTGAGCAAAAGTCGTGACAGTAAAATTGTGACGACGCTCGATGCTTCGCTCCAGCGTCAGCTTGAAGAGCTGGCGATGAACTGGAAGTCGCGATTGCCTCCGCGCAGTTCACTGGCGATGATCGTGGTCGATCACACCACTATGAAAGTTCGCGGTTGGGTGGGGTCTGTCGACATTAACGATGACAGTCGCTTTAGCCATGTTGATATGGTCAGTGCGATCCGATCGCCGGGATCGGTCCTGAAACCCTTTATTTACGGCATGGCATTAGATGAAGGTCTGATCCATCCGGCATCATTATTACAAGATGTTCCCCGTCGAACGGGGGATTATCGGCCCGGTAATTTCGACAGCGGATTTCATGGCCCTGTCAGCATGAGCGAAGCGCTGGTCCGCTCCCTCAACCTCCCTGCCGTGCAGGTGCTTGAGGCCTATGGTCCAAAACGTTTCGCCGGGATGCTGAGCAATGCAGGCCTCCCGTTAATACTTCCGGCGGGTGCGCAGCCAAATCTATCGCTGATTCTTGGTGGGGCAGGTGCGCGGCTGGCGGAGATCACCGCGGCTTACAGCGCGTTTGCGCGGGAAGGTAAGGCAGGGCGGTTACGCTTGCAGCCTGGCGATCCGCTTATCGAGCGTCCGCTACTTTCCCCGGGAGCCGCGTGGATTATTCGTCGAATTTTAGGCAATGAGGCCCAACCCCTGCCGGACGACGCTTTACCGCAGGTTGCTCCGCTGGCGTGGAAAACGGGTACCAGCTACGGCTACCGCGATGCCTGGGCCGTTGGCCTCAACGCGCGTTATTTGATTGGCATCTGGACCGGTCGCCCGGACGGTACACCGGTTGCCGGGCAGTTTGGTTTTGCCAGTGCGGTTCCGCTGTTAAACCAGGTTAATAACATGCTTCAGTCGCGCTCAACCCTTGACGAAGCGCGTCTGCCGCGAGATCCAAGACCCGAGACGGTTAGCCGTGGAACGATCTGCTGGCCGGGTGGGCAATCATTACCGCCAGGCAGCGAAAATTGTCGACGCAGGCTTGCGACCTGGCTGCTTGACGGCAGCCAGCCACCCACGCTCTTATTGCCAGAGCAGGAAGGTATCAGGGGCATTCATTTCCCCATCTGGCTGGATAACGAAGGTAAACGCGTTGCTGCCGATTGCTCAGGCGCACGTCAGAAAATCTTAGATGTCTGGCCTTTACCGCTTGAGCCCTGGTTACCGCCCTCTGAAAGACGGTCTATGCGCCTTCCGACACCTTCTGCCATCTGTCCACCGATGAACGCGATAGGTGCCGCACCGCTGATTTTATCGGGCGTGCGTGAAGGCGCGGTGATTAGGCGTTTACCTGGCCAGGAAAATGTTCATCTGCCAGTCATCACATCTGGTGGTGAAGGACGACGCTGGTGGTTTGTGAATGGTGAAGCCTTAAATGTGACGGCTTCAGGCACGACATTGACGTTAGATTCTCCCGGCAGCTATCAGCTGGTGGTGATGGATGAAGAGGGGCAAACGGTGGCGGTGAATTTTGAATTACGCTAGATAATATTTAATATATAAATGCATCATTCAATTTTCATTTGTTATTTATATAATTAACCTGTTTGTCACTGCGAGTGATTATTATTACAAATACAGTGAAGCCATCCTGACAGGTTATATTGATAATCATCAATGTCCCTTCAAATGAAAAAGCGAGAATGCTTTTTTGTTTGAAGGAACGAATAATGAAAGATACTAAAAACCACGGAGATGAGGTTTTACCGTCTGTTTCCCGGCGTCACTTTATTCAGGCAAGCTCCGCATTAATTGCGCTGCCTTTTGTCTCGCTGCCTGTGCGCAGTGAGTCTACGCCAACGTCTATCACTGCGCCAAATATGCCTGAAAAGGTCGTGCAGACGTGCAGCACCTTTGACTGCGGTGGTAAATGCGATATTCGGGCGCACGTCAGCGACGGAGTAGTCACACGTATTTCCACTCGTCCTGATAATGCCCTGGATCCCGACATGCCGGTTATGCGTGCCTGCGTTCGCGGACGAAGCTATCGAAAATTTGTCTATCATCCGGACCGGCTTAAATATCCGATGAAACGCGTTGGCAAGCGCGGTGAAGGAAAGTTTGAACGTATTTCCTGGGATGAAGCCACCACGCTTATTGCGGATAATCTCAAGACATTGACGGCGCAATACGGCGTAGCATCGCGCTATGTTCATGTGGGCACTGCCGTTTCCGGCGGAACCTTTTCCGGCGATATTATGGCCCGTCGTTTGCTGAATTTAACCGGCGGCTATCTTGAGAGCTATCATTCCGTCAGCATGGGCAACACGGCTGCCGCCACGCCTTATACCTACGGCACGGCCGCCAGCGGAAACTCGCTGGATACGTTGCGTGATACCAGGCTAGTTATCCTGTGGGGCCACAATCCAACAGAGACGATTTTTGGCCATAGCAACCATTTCTTCCAGAAGATGAAACAAAACGGTACCCGCTTTATCGTGGTCGATCCGCGCTATTCCGACACCGTTTCGTCGCTGGCCGATCAATGGATCCCGCTTCTGCCAACCACCGATAATGCGTTAATGGACGCGATGATGTACGTCATCATCACCGAAAATCTGCATGACAGCCACTTTGTTCAGCGCTATACCCTGGGCTTTGATGAAGCGTCAATGCCTGAAGGCGTGCCGACGAATGAATCCCTGATGGCGTATCTGACCGGGGCAAAAGATGGCGTTGCCAAAACGCCGGAATGGGCGGAGAAAATCACCCATGTTCCGGCGCAGACGATTCGCCAACTGGCGCGTGACTATGCGACAACCAAGCCCGCAGCATTAATTCAGGGGTGGGGACCTCAGCGCCATAACTGCGGGGAGCGCACCGCGCGTGGCTCTACGCTGCTGGCAACGATAACTGGAAACGTGGGCAATCATGGTGGCTGGGCGGCAGGCTATGGCGGCTGCGCAAACCGTAAATTTACCGTCGGGCCTGAAATGCCAGACAACGCGGTAAAAGCCAAAATTTCGGTGATGAACTGGATGCAAGCCGCAGACGATGCCGCCAAAGTCACGTCTGAGGATGGGCTAAAAGGCGTTGAAAAGCTGGACAGTAACATTCGCATTCTGTTCTCGCTTGCCGGGAACTACCTGGCGAATCAAAACCCCGATCTCCATCAGGCAACACGGATCCTGGAAGATGAATCAAAGATTCGCTTCATTGTCGCAAGCGATCTCTTTATGACGCCAAGCGCTAAATATGCCGATCTGCTGTTGCCGGAAACCAGCTTTATGGAGCGCTGGAACATCGGGGAAACCTGGGGAACGGCAAGTTATCTGATGCTTTCCGAAAAGCTGATCGAGCCTGAGTTTGAACGTCGCTCTGACTATGACTGGCTGCGTGAAGTGGCGAAAAAGCTAGGTATTGAAGCCGAGTTCAGCCAGGGGCGTGATGAGAAAGCCTGGATCGAGCACATCTGGGAGCAGACTCGCTTGTCGATGCCAGATGAAAATCTGCCAGACTTTGCGACGCTGCAAAAAACTCGCCAGCATCTGTTTAAAAGCGCGCCGTTTATCGCCTTTGAAGACAACATTCGCGATCCTGAAAATCATCCTTTCCTGACGCCGTCCGGAAAGATAGAGATTTTCTCGAAGCGTTTGTACGACATGAATCATCCGGAAAAACCCGCGCTGTCACACTACGTTCCCGCGCATGAAGGACCGGAAGATGCACTGGCGAAAACCTTCCCGCTTCAGTTGATCACGTGGAAAGGCAAGAACCGCGCAAACTCCACGCAGTATGCCAACCCGTGGCTTCTTGAGGTTCAGGAGCAAAAACTGTGGATCAACCCGCAGGATGCAGAAAGCCGTGGTATTAAACAGGGTGATGCGGTGCGTATTCATAACGAACGCGGCGTGTGCCAAATCCCGGCGGAGGTCACGCCGCGTATTATTCCAGGCGTTGTGGCGATGCAGGCGGGAGCCTGGTGGCAGCCTGATGAACAGGGGGTCGATCGCGGCGGTTGCGCCAATGTGCTGAGCTCTGCTCGTATCACCGCTCTGGCGAAAGGGAATTCACATCAAACCATGCTGGTGGAGGTAGCAAAAGCATGAGCCAATTTAAACAATACCCGGCGGTAAGCGATAAACAGCTGGGCTTCTTTATCGACTCTTCGCGCTGCTCAGGCTGCAAAGCCTGCCAGGTCGCGTGCAAAGATAAAAATAATCTTGAAGTTGGGCGACGTTTTCGCCGTGTTTATGACGTGAGCGGCGGGAGTTTTATTCCTACCGGGCAGGGTGGCGTGAGCAACAACGTGTTTGCCTACACGCTGTCAATCTCATGCAATCACTGCGCGGACCCTATTTGCACCAAAAACTGCCCTACCACGGCGATGCACAAGCGTGCGGGTGACGGCATCGTGCGCGTGGATACCGATAAATGCGTGGGTTGCGGATATTGCGCCTGGTCTTGTCCTTACGGTGCGCCGCAGCTCAATGAGCAGACCGGGCAAATGTCCAAATGTGATTTCTGTGTGGATCTACAGGCCAAAGGGGAGTTGCCCGTCTGCGTAGCGACCTGTCCACTGGATGCCATTAAATTCGGACCGATTGACGAATTGCGTGCCAAATACGGGACGGTATGTGACGTGAAAGGGCTGCCGGATTCATCGATAACCCAGCCCAATCTGGTGATTAAAGCGCATCAGGGCGCAGAGAAAGAGGGGACACGTCATGCATGAATTACCGCTGCTCGTTTTTACCCTTTTCCTGCAAGGCTCGGTTGGCGTCACGCTCTGGCTGGCGTTTGGACCTAAACCGGAGGTGGGGGCGTTGGTCGTGCGTCAGCGCGTATTTCCGATCGCGGCGACGGCCTTTGTGCTTGCCTGTATCGGTCTGCTCGCGTCAACGCTGCATATGGGCTATCCACTTAATGCCCTTAATGCACTGCGACACGTCTCCAGCTCGTGGCTGAGTCGCGAAATTGTCTTCGCGAGCCTTTATCTGGCGTTTCTTGGGCTTGCTTCACTCTTGCTGCTCGTTAAAAAGCCTGGATGGAAAGCGCTTTTAGTCGTAGCGGCCTTGCTGGGTGCGGTGGATGTATTTTGCATGGCGCAAATCTATATCCATACCTCGGTAGTGACCTGGCAGCATATGAACACGCTAATCCTGTTTTTTGGTTCAGTCGGGATTATCGGTTCGGTGATTATTGCGCTCGCCTACATGAACAACGCACACCTGCGCAAGACGGTGACGCTTCGTGTCGCTGCCGCTGTGGTGATGCTTGTGGTACTGATTCGCCTGATTGTGCAGCCTGTCTGGCTTGCAGATATCGCCGCAGCGGATGCTTCAGTCGTGACCTTGCCGCACCAACCTTTGTTGATGCTGCAACAGATGCAGAGCTTCCATCTGCTGAGCGTTTGCCTGTCGGTGATGGGGGTGTTGGGGTTTGTTCTGGCGATGTTCAGACATAACCGGCTGGGGATTGTGGCGAGCAGTATTGTCCTGGTCGTTGGCGAAGTCATGCTGCGCTACGTCTTTTTTAGTATTGGCTAATGGTCAAGCTGACCTTTGACCCGGCGATGGAGGTCACGCAGGAATGCGTCCGTCGCCGCTTTCGCTTCGCTTCTTGTCAGGCCTGCGCGGACGTTTGTCCGGCGCAGGCCTTGACGTCTTCGCAAGGGGGGATCTTGCCCGATGCCACGCGCTGCATTCAGTGCGGCAATTGTCTGTTCGTTTGCCCGACGAAAGCGATTGCTGGCGTAACGCCCAATACGCGGCACTACTGCGGCGATACGTTGGTCGGGCCTTTCTCACCCTATGCGCCAACCGTCAATGAACTGCTCATCTGGCACCGCGAGTATGGGATCCGCTTTATCGCTATAGCGCTTGAGCAGTACGAGAGTTGGGCGCTGTCCATCGCGCGCCTCAACCTTGTACTAAAGCAGTGTGGCGAGCCAATCTGGAAGGTTAAGTCGCCTGAGGCAAAAGCCATTAACATTGCCCGACGCAGCTTTTTTCACGCACCACAAGAAAATGTTGAGACCGCGGCTGTCCGTCCGGGCTTGCGATACCTGCGCCAACTGTTCAGGGAGCAAAGCGAGATAACGCCAACGATAGATTCGTCGCTCTGCGTGATGTGCAGCGCCTGCTGGCGAGCCTGTCCGGAAAAAGCGATCCGCTTTGAAAACGGCGAAATCATTCTGGAATCTGCGCGTTGTACGGGCTGTAGCAGCTGCGAGGCGGTATGTCAGCATCGGTCGATAACGCTGGATAAAACGAGGAGGCCCGCGCAGGTTAAACGAATAACCGCCTGTGCCCGGGAGTGCTTGTCATGCCATCGCGAATTTTGGGCATTTGACGCGCAAGCGTCGCATTGTTCCCTTTGTCAAAATCACCTGTATAGAATGCGTTGATGAATTCTGTTGCTAATACTCGTCTTATTTTAAAAAAATGTTACCTGCATCCATAGGCAATAACGACATTGCTCATTATAATCCGCGCCACACCATACTGCGGTATGCAAAACAACAGAACACATTACAGAGGTAAACATGACTATTGAACGTACTTTTTCCATCATCAAACCAAACGCGGTGGCAAAAAACGTTATTGGCAACATCTTTGCTCGCTTTGAATCTGCAGGGTTCAAAATTGTTGGCACCAAAATGTTGCACCTGACCGTTGAGCAGGCTCGTGGTTTCTATGCTGAACATGACGGCAAGCCTTTCTTTGATGGTCTGGTTGAGTTCATGACCTCTGGTCCAATCGTGGTTTCTGTGCTGGAAAGCGAAAACGCGGTACAGCGTCACCGCGATCTGATGGGTGCCACTAACCCAGCTAACGCACTGGCAGGTACTCTGCGCGCTGATTACGCTGACAGCTTCACAGAGAACGGCACCCACGGTTCCGATTCTGTAGAATCTGCTGCTCGCGAAATTGCTTACTTCTTCGCTGAAGGCGAAGTGTGCGCTCGCACGCGTTAATAATTTCGTAAATGCCGCGTGCAAACGTGGCATCCCTGCGCCAGAATTTGTACAATGCAACGCCCCGGAAGAGCAGAACGCTTGCCGGGGCGTTTCTTTTCAACCCTCCACGGGCCATAACGTGTAACAACGAGGCCGGAAAATATTATGTCTGAATTAGTTAATACCTCCGAAGTTGTCATTGCTGCTGCTCCCACTAAAAATGGAAAAATCAACCTGTTGGATTTGAATCGTCAGCAGATGCGTGAGTTTTTCAAAGATATGGGCGAAAAGCCGTTTCGTGCCGATCAGGTGATGAAATGGATGTACCACTATTGCAGCGACAGCTTTGATGACATGACTGACATCAACAAAGTGCTGCGAAACAAACTGAAAGAAGTCGCCGAGATCCGCGCGCCTGAAGTGGTGGAAGAGCAGCGCTCAGCCGATGGCACTATCAAATGGGCAATCGCTGTTGGCGATCAGCGCGTCGAAACCGTGTACATCCCGGAAGAAGACCGCGCGACGCTGTGCGTTTCTTCTCAGGTAGGTTGCGCACTGGAGTGCAAATTCTGTTCGACTGCGCAACAGGGCTTTAACCGTAACCTGCGCGTGTCTGAAATTATCGGCCAGGTATGGCGTGCAGCGAAAATTGTTGGTGCAGCAAAAATCACGGGTACTCGTCCTATCACCAACGTGGTGATGATGGGGATGGGTGAACCTTTGCTGAACTTGACCAACGTGGTGCCAGCGATGGAAATCATGCTGGACGATTTCGGCTTTGGCCTGTCTAAGCGTCGCGTCACGCTCTCTACCTCCGGCGTTGTTCCTGCACTGGATAAACTGGGCGATATGATTGACGTTGCGCTGGCCATCTCTTTGCATGCGCCAAACGACGAAATTCGTGACGAAATTGTACCTATCAATAAAAAGTACAATATCGAAACCTTCCTTGCTGCGGTCCGTCGCTATCTTGAAAAATCCAACGCCAATCAGGGCCGAGTGACGATTGAGTACGTCATGCTGGATCACATCAACGATGAAACCGATCATGCGCATCAGCTGGCAGACCTGCTGAAAGATACGCCATGCAAGATTAATCTGATTCCATGGAACCCGTTCCCCGGCGCGCCGTATGGCCGTAGCTCTAACAGCCGTATCGACCGTTTCTCCAAGGTGTTGATGGACTATGGTTTTACAACCATTGTGCGTAAAACCCGTGGCGACGATATCGATGCAGCCTGTGGACAGCTGGCGGGAGAGGTCATCGATCGTACCAAACGCACGCTGCGCAAGCGCATGCAGGGAGAGACGATCGAGGTTAAAGCGGTTTAATCAAGATGCAGTCACGGCGCGGTTAGGTGCCGTGGCTTATAATCTTACTGAATAATTAATCAACTTCATTATGAATGATTAATAATTACGGTGCGTTTCTTACGACTTTAAGGCAGTATGTAACGTCGTAACAATAGTTTAGCCTCGTGAGCATGGATGCACTGTCATCTAAGGCCTGACAGCCTTATACTGTCGGTCTATTGGCTAACTGACCAGAAGTTTCGCGGTGCGGGTGGCATTGTGACTGACCGGCACCTGAACCCTAATTTACACGTACCAGTAGTTGTAGCGAATGAATACTGAAGCCACTCACGATCAAAATGAAGCACTCTCCACAGGCGTACGTCTTCGCAACGCCCGTGAACAACTCGGACTCAGCCAGCAAGCTGTTGCAGAACGCTTGTGCCTGAAAGTCTCCACGGTTCGCAACATTGAAGAAGATAAGGCTCCTGCCGACCTTGCTTCAACGTTCTTGCGTGGGTATATCCGCTCTTATGCAAAATTGGTGCGAATCCCTGAAGAAGAACTGTTGCCGATGATGGAAAAACAGGCACCGATTCGGGCTGCAAAAGTTGCACCGATGCAAACTTTCTCTTTAGGTAAGCGCCGTAAAAAACGCGATGGTTGGCTGATGAGCTTTACCTGGCTGGTGCTGTTTGTGGTGATTGGCCTGACGGGCGCATGGTGGTGGCAAAATCACAAAGCGCAGCAGGAAGAGATCACGACGATGGCCGATCAGTCCTCCGCCGAGCTCAATAATTCCGGTAACGACGGCGCGCAAAGCGTGCCGTTGAATACGGATAGCGCTGGAACGTCAAGCGATCCGCAAACTGCTGCAGCGGATCCGCAGGTCGTTGAGCCTGTGCCGCTGCAGGAATCAGCCGCTACACCGGACCAGACCCAAACCACTGCGCAAAACGCAGTGGTTTCACCTTCTCAGGCAAATGTTGATACCGCACCTGTGGCGACACCGTCTACAGGGACGACTCAACCATTACCGACCGATCAAGCTGGCATCGCGGCAACACCCGCAGATTCCAACGCATTGGTGATGAATTTCTCTGCCGATTGCTGGTTAGAAGTGACTGACGCGACAGGTAAAAAGCTATTCAGTGGCCTGCAACGTAAAGATGGCACGTTAAATCTAACGGGTCAGGCACCTTATAAGCTTAAAATTGGCGCTCCGGCTGCGGTGCAGATCCAGTATCAAGGAAAACCTGTCGATCTGAGCCGTTTTATCAGAACTAACCAGGTTGCGCGTCTTACCGTTAATGCCGAACAATCAGCAGCACAGTAACAGGCGAGTAACGCGGGAGACTTTTCATGCATAATCAGGCTCCGATTCAACGTAGAAAATCAAAACGGATTTACGTTGGGAATGTGCCGATTGGCGATGGTGCACCTATCGCCGTCCAGTCGATGACCAACACCCGAACCACGGATGTTGAAGCGACGGTCAATCAAATCAAAGCATTAGAGCGTGTGGGCGCGGACATTGTTCGCATCTCCGTGCCGACAATGGATGCCGCTGAGGCGTTCAAACTCATCAAACAGCAGGTCAACGTTCCGCTGGTTGCCGATATCCACTTTGACTATCGCATTGCGCTCAAAGTTGCGGAGTATGGCGTTGATTGCCTGCGTATTAACCCGGGTAACATTGGCAGCGAAGAGCGTATCCGCGCCGTAGTCGATTGCGCCCGCGATAAAAACATTCCTATCCGTATCGGCGTCAACGCCGGGTCGCTGGAAAAAGATCTCCAGGAAAAATATGGCGAACCTACGCCGCAGGCTCTGCTGGAATCTGCGATGCGCCATGTCGATCATCTTGATCGTCTCAACTTCGATCAGTTCAAAGTCAGCGTAAAAGCCTCTGATGTGTTCCTGGCCGTCGAGTCTTATCGCTTGCTGGCAAAACAGATTGAACAGCCGCTGCATCTTGGGATTACCGAAGCTGGCGGAATGCGCAGCGGTTCCGTTAAATCGGCGATTGGTTTGGGGCTGCTGCTTTCCGAAGGTATTGGTGACACGTTGCGCGTTTCGCTGGCAGCGGATCCGGTCGAAGAGATCAAAGTCGGTTTTGACATACTGAAATCGTTACGTATCCGCGCTCGTGGTATCAACTTCATCGCTTGCCCAACCTGTTCTCGTCAGGAGTTTGACGTCATCGGTACGGTCAACGCGTTAGAGCAACGTCTCGAAGATCTGATAACCCCGATGGATATCTCTATTATTGGTTGTGTTGTGAACGGTCCGGGCGAAGCGCTGGTGTCAACCCTTGGGGTGACCGGTGGTAACAAGAAAAGTGGTCTCTATGAAGATGGCATTCGTAAAGATCGTCTGGATAATAACAACATGATCGACCAGCTTGAAGCGCGCATCCGCGCCAAAGCCACGATGCTGGATGAAGCACAGCGAATCAGCATTCAGCAGGTTGAAAAATAACGTGATGGGAAGCCTTGTGCTTCCCGTGTATGATTGAGCCCGTTCTTCGGGTTTTTTTGTAAATAGAAAGAGAATAAACGTGGCAAAAAACATTCAAGCCATCCGCGGCATGAACGATTATCTGCCTGGCGAAACCGCCATCTGGCAGCGCATTGAAGGCACTCTGAAACAGGTGCTCGGCAGCTACGGTTATAGCGAAATCCGTTTGCCGATTGTAGAGCAGACCCCGTTATTTAAACGCGCGATCGGCGAAGTGACCGACGTCGTTGAAAAAGAGATGTACACCTTTGAGGACCGCAACGGCGATAGCCTGACTCTGCGCCCTGAAGGTACGGCAGGCTGCGTTCGCGCCGGCATCGAACATGGTCTCCTGTACAATCAGGAGCAGCGCCTGTGGTATATCGGCCCGATGTTCCGCCACGAACGTCCGCAGAAAGGTCGTTATCGCCAGTTTAATCAGCTGGGTGTCGAAGTCTTTGGTCTGCAAGGCCCGGACATTGACGCTGAACTTATCATGCTGACCGCGCGCTGGTGGCGTGAACTGGGTATTACTGAACATGTCGCACTAGAGCTGAACTCCATTGGTTCTCTTGAAGCTCGTGCGAACTACCGCGATGCGCTGGTGGCATTCCTGGAACAGCATCAGGAAAAGCTGGACGAAGACAGCAAACGCCGTATGTACAGCAACCCGCTGCGTGTTCTGGATTCTAAGAATCCTGACGTGCAGGTGCTTCTGAACGATGCTCCTGCGTTGGGTGACTATCTTGATGAAGAGTCCCGCGAGCATTTCGCGGGTCTGTGTCAATTGCTCGAAGCCGCAGGCATTGCTTATACCGTTAATCAGCGTCTGGTTCGCGGTCTGGATTACTACAACCGCACCGTGTTTGAGTGGGTAACCACCAGTCTCGGCTCTCAGGGCACCGTCTGTGCTGGCGGTCGTTACGACGGTCTGGTTGAGCAACTTGGCGGTCGTGCCGCTCCTGCGGTAGGCTTTGCGATGGGTCTTGAACGACTCGTTTTGCTGGTTCAGGCCGTTAATCCGGAATTTAAAGCAGATTCAGTTGTCGATATATACCTGGTGGCCTCAGGTGCGGATACGCAATCTGCGGCAATGCAGTTTGCCGAACGTGTGCGCGATGCGCTTCCGGGCGTCAAACTGATGACCAACCATGGTGGCGGCAACTTTAAAAAACAATTTGCCCGTGCTGATAAGTGGGGCGCAAGTATTGCACTGGTGCTGGGTGAGTCCGAAGTGGCTGCTGGCGAAGTCGTGGTAAAAGACTTGCGTTCTGGTGAGCAAACAACGGTAACGCAGGACGGCGTTGCGGCGCACTTGCGCACTTTACTGGGCTAAGGGGAAGAACAGCGTGGAAATGTACGAGAACGAAAACGACCAGGTTGATGCGGTCAAACGCTTCTTTGCTGAAAACGGCAAAGCCCTGGCTGTTGGGGTTATTTTAGGTGTGGGGGCGCTGATGGGCTGGCGCTACTGGAACAGCCATCAGGCTGATTCCGCGCGTGGTGCTTCTCTGACTTATGAAAATACGGTCAGCGCAATTCGTGCCGATCAGCCACAAACGCTGGCGGCGGCTCAGAAATTTGCGGCCGACAACAAAAATACTTATGGCGCACTGGCGTCGCTTGAAGTTGCTCAGCAATTTGTTGATAAGAACGAACTGGACAAAGCGGCTGCACAGCTTCAACAGGGTCTTTCTGCTGCAAGCGATGACAACCTGAAAGCCGTCATTAACCTGCGTCTGGCCCGTATTCTGGTTCAGCAAAATAAAGCAGATGACGCGCTGAAAACGCTCGACACCATTAAAGGCGAAGGCTTTACGGCCATTGTTGCCGATCTGCGCGGTGAAGCACTGCTCAGCAAAGGCGACAAACAAGGCGCGCGCAGTGCATGGGAAGCGGGTGTGAAAAGCAACGCCTCACCTGCGTTGAGCGAAATGATGCAGATGAAAATAAATAATTTGTCCGTCTGAGAGGGACCCGATGCAATTGCGTAAATTACTTCTGCCAGGACTGCTTTCTGTTACGTTATTGAGTGGTTGTTCACTGTTCAGTGGCGAAGAAGATGTTGTAAAAATGTCCCCGCTGCCGACGGTTGAAAACCAATTTAGCCCGTCAACGGCGTGGAGTTCATCAGTAGGTAGCGGGATTGGCGATTTTTATTCCAACCTGCACCCAGCTTACGCTGATAGCGTGGTTTACGCGGCAGACCGTAAAGGTACCGTTCGCGCGTTCAACGCAGATGATGGCAAAGAAGTCTGGTCTGTGAATCTGGCTGAAAAAGACGGCTGGTTCTCTCGTTCACCAGCACTGCTCTCTGGTGGTGTGACCGTCGCGGGTGGGCATGTGTACATCGGTAGCGAAAAAGCGCAGGTTTATGCCCTGAACAGCAGTGACGGTTCTATTGCATGGCAAACCCGCGTAGCGGGTGAAGCACTGTCTCGTCCGGTTGTCAGTGACGGCATGGTTCTGATCCACACCAGCAACGGCCAGCTGCAGGCACTGAATGAAGCTGACGGCCTGGTGAAATGGACCGTGAACCTGGATATGCCTTCACTGTCCCTGCGTGGCGAATCTGCACCGGCTACGGCTTTTGGTGCGGCAATTGTTGGTGGTGATAACGGTCGCGTGAACGCCGTGTTGATGCAACAAGGCCAGCTGATTTGGCAGCAACGTATTTCTCAGGCTACGGGTTCGACTGAAATCGACCGCCTGAGTGACGTAGACACCACGCCGGTAATCGTTGATGGCGTAGTCTATGCGCTGGCCTACAACGGTAATCTGACAGCGATGGATCTGCGTAGCGGTCAGGTCATGTGGAAACGTGAACTGGGTTCCGTGAACGATTTCATTGTCGAAGGCAATCGTATTTATATGGTCGATCAAAACGATCGGTTGTTGGCTCTTAACACCGATGGTGGGGTTACGCTGTGGACGCAAAGCGATCTGCTTCACCGTCTGCTGACGGCTCCTGCGCTGTATAACGGCAGCCTGGTTGTGGGCGATAGCGAAGGCTATATGCACTGGATTGACCCAGAGACCGGTCGCTTCGTTGCACAGGATAAAGTCGATAGCTCAGGCTTCCTGACCGATCCTGTTGTCGCGGACGGCAAGCTGCTGATTCAGGCAAAAGACGGTACGCTGTACGCAATCACGCGTTAATCGTAGCGTTTGTAGTATAATAAACGGCTCCTGTTAACTCAGGAGCCGTTTTACTGTTTTTATAAACGTCGCAAAAGCGACGTTATTTTGAATTTTATGAGGCTTCAAACATGGTACCTGTGGTCGCGCTTGTCGGGCGCCCGAACGTTGGAAAATCCACTCTGTTTAACCGTTTAACACGCACCCGTGATGCGCTGGTTGCGGATTTCCCGGGGCTGACTCGTGACCGTAAGTACGGTCGTGCTGAAGTGGAAGGACGAGAGTTTATCTGTATCGATACCGGCGGTATCGATGGTACGGAAGATGGTGTCGAGACGCGCATGGCAGAACAATCTCTGCTGGCGATCGAAGAGGCAGATATTGTGCTGTTTATGGTGGATGCCCGCGCGGGTCTCATGCCAGCCGATACTGCTATCGCAAAACACCTTCGTTCCCGTGAAAAGCCAACCTTCCTGGTGGCAAACAAAACTGACGGAATTGATGCCGATCAGGCCGTGGCAGATTTCTGGGCTTTAGGCCTGGGCGAAATCTATCCGATCGCGGCTTCTCACGGTCGTGGCGTCACCAGCCTGCTCGAAACCGTTCTGATGCCGTGGGTTGATGAAATCAACCCACCGGAAGAAATCGACGAAGACGCCGCGTATTGGGCACAGTTTGAAGCGGCTGCCGCTGGTGAAGAAGAACCAGAAGATGATTTTAACCCTCAGGATCTGCCAATTAAACTGGCGATCGTGGGTCGTCCTAACGTGGGCAAGTCTACGCTGACCAACCGTATTCTCGGCGAAGATCGTGTCGTCGTTTACGACATGCCGGGCACCACGCGAGATAGCATCTATATTCCGATGCAGCGTGACGAGCGCGAATATGTACTGATCGACACTGCTGGTGTGCGTAAACGTGGGAAAATCACCGATGTGGTGGAAAAATTCTCCGTTATCAAAACGCTGCAAGCGATTGAAGATGCCAACGTGGTCATGCTGGTTATTGACGCTCGAGAAGGTATCTCCGATCAGGATCTGTCACTGCTTGGTTTTATCCTTAATAGCGGACGTTCACTGGTCATCGTCGTTAACAAATGGGACGGCCTGAGCAACGAAGTGCGCGAGCAAGTGAAAGAGATGCTGGACTTCCGTCTGGGCTTTATCGACTTTGCACGCGTGCACTTTATCTCGGCTCTGCACGGCAGCGGCGTGGGTAACCTGTTCGAATCCGTGCGTGAGGCTTACGACAGCTCCACTCGTCGTCAGAGCACCGCGATGCTCACCCGTATCATGGCCATGGCATCAGAAGACCACCAGCCACCGCTGGTGCGCGGTCGCCGCGTGAAGCTGAAATATGCGCATGCCGGTGGTTATAACCCGCCAATCGTCGTGATTCACGGCAATCAGGTCAAAGATTTGCCTGATTCCTACAAGCGTTATTTGATGAACTACTTCCGCAAATCGCTGGACGTAATGGGTACACCTATTCGTATCCAGTTCAAGGAAGGGGAAAACCCGTTTGCCGACAAGCGTAACACCTTAACGCCGAACCAGATGCGCAAACGTAAGCGTTTGATTAAACACATCAAAAAAGGTAAGTAATCACGTTAACTGACCCTTCTCGATACTGGGGCGGGTCAGTTGAAGGTCTGCGAGGTAAGTTATGGAAGTGAATTGCCCCACCTGCCACAACCCGCTTGAGCTCAATGGGCTTTCAGCGCATTGCGACACCTGCGATCAGGAAATGGCGTTCGAGGCACTTTGCCCGGAGTGTCATAAGCCAGTTGAGGTGTTAAAAGCCTGCGGGGCGGTTGATTATTTCTGCCAGAACGGCCACGGTTTGATCTCTAAAAAACGCGTTGAATTAAAGCCGGTTTAAACCGGCTTTTTCTTGCGTGTTTTTTTAGCCGGCGTAACGCCTTTCACTTCGCTTTCTACCCATCCGTCTGCCAGACGGGTCGTGAGTACATCCCCAGTTTTAACCTGTTGAGTCTGCTTAAGCACTTTGCCAGCGGTATCCGTTGTCACGCTATAACCTCGCGCCAGCGTGGAGAGCGGGCTAACGGCTTCGAGATGGGTCACGGCATTGCCGAACCGCTCACGCGTGGTGCTCAAACGCGCACGCAGGTTGTCGGCCAGACGATATTCAAGCTGCTGAATGCGGGTCTGGGCGCGATAGATCCTTGGCTGCGGGTTTTGTTGGTTCAAACGCTGAACGCTGCGCTGCTGGCGGGAAACGGCACGTTTGAGCTGATTATCCAGCGCAAAATTCATTCGCTGACGCAGGCGGTCCAGTACAGTTTGCTGGCGCGCAAGGCGCAGCTGTGGATGCTGCTGTTGCAGGCGATGATAAAGCTGGGTAAAGCGGCGATGACGGTTCGCCAGGAAATAGTCCATCGCCATTTCGAGGCGCTGCTGTCCGTTCTGGATCTGGCGTAGCAGTTCAAGCTGATTACGACTGACTACCTCGGCGGCGGCCGACGGGGTCGGGGCGCGCAAGTCCGATACAAAATCGGCAATCGTTACGTCAGTTTCGTGTCCCACTGCGCTCACAACAGGGATAAGGCTGTCAAAAATCGCTCGTGCCACACGCTCGTCGTTAAAACTCCACAGATCTTCCAGGGAACCGCCACCGCGTCCAACAATGAGGACGTCACACTCTTTACGTGCGTTTGCCCGTTCTATGGCCCTGACAATCTGACCTGGCGCATCGTCTCCCTGAACCGCGGTCGGATAGATGATGACGGGCAGGGAAGGGTCACGACGTTGCAACACATGCAGGATGTCATGCAGTGCTGCACCGGTTTTCGAGGTGATAACACCGACGCAATGCGCCGGAGAGGGAAGCGCCTTTTTAAACTGCTGATCGAACAGACCTTCTGCCACCAGCTTCGCTTTCAACTGCTCGTATTTTTGTTGGAGCAAGCCTTCGCCCGCAGGCTGCATGCTTTCGACGATGATTTGATAATCACCGCGCGGTTCATACAGAGTTATATTGGCGCGAACCAGAACCTGCTGGCCATGCTGGGGCCGAAACGTCACCCGTCGATTGCTGTTGCGAAACATCGCACAGCGAACCTGGGCATTGTCATCTTTAAGCGTAAAATACCAATGCCCGGATGACGGCTGCGTAAAATTAGAAATCTCACCGCTGATCCAAACCTGTCCCATTTCCTGCTCAAGCAGCAAACGAACCGATTGATTAAGGCGGCTAACGGTAAAAATTGAGGGAGTCTGAGAGGATAACATGTGAGCGAGATCAAATTTTAAATCAGCAGGTTATTCAGTCGATAGTAACCCGCTGAGACACGATCGCAAGCATTTTTTATAAAAAAGTGTAGATGCAATCGGTTACGCTCTGTATAATGCCACGGCAATATTTAACCCCCCAGGTCAGAGATATTGCCCATGCTACGTATTGCTAAAGAAGCACTGACGTTTGACGACGTCCTCCTCGTTCCCGCTCATTCCACCGTTCTGCCGAATACTGCCGATCTCAGCACGCAGTTGACTAAAACCATTCGCCTGAACATTCCTATGCTCTCTGCTGCAATGGACACCGTGACTGAAGCGCGCCTGGCTATCGCCCTGGCACAGGAAGGTGGCATCGGCTTTATTCACAAGAACATGTCTATCGAACGCCAGGCAGAAGAAGTGCGCCGCGTGAAGAAGCATGAGTCCGGTATCGTGTCTGACCCACAGTCTGTTCTGCCAACGACCACCCTGCATGAAGTCAAAGCGCTGACCGAGCGTAACGGCTTTGCGGGCTACCCGGTAGTGACTGAAGATTATGAACTGGTGGGTATCATCACCGGTCGTGACGTGCGTTTCGTCACCGACCTGAACCAGCCTGTTAGCGTGTACATGACGCCGAAAGAGCGCCTGGTTACCGTGCGCGAAGGCGAAACCCGCGACGTCGTGCTGGCTAAAATGCACGAAAAACGCGTTGAGAAGGCGCTGGTTGTTGACGACAGCTTCCATCTGCGCGGCATGATCACCGTGAAAGACTTCCAGAAAGCAGAACGTAAACCAAACGCCTGTAAGGACGAGCATGGCCGTCTGCGCGTTGGCGCGGCGGTTGGCGCAGGCGCTGGCAACGAAGAGCGTGTTGATGCGCTGGTTGCTGCGGGCGTTGACGTGCTGCTGATTGACTCCTCTCACGGTCATTCCGAAGGCGTTCTGCAACGTATTCGTGAAACTCGTGCAAAATATCCTGACCTGCAAATCATCGGCGGCAACGTGGCGACCGGTGCTGGTGCGCGTGCACTGGCAGAAGCCGGTTGCAGCGCAGTTAAAGTGGGCATCGGTCCTGGCTCTATCTGTACGACCCGTATCGTCACTGGTGTAGGCGTTCCGCAGATCACCGCGGTTTCTGACGCGGTAGAGGCGCTTGAAGGCACCGGTATTCCTGTTATTGCCGATGGCGGCATCCGCTTCTCTGGCGATATTGCCAAAGCCATCGCGGCCGGTGCGGCTGTGGTGATGGTCGGCTCTATGCTGGCTGGTACCGAAGAATCCCCAGGCGAAATCGAACTGTTCCAGGGGCGTTCTTATAAATCCTATCGTGGCATGGGATCACTGGGCGCGATGTCCAAAGGTTCCTCAGACCGCTACTTCCAGACCGATAATGCCGCTGACAAACTGGTACCGGAAGGTATCGAAGGTCGCGTGGCGTATAAAGGCCATCTGAAAGAGATTATCCACCAGCAGATGGGCGGCCTGCGTTCCTGTATGGGTCTGACCGGCTGTGGTACCATCGATCTGCTGCGGACTAAAGCGGAATTCGTACGTATCAGCGGTGCGGGCATCCAGGAAAGCCACGTTCATGACGTGACCATCACCAAAGAGTCCCCGAACTACCGTTTAGGCTCCTGATAAGTTTCCGCGCCCGGCTTGATGCCGGGCGCTTTGTTTCACTTGCCTCGGAATTATCGTCAATGACGGAAAATATTCATAAACATCGCATTCTTATCCTGGATTTCGGCTCTCAGTACACGCAACTGGTGGCACGTCGCGTACGTGAACTTGGCGTTTACTGTGAACTGTGGGCATGGGATGTCACGGAAGCCCAAATCCGTGAATTCAACCCAAGCGGTATTATTCTTTCTGGCGGCCCGGAAAGCACTACCGAAGACAACAGCCCGCGCGCACCGCAGTACGTGTTTGAAGCAGGCGTTCCGGTCTTCGGCGTATGCTACGGCATGCAGACGATGGCGATGCAGCTCGGCGGCCATGTTGAAGCCTCTAACGAGCGTGAATTTGGTTACGCGCAGGTCGAAGTACTGACCGACAGCGCCCTGGTTCGCGGTATCGAAGACTCCCTGACCCCAGAGGGTAAACCGCTGCTGGACGTGTGGATGAGCCACGGCGATAAAGTCACGGCTATTCCGTCCGACTTTGTGACCGTTGCCAGCACCGAGACCTGCCCGTTTGCCATTATGGCCAACGAAGAAAAACGCTTCTACGGCGTGCAGTTCCACCCAGAAGTGACCCACACCCGTCAGGGTATGCGCATGCTGGACCGCTTCGTACGCGATATTTGCCAGTGTGAAGCACTGTGGACCCCGGCCAAAATCATCGACGATGCCATTGAGCGTATCCGCAAGCAGGTTGGCGACGACAAAGTCATCCTCGGCCTGTCCGGTGGCGTTGACTCCTCTGTGACCGCTATGCTGCTGCACCGCGCCATCGGTAAAAACCTGACCTGCGTCTTCGTGGATAACGGCCTGCTGCGTCTGAACGAAGCTGAGCAGGTTATGGATATGTTCGGTGACCACTTTGGTCTGAACATCGTTCACGTCGAAGGTGAAGAACGTTTCCTGACCGCGCTGGCAGGCGAAAACGAACCAGAAGCCAAGCGTAAAATTATTGGACGCGTGTTTGTTGAAGTGTTCGACGAACAGGCGCTGCGTCTGCAAGACGTGAAATGGCTGGCGCAGGGCACCATCTATCCTGACGTGATCGAATCCGCAGCATCTGCTACCGGTAAAGCGCACGTGATCAAATCTCACCACAACGTGGGCGGCTTGCCGAAAGAGATGAAAATGGGCCTGGTTGAACCACTGCGTGAGCTGTTTAAAGACGAAGTGCGTAAGATTGGCCTGGAGCTGGGTCTGCCGTACGACATGCTGTATCGTCACCCGTTCCCGGGGCCAGGTCTTGGTGTGCGCGTGCTGGGCGAAGTGAAGAAAGAGTACTGCGACCTG